>DATGJQ010000023.1:0-41543 GCA_035295105.1 Candidatus Acidiferrales bacterium | reverse complement strand
TCGCAGATCAGCCAGTACCTCCCCGCCGGCATCGCCATTCACGTCGTCGAAGACGCGACTTACGACGCGCTGGGAGCCGCGGATGTCTCCATCGTGTCCAGCGGGACAGCCACCGTGGAAGCCGCGCTGATGGACGCGCCGATGATCGTGGTCTACCGCCTCGCTCCGCTGACGGCCGCGATTGCCCGGCTGCTGGTGCGCACGCCGATGTTCGCCATGGTGAATCTGATCGCCGGAGAGCGCATGGTGCCGGAACTGGTGCAGAAGGATTTCACGCCGGAGCGGCTCTCGAATGAGGCCATTCGACTGCTCGATTCGCCGGACAAGCGCGCCGAAATGCGCCGGGGCCTGGCGAAAGTGCGGGAAAAACTGGGTCCACCAGGCGCCGTGGATCGCGCGGCGGATCTGATCGCGGGAATGTTGAACGACTCGGGCCCGAAATGATGCGGGGTGCTAATTGCGCGGACTTCACAGGATCCGGACGATCTCAAAACTGTCATTCCGAAGGGCTGGGTTTGCCCGAGGGATCTGCTTTTTCCTCTGTGTCGCGGAAAAGCAGACAGGCTGAAGCCTGTCCTACTAGGCACTGGCAACTCATCCGGCCTAGTTGGTATCCTAGATGTGATACCTGTTCTCCGCCGGAGGAAGGCACCTGAAGCCCATGCCGAAATTCCGACCGTTTTTAATCCTGGCTGGCTTGGCGCTCGTCGCCACTCACGTGTGGGCGCAGTCTCCGGGAGCGCCCCAAGGGCCGGCACGAGGAGTCGCGCCCGTCCAGACCCTTCCCGGCAACGCATTTCACGCCACCAATTACGAAGTGCGGGCCTCACTGGACACCGTTGGCCAGGTGATGAATGCGCAGGCCAAGGTGGACTTTGCCGCCAGCGAAGCAGCCCGAGTGGTGGATGTGGAGCTGAATCAGAACCTGCGCGTCAACTCCGTCCGCGACGTTTCGGGCAAGCCGGTCAGCTACGATCGTGATGACAGTTCCGGATTGAAATTGCACGTCACGCTGGCCGATACGGTGCCAGTCGGCGGAAAGGTTACTCTATTTTTTGATTACGGCGGTCCGCTTTCTAGCCGGCTGAACGATCCCAACCAGCCGGTGCGCATGGCCTACGTCGCCCGAGACGGCGGCTACCTGCTGCTTCCCTCGCGGTGGTTTCCGCTGACCGATTTCCCCGCCAATCGCTACACCGGAATTTTTCAGATCGAAGTTCCCGGCACCATGACCGTGGTCGGCACTGGAACTCCGGTTGGCGCGCCGCAGTCGGTCACTCCCAAAATTTCCGCGCCCGCCAGCGCCGCACCCCCGACGGCGGTCGCACTGGGCAATGCGCGCCGCGGCGCGCCCGTTTCGCCGACCAGCGCGCCGGCGCCGCCCTCGATGGAAAACGAGCGCATGCTGTACACCTACCGGGTGGACAAACCGGAAGATGCGGGGACGTTCGTTTTCGCCCCACTGCAGCTCAGTCCGCAGCGCGCCCAGGGCGCGGCCTATTCCATCTATACGCCGGCGGCCACCGCGAATACCGCTCCCGCCTACGCCGACGCCATCTCGCACGTTCTCGTTTTTTTCAACGACGACTTCGGCGCTTTGCCCGATCCCGGCTTGACCGTTGCGCAGCTTCCTGACGGCACGGTCGACGGCTTTGCCGCGCCGGGCCTGGTGCTGGTGAGCGCGCGCAATTGGACGCCGAAGCCGAACGAGCGGCTGCTCGCGGACCTGGTGGCGCACCAGTGGTGGGGCGCGCAGGTCACACCGGCCACTTCGTCGGACGTGTGGGTCACCGACGGGCTGTCGCGCTACTCCGAAGGCCTGTACGTCGAGCAATCCGACGGCAAGGAAGGCATGAATAAAGCGCTGGAAGATTTCGCGGTCGGCGCGCTGATGTTTGACGATTCCGCGCCCATCGCCGATGCCGGGCGGCTCGAGGCAGGCTCGGACGAATATCAATCGGTGGTGGTGAACAAGGGCGCGATGGTGTTTCACATGCTTCGCTCGATCATTGGCGACGCCAATTTCAGCGCCCTGCTGAAGGATTTTTATTCGCACTACGCCGGCAAATCAGCGCGCGTGGAGGATTTTGAAAAGCTGGCGGAGGCCCGCCTGTCCCAGCCGGCGCCCGCGGAATTCAAGATGGGCAACACGCCCGCCGCGTCCGCGGAGCCCACCAGCCTGCGGCCGTTCTTCACGCAGTGGCTGGACTCCACGGGAGTTCCGGAATTCAACCTGGAATATGTGGTCTACCGTACCAAGAAGGGATTCCGGATTGTCGGCAAGGCTAAGCAGAATCTCGATGTGTTCCACATGGACGTGGAGATTGAAGTCCAAACGGAAGGAAATCCCGAGTACAAGACCATCACGCTTTCCGGAAAGGAATCCACGTTTACGGTGGAGACGTTCGGGCGGCCCAAGCCCAACGGAATCGTCATCGATCCGCACGACTACATTTTGAAATCCAGCCAGAAGCTACGAGTGCGCGGGATCATCGCCCGCGGAGAATCGCTGGCCGCGCTGGGCCGCTACTACGATGCGGTGCAGCAGTATCAGAAGGCCCTCGAGCAGGATCGCCTGAACGCACTGGCGGACTTCCGCATGGGCGAAGCATTTTTCTACCAGCGTAACTACGCAGCGTCCGCGCAATCGTTCCGAGACGCGCTCGACGGGGCCACCGACTTGACCACCAAGTGGACCGAAGTCTGGTCGCACATCTACCTGGGCAGGATTTACGACATTCAGGGAGACCGCACGCGCGCCGTCAACGAATATAGCAAGGCCAAGCAAACCGCCGACGATACCGGCGGCGCCCAGGCCGAAGCCGAAAAATCGTTGAAGAAAGCCTACAGCGAAACGGGCGCCTAAGTGGCACAGGCTTCAGCCTGTGGGGTTCCGTTTGTATAGCCACAACCGCATCCCGCATAGCATGCGCCACAGCACCATGAATCTTCAGTAGCCGGACAATCCAGTCAACCGAGGCGCGTCGATTCCTTTGTGCTGCACCAGCACCTGGAATTTTTCCCCCAGTCCTTCCGGATGAATGAGGTTCTTCAGCAGCAGCCGCGCCCGCAGTTTCTCCATTTCCGTTTGTCCCGCTTCATACAAATCGGCGAACTCATTCCCGCGACCGAGCGCGACCAGAAATTGCGATTGCGTGACGAGGCCGGTGCGAACGAGTCCCGCCCGCCGGCCGCACTGATCCAATGCAGTGAAATTCACGTGTGCAGTCAGATCCTGCTCTCCCGGCAGATCGAGCAGATTTTCGCTGACCGCGTGGTCGCGATACGCCAGCAGCGTTCCGCGATTATGGTTTTCGTCATACAATGCGCGGGCCTCGTGGCCGTAATCGATGGTCAGGACGAAGCCGCGATCGAGCGCGCGTCCGGCGCTTTCGATCCAGTCGCAGGCTTCAAAACAAACCTCGGCCTGCTGACCTTCTTCCAGTGCGATTCCCTGCTCCTGAAAATATTGTACGAGGGCCGGCGTCGTCGGACTGGCGATGACATCGACGAATTTGCCGGCATCGAACCCCACACAGATTTCATGCAGCTCGCCACTCTGCAGGATGACCCGGTGCACCGGCAGCGCGTCCAGCAATTCATTGGAAAAAATGCAACCCGCGGAAATGGCGCGCGGAATTTCAGCGGCGCTCGAAACGCGGCCCGCAACCCGATGGGCCGCAAGAAGGGCAGCATGTTCCCCACGGCGCGCGCCGGAGCGTTCGACGGCCACATATTCCAGCGCGGCGTAGAACTCCGGCAACTCCCGCGCGCTGAAATCCAGGATGTGTCCGGCCAGCCGGCCCACGCCTGCAGCCGCCTCCGCCACGACGAACGGCCGCGGCGAGCCCAGCAATTCCCACATTTCGGCGAACTGCCGCGCCAGAAGCCGCCCGAATATTGGGTGGACGTCAACGCTGGTGTAGTAGTCGCCGAAACGCCGCGCACTGGCGCGCGAATAATATCCGTGCACAGGATGGTACAGGCACTCGCGCATGAACTCGGCAAACGGAATCGGGCCGGCGTCGAGAATACGCGCGGCCAGAATTTCAGAGAGTGCGCGCGCGTGCTCGCCGGGTTGTGCCGCGCTACTTCGGGCGCTGGATTCAGGAGCGGATCCGGCGGTCATACGTCCTGTCGCTGGGGATTGCAGGTAAACATCTCGACGATGAAATCATGCAGGCAATCGTAGAGCTGCTTCTGAAAAATCCATGGAAACTGCTTGCTCTCAATTTCACGAGGGCGCATCAGGAAGACGTAGGTGTGCACCTGCGGTTCGGGCGGCGAATATTGGATGAGCACCTCGACGCCCTCAGCGGCAGGCCGCGCGTCGAAAACGAAGAGCGGGTGCTCGTACTGGGAAAGCTCCGCGCGAACTTTGTCGGCCAGATCGATCACCGGTGTCCCGCCTCAAACGCGGATTGCTTGTCGCCGCCATCGGCAATTTCCGCAAGGGCTTTTTCAAATTCGGAAAGGGCGCCCGCATCGAATAACACGAAGTAAATTTTCTCCAGCGAGGTAGGCGCCTTCAAATGCTCGGCAACTTCGCGCAGCATGATCCGGGCGCATTCCGGAATCGGAAAGCCGGCGATCCCCGTGCCGACCGCGGGAAAGGCGATGGAGCGCAGCCCGCGCTCCGAAGCGATGCGCAGCGCGTGTGCCGTGGAGCTTCGCAGCGCCCGGGCTGAAGTCTCTCCCCCCAGTTGCATGCTGGCAGCATGAATCACGAAGCGCGCCCGCAATTTGCCGCCCGTGGTGATGGCCGCCCCGCCGACTGGAATGCTGCCGATGGCGTCGCACTCCTGCTGAATGGCGTCGCCGCCCTTCCTGCGAATCGCACCGGCCACACCGCCGCCGAGCTGCAAGTCATTGTTGGCGGCGTTGACGATGGCGTCGACGTCCATCTCCGTCAGGTCGCCTTGCAGCAGCGCTACTTTTTCACTCAGGCTCATCGAAATACTTTGCTCTCCCTGCTCGCACTACTTGGCAATTCTCTTGAGCGCTTCCTCGTCATACCCAAGCACCAGGTCCGCGCCGCGCAGCACCACCGGGCGGCGAATCAGATTCGGCTCCTCAGCCATCAACTTCAGGGCTTCTTCGCGTGTCGGCGGATTCTGGCCCATCTTGCGCGTGCGGTACAGTTCATTGCGGGTATTCAGAAACTGGCGGTAGTCGCGCTTGCCGATCAGCTCGTCGAGCTCTGCGACCGACATGCGATCCTTGCCCAGATCGCGCAATTCCATTTCGACTTTTCGCTTTTCCAGAAACGCCTTGGCCTTGCGGCAGGTGGTGCAGGACGGCTTCTGCAGGAACTTGATTTTTGCCTTCACGATTTCTCTCTCCCGAAAACGCTGGCGGGCGCCGCCAGACGGAGATTTCAGATTTCAAATTTCAAATCTGAAATAATCTGAAATGAACCCATCTCATAAATAGTCTTTGTGGGTCGCGGCTTCAGCCGCGACATTCAGAGCCCGGCAAACAAGGGCTTTAGCCCCTGAAGCGCCATTGAGTTCTGGGCCTGACCATTTATGAGATGGCTTCGTCTCAAATTTACATCGGCGCCAGTTCTTCACTGGGCCGGTGATGGTCTACTTTGGCAGTTTTTCGAGTACTTTGGCAAGCTGGCGGAAGTAGCGAAGCTTTTGGCCGCGGCCGTTGGCGTTTTTTGCGCTGGTTGACGGCAGGACAAACACCTGCGCGCCGTAGAGGCGCGCCTTCTGCAGCCCGGGCTTGCACGGGCGCTGCGCGAAATTTTCGAACGTGCCCACGCCGTTGAAGGCGATCACCTGCGGCGCGTATTGCTCCAGTTTCTGCGCCAGCAGGATGCGGCCCTCGGCGTATTCCTCCCGCGTTAACTCCTCGACGCCGCGCGTCGGGCGCTTCACCAGGTCGGTCAGGCCGATTCCGAATTCGATCATGCGCTTGTCATCGCGATGATCCAGAAGTTCCGGCACCACGCGGGAATCGTAGAGCAGCGGCCAGAATTCATTTCCGCGCCCCGCATAGTAGTGTCCGACGCGGGCCGAGCGGTCGCCGGGATTGCATCCGACGATGATCATTCTCATTCCATTGCGCAGATAATCGGGCAGTGTTCGCATATGAGCCGGAGGAAACTTGTCGGTATTTGGGTTCTCGTACTCAGCCGTTCCGCGAGCCAATCCGCCGGAACGCAATCCGGATCCATCCCCACGATCCTGAAAGGAAAACGCCTAATTCTACCACCCTGCCCGTCGCCTCCGGCGCAACCTCTTTTCGCCGTGTGCTCTGAAAAAAAATCGAAAAAAGCTGAATCGAGCCTTCCCTCGCAGCATCGAAAGAAAAGGGTCCGGCCGGCAGGAAACGCAAAGCCAAGGAGAACTATGGTACCCTGCCAAATGAAGGCGACTGGCCTGCATTCCCGGCCGCCGGGAGCACACTGGAGATTGAGCGCCACTGACCCCAAACCGCTGACCTCCACCATCGTCCGCGACGACGAAGCCGCACTGGTGTCCCTGGCCAAAGGCGGCGACACCCACGCGTTCGAAGAGCTGGTAAACCGTTATGAACGCAAGATCTTCCGCCTGGGAATGAACATCACCCAAAACCGCGAGGACGCGGAAGATGTGATGCAGGACGCTTTTCTGAAGTCCTATCAGAACCTGGACCGCTTTCAGGGAGACTCGCGCTTTTACACCTGGCTGGTGCGCATCGCCGTCAACGAAGCGCTGATGAAGCTGCGCAAGCGCCGCCCCAATCAGGTTTCACTCGACGAACCCGTCCCTGGAACCGACGGTGAAGACTCCGTCTTCCGCGAGATTGAAGACTGGGGCCCTTCCCCCGAGAAAAAGTTCGCCCAGACCGAGCTCAATGAAATTCTCAACAGTGTGATCGGAGAACTCGATCCGATTTTCCGCGTCGCCTTTCTGCTGCGCGATGTGGAGGGCCTTTCCACGGAAGAGACCGCCCAGATTCTGGGCATCTCGGTGGCGGCGGTAAAATCGCGCCTGTTGCGGGCGCGGCTGAAGCTCCGCCAAAAACTCAACAAGTATTTTCGACGGAGCGAAACGCAGTGAACTGCAAGAAAGTAATTCTCGAATTGTCCAGCTATCTCGATGGAGCCCTCGACTCCAGCATGCGAACCGACCTCGAGGAGCACCTGGGCCGCTGCACCGATTGCCGCATCGTAGTAGACACCTGCCGCAAGACCATCCAGATTTTCTGCAACTCCGAACCTGTTCCGCTTCCCGAAGATGTCCGCAGCCGCCTGCACTCGGCGCTGCTGGAGCGCTTCCGCCGTAAGACCAAGACCACCTGAGCGTATTTCACCGGCGTTCATCCCTCCGTCTCCGCCTGAGCAGAAAAAAATCCTGCGCCGGACTAATCTGTTGTCTACAACGTAAAATCGGCACAGAATAGGGCGCAACTTGCTGCCACACCGGGCTGGTGTGAAAGATCGAAAACCGTTCCTTACCCAGGAGGAAGTCGATGATCCGGGCCTCTCGATGGATTGCGCCGTGCGCTTTCACTCTCTTCTCGCTTGCCGCCGCCTTGCCCGCGGGCGCGCAGACCGGCGCGAAAAATGGCGAGTGGCAAACCTACGGAGGCGACCTCGCCAGCACGCGCTACGCCGCGCTCGACCAGATCAATGCGGACAATTTCAATAAGCTGGCGATTGCCTGGCGCTTCAAAACGGACTCGCTCGGCCCGCGGCCCGAATTCAAATTTGAATCCACGCCGCTGATGGTTCACGGCGTCCTGTACTCGACGGGCGGAACGCGGCGCGCGGTCTTCGCGTTGGACGCGGCCACCGGCGAACTCCTGTGGATGCACAGCGAAAATGAAGGCGAGCGCGCGACCAACGCCCCGCGGCAACTCTCGGGACACGGCGTGGCTTATTGGACAGACGGCAAGGAAGAGCGAATTCTGTACGTCACGCCCGGCTACCGGCTGATCGCGCTGGATGCCAAGACCGGAATTCGCGTGCACTCGTTTGGCGTGGATGGCGTGGTGGATCTGAAGAAGGACGACGATCAGAACATCGACCTGATTACCGGCGAAGTCGGGCTGCATTCCACTCCGGTGGTCGCGCGCAATTTGGTGATCGTCGGGGCCGCGCATCTCACCGGCGGCGTGCCCCACAGCAGAAAAAATGTGAAGGGCTATGTCCGCGCATTTGATGTACGCACCGGAAAACGCATTTGGATTTTTCACACCATCCCGCTCCCCAACGAATTCGGAAACGAGACCTGGCTCAAGGAGTCCTGGGCCTACACCGGAAACACCGGAGTCTGGGGACAGATCTCCGTGGATGAAAATCTTGGCCTGGTGTATCTGCCTGTGGAGTTGCCGACCGGCGACTATTTCGGCGGCGACCGCCCGGGCAACGGACTATTCGGCGAAAGCCTGGTGGCCCTCGATCTGGAGACCGGCAAGCGCAAATGGCATTTTCAACTCGTTCACCACGGCCTGTGGGACATGGATATTCCCTGCGCTCCGATCCTCACGGACATCACGATCAATGGCCGGACAGTGAAAGCCGTGGCGCAGCCGACCAAGCAGGCTTACCTCTACGTTTTTAACCGTGAAAACGGCCAGCCCATCTGGCCGATGCCGGAAACGCCGGTACCCCAGGGCGATGTTCCGGGAGAATGGTACTCGCCCACCCAGCCGATTCCCAGCAAGCCGCCGGCGTTCGACAACCAGGGCATATCGAGCGACAGCCTGATCAACTTCACGCCGGCGCTGCACGCGGAAGCCGAAGACCTTGTTTCCAAATATCGAATCGGGCCGCTCTTCACGCCGCCCTCTGTGAGCAAAGCGGGAGGCCCGCTGGCAACCATCGTTTCGCCCGGCGCGCTCGGCGGAGCGAACTGGCCTGGCGGCTCCTACGATCCCGAAACCCACACAGTGTACGTCTACTCACGCAGCGACATTTCCGCGCTGGGCCTCGTCCCATCGCCCAACGCAAAAATTTCCGACATGGAATACGTCCAGGGCACAGCCGGATTCGAGCCGCACGCCGGAAGACCGATGGGCGCGCCACCGCTTCCCGCTGCGAATCCGGAAAGCGGCGAGCCGGTCTTGCTCGTGCGAGGTCTGCCTCTCTTGAAGCCGCCTTACGGCCGCATCACGGCGATCAATCTGGACAAGGGCGAAATCGTCTGGCAGGTGGCGCACGGCCAAACTCCGGATAACGTCCGCAACAGCCCGGCACTCGCCGGCCTGAATATTCCGCGCACGGGGAGCACCGGATTGATCGGCGTGCTCACCACCAAGAGCCTGGTGATCGCAGGAGAAGCAATCAACGTGACGCTGCCCTCCGGAACGCGCGGGGCAATGCTGCGCGCCTATGACAAGGCCACCGGAAAAGATGCCGGCGCAGTCTACATGCCCGCGCCGCAAAGCGGCTCGCCGATGACCTACATGTTGAACGGGCAGCAATACGTAGTGGTGGCGGTCAGTGGCCCCGGCTATCCCGGAGAGTTGATCGCATACCGGTTGCCGGCAACAAATTGATGCAAGAAAGTGGCACAGGCTTCAGCCTGTGGGGTTCCATTCGTGAGCCCGGGCTGCGCGAGTTCGCTCGGAACCAATGTAGCGCCCGCCTTCAGGCGGGCATCCCCGGTGCAAGCACAATGCCCGCACTGAAGGCGGGCGCTACAAAAAAGATAATCTCCGAACCCATCAGCCCCGTAAATTTTTGTTGAAAAACTCGATGGTGCGCTGCCAGGCCAGTTTCGCAGCGGCCTCGTCATAGCGCGGCGTCGTGTCATTGTGAAATCCGTGATTCGCGCCGTCATAGATGTACGCCGTGTACGTAACGTGGTTGGCCTTCAGCGCCTCTTCCCAGGCCGGCCAGCCGCTGGTAATGCGCGTGTCCAGCGACGCGTAGTGGATCAATAGCGGCGCCTTGATTTTCGCGGTGTCTTCCGCCGAAGGCTGTCCGCCGTAGAACGGGACAGCAGCCGCGAGATCGGGCAACCGCACCGCCAGCTTGTTCACGGTGGTCCCGCCGAAACAGAATCCCACCGCGCCCATTTTCCCGGAGCACTCCGGCCGCGCTTTCAACCACCCGTAGGAAGCCACGAAGTCCTCAAACATTTTGCCACCGTCCACTTTCGGAAATAGCGCCAGGGCCTTTTCTTCCTCGCCGGGATAGCCGCCAAGCGAAGTCAGGCCATCGGGCGCGAACGCCAGAAAATTGGCGACTGCAAGGCGTCGTGCCACATCCTCGACGTAGGGATTCAGCCCGCGATTTTCGTGAATCACCAAAACGCCGGGAAGCTTGCCCGCGGCCTTCGCGGGACGCGCGTAATATCCCTTGATGCTGCCATTTCCCTGCGGCGAAGACACCGTCGCGTATTCCGCCTTGATCCGTTCATCATCCTTGGGCACCTGCTGCGCGAAGGCATAATTCGGGCGCAGGCTTTCCCAAATGGCCATCGCCGTCATGCCGCCCACTGCGTACTTGTTGGCGCGGTCCAGAAATTCGCGGCGGCTGATATCGCCGTGCACATACAAGTCAAAATGATCCAGCAACTCCTGCGGAAATTCTTTCGCTTTTTTTCGCTCCATCGAATTTGCTCCTAGAAATCAGCGGTCAAGGTCCGGGCCCCTCACGTTTCAACGCGGAGGATACCACTTTATGGAGTTATGAAAAGCATTTTGGGTTTCATCCAGAACAGGCGGATGGCGTGCCTCGCCGACCGCGGCGCAATGCTCCCACACGCGCGCGAACACATCTCCTGGCGGTTCCCGCGTCTCTTGGCGGATAGGCTTCAACTGCGCGGGTGCGTTTCGCGGATGGTGTAGAATAGCAACTCGCGTTTCAGGCCCTGTAGCCTGCCGCTTACAGAGGTCCTATGGATCAGACCATCCAGACCATTGGTATCGCGAACGGAGGAGGCGACTGCCCCGGGCTGAACGCCGTGATTCGCGGGGCGGTGCGGGCGGCCATTCTGGGACACGGCTGGCGCGTCATTGGAATCAACGATGGATTTGACGGGCTGATTTGGCCCGAGCGCACCATGCCGCTCACCGTGGAATCCATCGCCGGGATATTGCCGCGCGGCGGAACAATCCTGGGCACCACCAATCGTGGAAATCCGTTTCACTACAAAGTCGACGAAGGCGGCAAAACGGTGGAGCACGACTATTCGCTGCGCTGCATTGAGAATGCCCGAGAATTGGGCATCGACGCGGTAGTTGCCATCGGCGGCGACGGCACGCTGACCATTGCGCGCGACCTGGGGCGGCTGGGTCTTCCCATCGTCGGCGTGCCCAAGACTATCGACAACGATTTGTCCGCCACAGAAGTTACTTTTGGATTCGATACCGCGCTGCATGTGGCCACCGACGCCATCGACCGCCTGCACACGACAGCGGAATCGCACGGCCGCGTGATGGTCATCGAAGTGATGGGACGCGACGCCGGATGGATCGCGCTGCACTCGGGAATCGCCGGAGGCGCGGATGTAATTCTGATTCCGGAGATTCCCTTTACCATCGAGACGGTGTGCGAAAAGCTGCGCGAACGCGCCGCTACCGGAAAGAAATTCTCGCTGGTGGTTGTCGCCGAGGGCGTGAAACTGCCGCCGCGGGATTTCGTCGAGAAGCGCAATCCCGCGCCGCGTCCCGGCCAACTTGGGATCCTGATTGGCGACGCCATTCACGCGCGCCTGAAACAGGATGTGCGCGTCACGGTGCTCGGCCACATCCAGCGCGGCGGATCGCCCAGCCCGTTTGATCGTATCCTGGCCACGCGATTTGGCGTGGAGGCGGTGGAACTGGTCTCGCGGGGCGATTTCGGGCGCATGGTTTGCCTGCGATCCGGTGAAATTGAATCGGTCACGCTGGACGAGGCGGTGGGCGAAGTGCGGCTGGTGGATCCCAAAGGCAGTATGGTTCGGACGGCGCGGGCGGTCGGCATTACTTTCGGAGATCACTAAAAAATGTTTTGGCGTATCGCGCGCAAGCTGGGATTTATTCCAGTCCTTCTCATCCTCGGCGCGCTGCTGTACTGGAAACTTCATTCCGGGCCTCCCAAGGCCATCTCGGTCGGCTATGTCGCCGATCGCGACGTGATTCTTTGGAATACACTGGCGCAGGTGCGCGAGTCCGTCGGCGAAGTGCATTACGGCGACCGCCTGGAAGTCGTGCGCGTCGAAGGTCCGGCCATGCAGGTGCGCACTTCTTCCGGCACGATTGGCTGGATGCGCGACTCTCGGCAAATGATGGACTCCGACCTGTGGACGAAGAGCGCGGCGCTCCTGGAGAAAACCCGCACAATGCCGGTCCAGGCCACCGGCCGCACCAAAACCCTCAGCAACTTGCGCGTCGAGCCCGGCCGCGATGCGCCGCGCATTTTCCAGTTTGGCCGTGGAACGCCCGTCTTGATTTTAAAACGCGCGGTGGCGGACGCGCCTTCCGGGCCCGAGGAAAATTCACAAGACGAGAAAATCACATCGACGGACGCGCCGCAGAAAGCGAAGCAGGAAGACTGGTTGCTCGTGCTGCGCGCGATCGATGCGCCGCCCATCACCGATGGCATAACGCCGCCGCCGGACAGCGCGACCGCGAAGATGAAGCGCTCGACCGGCGACGTGGTCAGCGGCGGCCCAGTCCTATCGCAAAGCGGCGTGGGGACCTCTGCGCCGGCCGGATTGGTTGCCGGTTGGGTGCTGGCGAGATTCGTGGAACTCGATTTGCCTGGGCCGGTAAAAGATTTGGCCAGCTCCGCAGATTTGCACGTTGTGGCGTGGTTTGAACTGAATCGCGTGGCGGACGGCAGTGGCGGAGAAGCGCCACAGTATTTGGTTGCTGGCACGCACGGCGGCGAGGGCCAGGTGTGCGACTTCACCATGCTGCGCGTGTACACCTGGGGTACGGCGCGCAAGCGCTACGAAACCGCGTACGTGGAGAGCGATTTGTGCGGGCGGCTGCCTATTCGCGTTTCAAACGGCGCGAAGGGTCCGGAATTCGGATTCGCCGATCTGGATGACAGCAGCGTGGATCGAAAGTACGTGATGGTGCAGACGGCCGTTCGCAGAGTGAGGGAAGCAGGATCGCATCCGGCGCGTACGAAATTGGCCGAACATTAAGAACGAAAGTTCCGAAGTAGCGTTACGAAGTGGCGTTACGCAGCAGCGTTATGAGGTAGCGTTACGTAGTGCCGTTACGATTTGAGTATGGTCGCAGTGAGTCCGGCCGTCAGGAGGTCGGGGCTTTCAGCCCCGACGTTCAGGGCTGTGTACGGGAGGGCTTTAGCCCCTGAAGTTTCAGGGCCTAAAGGCCTCGCTCACACGCCTCTTTACGTCCGACCTGTAGGTCGGACCTCCTCAACGCAAACGCGAATCTGAAGGCGACCTCGAACTTAAGTTGCGTATTGTAATCGAAAAGTTTTCTCGATCTGCGGACACACGTTCGTCGTATGGCCAACAAAAATCATTCTGCGCTGCCCTCGAAGATTACAACCATCGCGCTGCTGGCCGTATTTTTCCTGATTTCCTGCGGCAATCGCGCCAATCCGGCCGCCGCGAAAGCGCAGGCTCCGCCTCCTCCCCCCTTTGAATTTCTAGGCGCGTGGGGCGACAAGGGCAACGGCCCGGGACAACTCGACGGCCCAGTTTCCTTCGCGGTTGACACGTTGGGCGATCTTTTCTTTGCCGACCCAGCCGCCGGATTTGTTCACAAATTTGAGTCCAAGGGCACTCCGCTCCTTTCCTTTGAAGACCCTCGCCTGCGCCACGCCTCCGGCATCGCGGTGGACGCCGGCGGAGCGATTTATGTCAACGATGCTCAGCAAGGCGCGATCCACGTTTTTTTCCCCGACGGAACCTTTTTTCAAACCTGGCGCAGCAACGCGCAGCGCCATTTTTCCGGCGCGCTGGGCATGAGCGCCGACGAACAAGGAACTCTATACGTTCCGGATGCGGCGAATTCTCACGTCCTGAAGATCAACAATCACGGGCATCTCATCAAATCGTGGACCGCTCCTCAAAAACCAGTCTCCCCGGACGAACGGCCCTCGTGGGTTTGCGCGCAGCCTGACAACTTCGTTTTCGTGGCATATTTCAGCACCGGCCGCATCGAGAAATTTTCCTCCGACGGCGCCGCGGCCACGGCTTGGGCGGCCGCCGGCACTGCGTCGTCGGAATCCAATCCGATTACCGGGTTTGCTGTGGCCGGCGATCTGGTATTTACGATGGCCGCTTCGTCCTCGCAGATTCGCGTTTGGACCACGGACGGACAACACAAGCTCGACGCCGACCTCGGCGCCAACCTAGGAACGATTGCCGCGCCGCAAATCGCCGTGACGCCGCATTCCGAACTGCTGGTGTTCGATCCTGCCACACCCAAAG
Organism: Candidatus Acidiferrales bacterium; assembly: GCA_035295105.1. Lineage (GTDB taxonomy): Bacteria > Acidobacteriota > Terriglobia > Acidiferrales > UBA7541 > Palsa-360. Next base: position 27,204 of record DATGJQ010000023.1, on the reverse strand, counting down.
TTTTTCGGTTTCGCATGCACCTGGAGTCCAAGGAGCCGCTATGACGCTGCTGCTGACGGAATCGGATGTGCGGTCGCTTCTGACCATGCCCATCGCGCTGGAAGTGGTGGAAGAATCCCTGCGCGAACAGGGAAACGGCCAGCTCGTTCTGCACTCGCGGCAGAGGATCAAACTGCCGGACAATGCTCTTCTCAATTACATGGCGGCCGGCGACCCGGTTCGTGGATTCATCGGAATGAAGCTGTACACGGTCGTGCGCGGCGCGGCGCGATTCGTTGTGCCGTTGTTTCGCTCCACGACCGGGGCGCTGGCGGCGCTGATTGAGGCGGACGCACTCGGCCAGATTCGCACCGGCGCGGCTACCGGTGTGGCGACGAAATATCTGGCCAATGCCGGTGCGAGGACGGCAGGCATCATCGGAACCGGCTACCAGGCGCGCACGCAACTGGAAGCCGTCGCCGGAGTGCGGCGCCTGGAGCGCGTTCGCGCCTTCGGACGCGATCCGGAACGCCGCGAAAAGTTTTGCAGGGAGATGAGCGAGCGCATCGGCGTCCACGTGGAAGCGGCCGCGTCCGGCGAGGCAGCGGTGAAGGGCGCGGACATCGTCATCACCGCGACTTCGGCCATGAAAGTTGTGCTCGAAGGCGCGCAGGTCGCGCCCGGAATGCATATCAACGCGATGGGCGCGAACTACGCGCAAAAACGCGAACTGGACGCCGCAGCGGTCGCTCGCGCAAACAAAATTGTCGTGGACTCCATCGAACAATCCAAAATAGAAGCCGGGGATCTGATCCAGGCATTCGGTGAGGATGCTTCTCGATGGAACGCGGTCCAGGAGCTTGGCCAGATTGTAGCGGGCAAAGCGCCGGGCAGAACCAGCGCCGATCAAGTCACGCTATTCAAGTCCAACGGAATCGCCACGTGGGACCTGGCCGCAGCGGTCCGCGTGTACGAAATGGCAGTCGCGCAAGGCATGGGAAAGCCGATTCCAATCTGGCAATCGGATAAGTAGATTTTCATCGCGCCAAAATCCGGCTACCGCCGCAACACCAGGCAGCCGGAAAGAAGGTCATGCAGCGCCTGCTTTTTCTCCGTGAATCCAGCGATCAGGTACCCGATAAAAAAGAAACCCGAAAGCTGACGCGCCAAATTCCGGGTCAGCGCGCGCCCGAAGGTCACTCGCTGGCCGTTCAAGTCCGTGACGTACAGCCGCAGCATTCGCTTCCCCGGCGTCGCCTGCCAACTGGAAGCCTCGAAAATCGTGTAATACAGGCATCCCAACGAAGCGAACACTACGATCAGAAGCAGGGACGGCTGCGGCATAGAGGCCAATGAAGGCGGATCGGGTGGAAGCATCTTGGAAAAGTAAGCGGGAAACAGCGACGCGCACAAAATAAAGCCGGACGCCAGCACCATGGTATCGATCAAGCACGCGATGGCCCGCAGCCAAAAGCCCGCGAACGCCGGGCGCGGCGGCAAGTCAGCCAGCGTGTGAATCGCAGGAAAGGCGGGCGGAGCCTGGGCGCTCTCCGGAACATAAACCGGTCCGATTTGTGCGACGCTTACCGGAGTCTGGCAATGCGAGCAGATGCTGGCGCCCTCGGGAATATCCGCTCCGCATTTTTCACACGTTACGATTGCGCCCTCCGCTGGGAATCACAAGCAAACTAACAGCCGAGGATTCGGTTTGCAATCCGAACTCCCCGGCGGATGACGGCCGCCGGCAACGGAGGTAACGCGCAGAAAAAGTGTTCGTTCGTGTCAGACAGGGTGCGCAAGAACGGCGAGCGAGCTCAGTAGGCAATCAATTCGCGCACGGCCCGGGCCAGATCGCTGGTCTGCGGCAGGATTTCATCTTCCAGTTTCGGCTGGTACGCGCAGAAGGTATCCATCGCCGCGATGCGTTTCACCGGAGCATCCAGTTCGTCAAAAAGATGCTCGGAAATGCGGGCGGCAATTTCCGCCCCGTAGCCCCACGACAGCATGTCTTCGTGCGCGACGATCACGCGATTGGTTTTCCGCACTGTCGCGGCAATGGCTTCCCAATCGAAAGGCGCCAGCGAGCGAAGATCGATAATTTCCACCGAGATGCCTTCGCGCTCCAGTTGGGCCGCTGCGACCTCCGCGCGGTGAACCACCGCTCCGTACGTGATGATGCTCACGTCCGTGCCCGTTTTCGCAACCCGCGCGCGCCCGAACGGAATAGTGAAATCCGGCCCGGGATATGCCGACCGGTTATAGGGCTGGCGGTACAGATGTTTGTGTTCCAGAAACAACACCGGATCATCGCAGCGAATTGCCGTGCGCAACAGGCCGCACAAATCGAGAGCCGTCGCTGGCATCACCACGCGAATTCCCGGCGTGTGCGTGAACAGCACTTCCCCGCTCTGGCTGTGATAGATCGCCCCGCCGGTCAGGTATCCGCCGGTCGCCACGCGAATCACCGCGGGGGCCTTAAAAGCTCCGTTCGAGCGCCAGCGAACCAGCGACAACTCATTCCGCAATTGCATCATCGCCGGCCAGATGTAATCAAAAAACTGAATCTCGGCGACGGGCTTTAGCCCGCGAGCCGCCAAGCCCAGCGCGCTGCCAACGATGCCCGCCTCGGCGATGGGCGTGTTGAACACGCGCTCGTATCCGAAACGCCGCTGCAAGCCGATGGTGGCCTTGAAGACGCCGCCCTTCCCTTTCAGGCATTCCAGGTCGCTCTCATTGCTGCAATCGGCCACATCCTCGCCGAGCACCACAATCCGTTCATCGCGCGCCATTTCATCGGCCAGCGTGGCCGATATCATTTCCACCATGGTTCGCGGCTCGCCGGAAAACTGCGGCGCGGATTCAAAGGACGACGAGGTTGGATCGACGTCCGGAGAATACTGATTTACAAGAATAGATTCCTTTGCGGGCAATTCCGCTGAAAGCGCCTGGTCCGACGACTCGCGAACCTCGGCGTCCACCTCCGCCTCGATGTTCTCCAATTCCTTTTCGTTGACGATGCGCTCGCGGACCAGGAACAAGCCGAACTTGGGAATAGGATCGCGATGCGCCTCCTGCTCTCTCAACGCGTCGGTCTTATAGAGCTTTTCGTCGTCGGAAAGCGAATGCGAGTACGGTCTTGTGACCTGGGCATGCACCAGCGCCGGACCTTTTCGCGCCCGGCAATATTCCGCCGCGCGATGCACGGCCTCGTAGCTGGCCAGCGGATCGGTGCCATCGCACTCCCCGATGTGCAGCCCCGGATAAGTCGACACCAGTTTCGCGATGTTTCCGCCCGGCGTCTGAAATTCCACGGGAACGGAAATCGCCCATCCGTTGTCCTCGATCATGAAAAGAACCGGAAGCTTGCGCAGGCACGCCGAATTCAGCCCCTCGAAGAATTCTCCTTCGCTGGTCGATCCGTCTCCGCCCGATACGTACACAATTTCATCGCTCTCAAAGCGCGCGTGCTCGCCGAGCGGCGCCTGCTGTGCCTTCTGCAGCGCCCCGGGAAACTTTTTGAAATAGAGGGAAGCCTCCGCCAGGCCAACCGCTTGCGTGTACTGCATTCCGGTCGATGAAGATCGTGGAAGGATATTCAGGCGCGGGATGCCCCAGTGGGAAGGCATCTGCCGCCCGCCGGAATTCGGATCGTCCTTGGCCCCGACGGCTGCCAGGAACATCTCCAGCGGCGTGACGCCCAGCGCCAGGCACAGCGCGCGGTCGCGGTAGTAGGGATACACCCAGTCATGGCCCGGACGCAGCACCAGGCCGGCCGCGGCCAAAATGCCTTCGTGCCCCGCACCGCTGATCTGAAAAAAGGTCTTGTTCTGCCGTTTTAGCTGGATTTCGCGGTCGTCGATTCGCCGTGAAAGATACATGATGCGATAGAGATGAAGAAGATCCCCCCGGGACAGGCCGCGATACGGACCGGAGACTGTTTTCGCGGTTTTCGGGCGTGCCTGCACGTGCATCCGAATCACCTTGGGCTGCTAGGTCAGCCAGTTTCGGAAGTACACCTTATTATATCCGAAGCCGGCGCGCGAGCGAATGAACAGCCGGAACCGATTTCGCAAAAGTATCCTACCGGATGACGGTTGCCCGGCCAAACGGAAACGGCGTCCGAAACCCCTCCCGGAGCCAAAAAAAATCGCGGCGAGCGTTCCCTCCCAGGGTGTGGTGCTGGGCTAGGAACGCTCACCGCGCAAATGACGGCGCAACCGGGGGGGATGAGCGCCGACATATTGCGAGCGCACTCCATCGCGGCAGCGAAGGTGCGCAAGCAATCTCAAAAAATCTTCCAAACAGCTAGTGCCGCGTTACCGGCGTGGCCGGCACCGCATCGGCGGACGCCGACGAGGCCGCGTCCATCTCCAGCACAAAAAGACCTTCCGTGGATGACGCCGCCACTAATTGGTTTCCCGCTTCGCGCGAACGCAAGGCGGAAAAATTGCCGTCGGCATTGGGCCCATCCATGCGCCGCCATGTCTTGGCGGCGTCGCGCGAAAGGAACAGTGCGCCCTGGGCCGTCGACACAACGACGGCATCGCGGACCGCGGCCAAATCGTCGATTGAAAGTTCGGAGAGGTTGGCTTGCTGCCAGGACTCTCCAGCGTCGCGAGTGACAAAGACGCCGTGGTCGCTGGCCAACACCGCGGTCTTGTCATCGGTCGGGTGCAGGTGCAATGAACCGCGCGGCTCAAACGGCAAAGTCCGCGCCACCCAGGTCTTGCCGCTGTCGCCGGAGACTTCCAGTTGCCGCGACGTCAGCGCCCACAGGGAGGAATCCGCGCCGCCCGTTCGCACCGCTCGAATCGCGGTTGTATTTGCGGGAGATGCCGTAGCAGGTTGCGGCACAGGACTGAGCGACACAACGCTCCAATCGAGGCCGCGATCGCGGGACACCAACAATCCGTCGTCCGTCGCTGCATACCAGGCGTCGCGCCCAAATGCCATGTCATTCACTTTCGCGTGAAAAGGAAGGGTTGATTTTATGGCTGCGGTGGCCGCTGAATTCGCGCCCGCCTTGGCCGCAGTAGTTTTGGGATTCTGAGCCGAGATTTTTTTCACGACGGAAGCGGAAGCCGCCCGCGCCGGCACAGCCTTCTCAGTTACTTGATTCACCGGAACCCAGGAATTTTTTGACGAATCGTAGCGTAGCAAACCGCCGGGCCCGGGAGCTGCCATCCAGCCGTCGGGCGAAGCGAATACGTGCCGCGGCGGGCCGAACTTCAGTCCCGTGGCGAGAGCGGTCCAGGTGCGCCCTGAGTCGTTGGTCTCCAGAACCGGCTCAAAATTGCTGGTCAGCACCACCAGCGCGCGCTCTGGATGATGCGGGTCAACTGCCGCATCGACGATGCGCCGATGCGAAAAGCCCTGGTTCGATGCGCGGTAGGTTTGCCCGCCGTCATCGCTCACCTGAATGCCCAGGCGCTCGGTCCCGAGAATCAGACGATCCGGATTTTCCGGATCGATGATCATCGACAGGATGCTCCACGAAACGGGAGTGATCAGGCGCCAGTTTGCGCCGTCGTCCGCAGTTTTCCAGAGCCCTTCAGTGGTCGCTGCGTAAACGGTCGCCGCGCGCTTGGGGTCCTGCAGAATGTGAACGGTGCGCCGGGAATCCTTGGGAATGCCTTTGAACTTGGTCCAGTTCGCCGCGCCGTCGGCGCTGTGATAGATGCCGGAGCAGGCGCTGGCAAAAATGTGCGAGGCGTCATTCTGATCGATGGTGATGCTCATCACGTCAGAGTCATCCACCATGCCCTGGTGAACCGGCGCCCAATTCTTGCCGCCGTCCACCGTTTTCCATGGCAGATGATACGTGCCGGCGTAGATGATGTTGGGATCGTGCGGATCGATGGCAATCGAATCGAAGTTGCGGAGGTCGTCATGTTTTTCCGGGGAGATGCGCGCCCAATGCTTTCCGGAATCCTCCGAGCGATATACACCGTCCGTGGCTCCGGCAATCAGGATGTCCGGATTGGACGGCGACTGCGCGATGGCGCGAACCACCAGCCCTTCGAGCCCGATCAATTGCCAGCTATGTCCGGCATCCGCGCTGCGATAAACCCCGCCCCCGTGTGAACTGAGCGTCCAGCTGGTGGCATAGAGAGTAGAGGCCGAACGAGCATCCACGGCCATGGACATAATCACATCGTCGTGGTGCTCACCGATTCTGCCTAACAGGTCCCAGTGATCTCCGCCGTCCCGCGAACCGAATACGTGCCCGTCCGAGGTGCCAAGAAAGAGCGTGCGCGCACTGCCGGGTGCGGCGGCAAGAGATTGTACGTCCCCGCCGGGCGGCCCGACTTGGCGCCACGACTGGCCGTAAGCAGAAGCCGATAGCAACAGGCTTAATCCGAAAGTAAACACAGACCGATAGCGGCCCACACCCATAACGAGGCCTCCGACCTTTTTCGCACTACCAGGCGTCTGCGTTTTTCCGGCGCATTTCCATCTGCACCGCCGGTCAAGGCAGAGGTAAATCCACACACAAGGCTATCGGCAAAAGCTGGAATTAAACGCTGGTCAGAGGTACAGAATTGGGACGGCGAAAGTAGCCGTACGGATGGGCAGCGCAAAAAACCGGGTGCGGCGCGAATTTCCACCGCCGATGAAAGAATTCTAATGAGGCGATTGCGTGGCGGAGTACTGTAAGTTATAGTACGCGCTCGGGATGTAACTAATCCCGAGTTGTATAGAGTTTACCGGGTCTTCGGTCGGGCAATTCCGCCGCGGGTTCGTCGGGTGATTTCTACTTCCCGGTATTTGCAGGGTTTAGCGAAACGATGTCCAAGCGCATGTTTGGCTATCGCGGTGCCATACCTAATCAGGTGTGAACGAACCTGGAGGCGAATATGGCGGTCATCATCCTGGAATTGTTTGGAACCTGGTCGCTGGTTGCCGTGGTAATGGGTCTCGGTTTGGGCGCGCTGATTGGCCGCGGCGAACGTGCCCGGCGGGATCAGTTTCTCTCTTACGTATTTGCCACTGTCGAGTCGATGCAGGCGTTCCCGCCGCTGAGCGTCTCCCGCTCTTTGCCCCGCTAAAATTTCTGATTCCGCTTCAATCCAGGGAATCGAATAAATCGGAAGTGGTTTTGAAATCCGGTTCGCCGGGGCGAACCACTCGTGGATGAGCCGTTTTGAAAGGTTCCTCTGAGGGGATGCGTTCCAGCCATCGCTGGTGAGAGAGCTTTTCGTGATCCGAAAAATCGAGCCGTACGATCAGGTGGACTTGCGCCGGCGCGGTTGACTCGGAATCGCCGGCGGATTCGGATTCACCTTTGGATTTCGACTTCGCGCCGGATTTGCCTTTCTCTTTCTTGGCCGGCTTTGCCGCTTTCGGCGCAGGAGCGGCCTGGTTTCCATCCGTTTCCTTACGATCAAATTTCACTTGAAGCTTCTTGTCCAGCCGGAAACCCTGTTTCCAGCCTTCAATGCGATGCCGTGCCTGCTGCGCGGCCTCTTCGTTACCGCCGAAATCAAAAATCAAAAAGGAATGTGCCATGTTCTGAATATTGGCGGGCGAGGCGTCCTGTGTCAAGCCTGTCTCAACAAGGTCGCGGTCAGGAGTTGCGAGGCAGGCGCCCGCGCAGCGAACGCCCGGCGAACGCTTGTCACTAACGGTTCTCACGCGTTATGCTGCCAGTTGAATACCGGCGGGATGAACCGCCACAACGTGCGAAAGAGCCTGAGAAAACTCGCGGCGATGGCCGGCCTGCTGGCCCTGCTGATGCCGTGCGTTTCCGTCCTGGCCGGAACGCTTTCTGCCGCCGAAGTGCCGATCTGCTGCAACACGGCGTACTGCCCCCTGCATCATCGTCCGGATCCCGATTCTAAAACCGGAAAAAGCGACTGCGATACCATGGGCAACTCTGGGCTCACCAAGTCATCCCTGCGCGCGTGCGATCCGGCGCAGACGGCGGTTGCCAGCCTGGGTCCCGTGGTTCTGGTGGGGCCTGTTGCACTGCGCTCGCCGTCCGCCGCCAATGGCGCGCCGGTTTTCGTTTCCGCATTTTTCCCGTACTTCATCGCAGTTCCCCTCAGCCCTCCCCCTCGAACCGCCGCGATCTAACCGGCTACGAACAGTGAATTGCGTCGTTCGATGCGCCGCTAAGGCGCGGACTCTTCCAGTTGTCGGTTCGCAAGAGGGCGAAAATGAATTTCAGAATGTTTCTGGCTTGGTTGGGAATTGCCGCGGTTTGTGCCGCGGCTGGGCCGCTCAATCCTGCACCGGCGCGCGCGGAGATTTTCGGAACCGTGCATGGCATCGTGCACGATCCTCAACACCGTCCCGTGCAGGATGCCGATGTTGATTTGAAAGCGCTGCATTCGGAGTGGATGCAGCACCAGAAAACCAATGACAACGGCGAGTTCGAATTCAGCGCCGTTCCGCTCGGCGAATACACCGTTACGGTGATGGTTGCCAATTTTCAACCGTCGGTGCAAAACCTCGTCGTTGTCTCCGGCTCCAGTCCCGTTCTGCATTTCGGGTTAGAGCTCGCCAGCGTGGCTGAAAAGACCGTAGTCACCGGTGAACCGGTCAGCGCCTCGGTGGAATCCGCCACTCCCACCACGCTCCTGAGCCGCCAGACGATTCAGGACACGCCCGGAGCGGACCGCACCAACAGCCTGTCGATGATCACCGAATATGTTCCGGGCGCGTACGTAACGCACGATCAGTTGCACATCCGCGGCGGACACCAGGTGAGCTGGCTGGTGGACGGCGTGCCGGTTCCCAACACGAATATCGCCAGCAACGTTGGCCCGCAGTTCGATCCCAAGGACATCGATTACATGGAAGTGCAGCGCGGCAGCTATGACGCGGACTATGGCGATCGAACCTACGGCGTGTTCAACGTGGTCCCGCGAACCGGTTTTGAGCGCGACAAGGAATGTGACCTGGTCGCCAGCTTTGGCAATTTCTATCAGACCAACGATCAGATCAGTTGCGGCGGCCACACCGAAAAGTTTGCCTACTACGGCAGCTTCAGCGGGAACCGCAGCAACCTCGGGCTGCAGTCGCCGACGCCCGTGGTTCTGCACGATGCGGAAAACGGCATCGGCGGATTTGGTTCGCTGATTTACAACCTCGATCCAAAGAATCAGTTTCGCGTGGTGTGGTCTTCCCGCAGGGATTACTACCAGATCCCAGTATCGCCGGGCCTGATAACGGAAATTTCCGGCGTGCCCGGAGCGATTTCCGTCACACCCTGTTCGCCGCCCTCCGCGTGCGTGGACGGCGACGGAAATCCGCAGGGAGGCATCTACCAGTTTGACGGGCAGCATGAAGCGGACACGTTCCTGAATTTTTCCTGGGTCCGCACGATCAGCGCGAATGCCCTGCTGACCGTTTCTCCATTCTTTCATTACAACAGCGCGGACTACGCCGGCAACCCCAATGACTTTCCGACTGACACGACCGACAATCGCACATCAATCTATGCCGGCGCGCAGGTCACCTTCAGCGCGACCGTGGCGCGAAACAGCATCACTGCCGGATACTACGGCTTCTACCAGCACGATAATCAGCTGTTTGCCATCACCTATACCGATGGCAGCGCCCCGAATCTTTTGCCGGATCGCGAGATCATCGGCGGAAATCTGCAGGAATTCTGGCTGGAAGATAAATTGAAAGCGACTTCGTGGCTGACCATCAGCGGAGGCCTGCGGGAATCCTTTTTCTCGGGCGGCGTCGGCGAAAACGCCACCAGCCCGCGCATGGGAATCTCCCTGCAAGTTCCGAAAATCAATTGGGTATTGCACGGCTTCTACGGCCGCTTCTACCAGGCCCCACCGCTGCTCACCTTCACCGGGCCGGCGCTGGTGAACGCGGCGAGCGGACAGGGCTATAGCTTTGGATCCTTGCGCGGCGAGCGCGATGAAGAATATCAATTCGGCCTGACCATTCCCTACAAGGGCTGGAGCCTGGACGCCGATAATTTCCGTACGCGCGCCAATAATTTCTTCGACCACAACAATCTAGGTGAATCCAACGTCTTCATTCCCGTGACGCTGACCGAGGCGCTAATTCGCGGCTGGGAACTGACCCTGCGGTCCCCTCGCCTCTGGAAAATCGCGCAATTCCATCTGGCCTATTCCAATCAAATCGGCGAAGCCAGGGGAGACATCACCGGCGGGCTGATTCCCACGGACAACACTCCCTCTCCGGATTATGCCCCGCTGGATCACGATCAGCGCACCACGCTCAACCTGGGAGCGCAACTCGCGCTGCCGAAGAAAATCTCCGTCTCCGGCAGCCTTTATTACGGCTCGGGATTCACCAACGGCAATGGCCCTACGGTAACGGGAGCCGCGCCCTGCTGCTCCGCCCTGGATTACCTGCCGGCCCACACCACGGTCGATTTGACCGTTGGCAAAAGCTTTGGAGAAAATTTAAGCGTTTCCGCGAGCGTCCTCAACGTAGGAAATCGCCGCGTCATGCTCGACGACAGCCTGACGTTCGGCGGCTTCCACTTCAACGATCCGCGCGAGGCCTTCGTCGAACTGCGCTACCGCTTTCACTACTGACTGGCGTAGGACAGGCTTCAGCCTGTCTGCTTTCTTTTGCGCCGGACACGATCTAAACCAGACAGGCTGAAGCCTGTCCTACTAAAACAAAAGGAGCCGCGAGGGGGAATCGCGGCTCCTTCCGTACTGCTCTGAGAATTACGGTATAACTGCGCTGACCTCGGCCGAGAACGCGCTTTCCACGTTGCTCGAATCGAGGGAAGTCACGACGAAGTAGTAGGTTTGCCCGGCCTGCACCGCGCTATCGGTGTAGGACGTGCCGGTCACCGGCGCGCTGGTCAGCTTGGTGTACGGTCCGCCGGAAACCTGCGACGAATAGGTGTTGTATCCGGTCACGCCCGACGAGGTGCTCGGCGACCAGGACAATGCCACGGAGTGGCTGACCGCCGCGACGCCTGTGCCGGACAGCGAAATCGAGTCCGGTGAGTTGGTGGCGTTGCTGGTGACCGTCAGCTTTCCGGTCACCGCCCCCGCGGCCGCCGGCTTAAACGTCGGCGTCACCGTGGTGGTCTGCCCCGGTTGCAGGATTACTCCGGAAGCGCCGGTGGCGTTAAAGCCCGAGCCGGACACGGAGACGTTGGAGATGGTTACGGCGGAATTCCCGGCATTGGTCAGGGTCACTGTCTGCGTTCCGGTATTCGGGATGGTCACGCTGCCAAAGCTTACGGACGAAGTGCTGGAATTCAGAATCAATGTTGCCGCGGTTACCGTCAGGGTCGCGGCGTTGCTGGTCACCGATCCGGCGCTATTGGAAACCGTAACGGAAAACTGCGCGCCGGTGGTCTCTGCGGGAGTCGTGTACGAAGCGGCGGTCGCACCGCTGATCACGACTCCGCCCTTGCTCCATTGATACGTTAATGGCCCGGTCCCGGTTGCGGCCACGCTGAAGGTTGCCGTATTCCCCGAAAGGATGGTCTGGCTGGCCGGCTGCGTGGTGATCGCCGGCGCGACCGTGGCGCTGCTAACCGTCAGCACAGCTGCATTGCTGGTTGCGCTGCCTGCCGAGTTGCTGACGGCCACCGTGAATTTCGCGCTGTTGTCCGCCATCGTTTCCGCCGGCGTGGTGTAGGAAGAGGAAGTCGCGCCACTGAGCGGCGATCCGTTCTTGCTCCACTGATACGCCATGGGCGCGGTTCCGGTGGCGGCCACGTTGAAGGTTGCCGTCTGCCCCGTGGTGATCTTCGCGCTCGCAGGCTGCGATGAGATCGTCGGAGCGACCGCGGATGACGTACTGCTTCCCGTTCCGCTCAAGGCAATCGAAAACGTCGAGCCGTTGGACCGCATGAATTGTAGTGTTCCGGAATAAGCCTGGCCCGCTGATGGCCTGAAGGTGACCGAGCCGGTCAGGCTTTGTCCTCCGCTCAGCGTGACCGGAAACGAAGTCCCGGAAAAGGAAAACTGCGCGGCAGAATCGGAAGCGCTCTCAATCGTCATGCTGCGGCGGCTTTCGTTGGTCACGGTGACGCTATGCGCCGCACTGGTTGAGCCCACGGCCACGGTGCCAAAACTGATCGATGAGGGCGAGACCCTCACACTCGTGCGCGCCGCGTGTGCCGTCGTGGTACAGGCCAGCAACATCGCCATCGCCGCCGCCACTCCAAGAATCTTGTTCCCGAACCCGATTTTTTTTGCCGTGATGCTCGTCGTTTTGTTCATTATTCTCCCCCGAACACGCGCAATTTAGTTCACGGCGCTGTGGAGGCTCGACTGGTCGCCGGGACGGAAGGAGTACAGGGCGCGGGCAAAGGCTTGAGACAGGCAGGGATGGCCGAAGGGTCAGGACGGTGGGCACTTCTCGCTGTCCGGTTCGCGTGGCTGGGTTGAAGAAGCGAAGCCTACGGAACATCGCGAGCGCTGGGCGGTGTTTAAATTTGAAAAATCATCGCTCCGTTCCGGTCGTCAGGATTGATGCAAGGAACAGCGCGACCGCAGATTCACGTTGCGCGACCCGCGGCAGCGTGCTAGCTTAGCGAACAAAAGGCGAAGCACAAAAGGAGCGTGCCTTGGCGCAGTCTCTAGCGGTTCGGTCCAGAAAAGAGGAAATGACGCTCGCCAGCGTCCGCGAAATCGTTCAGCAGTTCACCGAACGAGACCGCCACGGCGAGATGATCACCGCCGTGCATCACATCCCGGCTCGCGAAGCCAGGTTCGCGCCCATGCCGGAGTGGGTGCGAGCGGACTTGGCCCACAGCTATGCCGAAAAGGGCGTCACTCAGCTCTACAGCCATCAGGCCATGGCCGCGGAGTCCGTGCACCAGGGGCGCAACGTGGTGGTCGTGACGCCGACCGCCTCCGGAAAGACCCTTTGCTACAACCTGCCGGTTCTGAATGCGGTGCTGGAAAATCCGGACACGCGCGCGCTCTACCTTTTCCCCACCAAGGCCCTGGCGCAGGACCAACTCGCGGAGCTGCACGATCTATCCGCCCGGCTCGACAGCCGCTTCGGCGTCTTCACCTATGACGGAGACACGCCGGCCGACGCGCGCAAAGCCATTCGCGAGCGCGGGCACATTGTGCTGTCCAACCCGGACATGCTGCACACCGGAATCCTGCCGCACCACACGCGCTGGCAGCGGCTATTTGAGAATTTGCGCTACATCGTGCTGGACGAACTGCACACCTATCGCGGCGTTTTCGGCAGCCACCTGGCCAACGTGTTGCGGCGGTTGCGGCGTATCGCGCGTTTCTACGGCTCCGATCCGCAGTTCATCTGTTCCTCGGCCACCATTGCCAATCCCGGGGAACTCGCCGCGCGCCTCGCCGAAACCGATTTCGAGGTATTGGAAGAAAACGGCGCGCCAGCCGGAGAGAAATTTTTTGTCTTCTACAATCCGCCGGTGGTGAACCGCTTTCTGGGAATTCGCCGCAGCTACATCAATGAAACTTCACGGGTGGCCCAGGAATTTCTGAAGCGCAATCTGCAAACCATCGTGTTTGCCAATTCGCGCCTGTACACGGAAGTGCTGCTCACCTACCTGCAGCAGGCCAACCCGCCGCAGCCCGGGCAGCGCCAGTCGATCCGCGGCTACCGCGGCGGCTACCTGCCGGGCGAGCGCCGCGAGATCGAGCACGGCTTGCGCGAAGGCCGCATCCGCGGCGTGGTCTCGACCAACGCGCTGGAACTCGGGATCGACGTTGGTTCGCTCGATGCCACCATCATGGCCGGCTATGCTGGAACCATCGCATCGACGTGGCAGCGCGCCGGACGCGCCGGGCGCCGCAGCGGAAGCTCCTGCGCCGTGCTGGTCGCCTCCTCCGCGCCGCTCGACCAGTTCATCGTGCGCCATCCCGATTATTTTTTTGGCCGCTCGCCGGAGCATGCTTTTGTCCAGCCGGACAATCTGGAAATTCTGGTGAACCACCTGAAGTGCGCCGCGTTTGAGCTGCCCATCGCCTCGAGCGAAACCTTTGGCGGCGTGGATGTTCCCGATCTCTGCGCCCGCCTCGCCGAAGCCGGCTACCTCCACCACACCGGCGAGCACTGGCACTGGACGCAGGAAGCGTATCCCGCGGACACTGTCAGCCTGCGCTCGGTCACCTCTGACAATTTCGTGATCGTGAACATCACCGAAGGCGCCGAAGTGATCGGCGAAGTGGACTTCACCAGCGCGCTGACCACTGTCCACCCCAAGGCGATTTACCTGCACCAGGGGCAGCAATTCCACGTGGAGGCCTTGAACTTCGACGAGCGCAAAGCCTACGTGAAACGCGTGGACGTCGATTACTACACTGATGCCATCCGCTACACCCAGGTGCGCGTGCTGGAATGCGCGGCCAGCGAACGCATGGAGATGCGCAACGCAGAGGCCCGCGACGGCGACGCGCACGCTGCGCGCTCCCACGGTGACGTCCTCGTCCGATCACAAGTCATCGGTTTCAAGAAGATCAAATTTTTCACCAACGAAAACGTCGGCGACGGGAAACTCGAGCTCCCGGAAAACGAGATGCACACCACGGCCTTCTGGCTGACCCTCGAACGCCCGCTGATCGAATCGCTTCCCTTCTCCGTCAGCGACCGCCAGAGCGGCATGTTCGGCCTGCTCCACGCCCTCGAATCGATTGCCACGCTGCTCTTGATGTGCGACGCCCGCGACCTGGGCACCTCAATCGGCGAGCGCCCGCCGTCCCCCGGATCGGAAATTGAGTGGGACGAAGCCGCCAGCCCGGAAGCCATCGCCGCCCTCGCGGAGAAGGAATTTTTTGAGCCCAATCTTTACCTGTACGACGCCTATCCCGGAGGAATCGGTTTTTCCGAGCCGCTCTTTCGCGCCCACGAGGTCCTGCTCGCCAAAACCCGCGAGCTGATCGCCGCATGCCCGTGCGAAAACGGGTGCCCGTCGTGCGTAGGCCCGGCAGGCGAGCGCGGCGAACGCGCCAAGGAAGCGGCGCTGGCAATCCTTGATCGTCTCGGCGCGTAGGACAGGCCGTTTATGAAATGACGGAGTGGGGCCGAGAACTTGTATGAACACCGTGGAACAATTCGCGCGCATATCCGCTCTGCGCCCTGCACGGCGCAAAGAAGCCCCGGCGCCACGTCTTCCGGAACCCGGCAGCGATAGCGGCGGCGATCACCTCGCGGAACTCCTCGGCGCGCAAATCAACCGCAACAACTACGGCGAACATCTTTCCCTGCGCGAGTGGTACGCCACGCCGGAAATGTGCGCGCCGGATCCACGGTCTCTTTCCCTGCTCCTGCCGGAATCCGCCGATGCCAAGGAATTTCTCCAACTGGCCATCAATCCTGAACAATGGCTGTTTCTCGACACGGAGACCACCGGCCTCGCTGGCGGCACCGGCACCTACGCGTTCATGGTGGGCATCGCCTGGTGGGACGCGGGAGGCCTGCAAGTCGAGCAGTTCTTCATGCGCGATCTGAACGAGGAACATTCGGTGTTGCTGGAGCTTTCCGAGCGCATGAAACAGCGACCGGTGCTCGTCACCTTCAACGGAAAAAGTTTTGACTGGCCGCTGCTCGAAACGCGCTACCGCATGACGCGGTCGTTCAAGGGAATCGCACCGCGATTGCATCTAGATCTGCTGCATCCGGCGCGCCAGCTCTGGAAAATGCGCATCGGCTCCGTACGCTTACGCGACCTGGAGCGGCAAATCTTGGGCAGTAACGGCTGCGCTGTAGAATGGTCGCGCCACGACGACATTGACTCCACGCTGATTCCGCAAATGTACTTTGATTATTTGCGCCACGGAACGGCCGAACCGCTGGTGGGAATTTTTCGCCACAATCAGATGGATCTTCGCGGCCTCGCCGCGCTCGCCGGAAAGATCCTCGCAATGCTGGACAGCGCCCACGGAATTGCCTGCGAGGTGAAGCCCGGAATGCACGACCCGATCGACGTCCTGGGGCTATCCCGCCTGCTGCGCAAGCGGGGACATTCCACCCGCGCGCGCGAACTCTACGAAACCGCGCTGAGCTTTGGCCTGCCGCGCCCCGTGGAGCGCCTGGCGCAAATGGAACTCGCGCAGATGGCCAAGCGGGAGCTCGATTTCACGCGCGCCGTTTCGCTGTGGAATGTCTTGCGCCAGGCGCCGGCAAAAAACAAGCGACAGCGATCGTTCCTGCTCGCGGAGGACGCGCAGAAAGCCCTCGAATCCGCCATCGCCGCCACCGAACAGCTCGCGATCCACTATGAACACCGCGCCAAAGAACCGCAGCGCGCGCTGGAAGTCATCCGCGCCGCGCTCGTGGAGTTACAGCAAGCCAGCCGCGAAAAAATACTCGCCAGCGACCGCGCGAAGAAGATTGAAGCGCGACTCATGTTACGACTCACGCGGCTGGAGCGCCGCTGCGCACCGCCGCTGATCGCAACACGACTAAAGGAACCCGGCTCAGGCATCAACTCGATTCAGCGCACGCGCTGAAGGTTCCACCCAGTTCGTCGGATGTGTTTGTGATTATCGTGCCCTGGTTTCAGGAGGCAGGCTTCTTGGCCCGTTCCGCTCGCACCTGATCCCCGAAAACCATCGGTTCCAGGGCTTTGTACGTATACCCGTAGGATTTACCCATGGCGGGGCTCATCTGCATGGCCGGAGCCAGCCGCTTGAAATCCACGAACCGCGCCGCAACGTCATCGGAAACGATCTTGTACATCACCAAATATTTTGTCAGCGTCTCTTTATTGCTTAACTGCGTGTCGCTAACAACGAAGCGCTGCGCCTCCACGAAGCCCGGCGCCGAGACCACGTCCGGCTCGTGTTGCTTGTCATACCAGCGGTTATATTCGTCTTCCTGTCCCTCGGTTGGATCGCTGAACACAAGCTGGTAGTAAACTTGAGAATTGCTCTTCGGCGCAGCGGCGGAGTTGTCCTTGTGATGGATCATTGGCCGGATCGCCCGGTAGGTAAGACCCACCGACGTGGTTTTATCAAACGCCGGACTCATCATGGTGATACCGGTCTCAAGTCGCCGGTTGACCTCGGCATAAACGGACGGAAGGTCGTCAGTCACAATCTTGTACATCACCAGATATTTCGGAAGCGGCTTGCTGTCACGCAACTGAACGTCGCTGATGACAAAACGCTGCGCGGTCACAAAACCAGGCACCGAAACCACATCTTTTTGGTGCAGCTCGCTGTACCACTTGTTGTACTCGGCTTCCGTTCCCTCCACAGGATTGCTGAAGACCAGCAGATAGTAAGTCTCAACCTTCCCTCTAGACGCGCCGGGCGTTTGCGCCGCGGCGATTGCGCTGGAACCGGCGGAAAACAATCCGAATAATGCGACCGTGACAAAGGCGGCGCCAAGCATCGCGGCTATCGCGCGAGCTAGAACTTTTCCCGGTTTCATCTGCACCTCTTGGAAACGCTACGCTACCAGCCGGAAATTCAAACTATTTCGCGAGTGGATCCGGCCGGACCTGCAGCTTCACAATTTTGAGCCGTGAGCCTTTGCCGCCTTC
The DNA here is from genome assembly GCA_035295105.1 of Candidatus Acidiferrales bacterium. Lineage (GTDB taxonomy): Bacteria > Acidobacteriota > Terriglobia > Acidiferrales > UBA7541 > Palsa-360. The sequence continues at coordinate 9,779 of DATGJQ010000023.1, read as the reverse complement.
CTGGTGCCAGGGCGTATACATCGAGTAAGTCGACCAGAGCGCGCGGCCTTTCCATCCGGCATTGGGGTCGTCGATCCTTCCGGATGCCGCCCGGGCGGCGAAGCCCATCGGGTAAGGTACGCGCAAGTTCAACGTTGTCATCTGGGAGCCTTGCGGCACCACGGCGAAAAACGAGTCCGCATTCACGTCGCCGGACAACACAACGTCTTTTCCCAAACCTAGCGCGTTGTCCCGATCCACCTCGGTCATATAAAGCATGTCCGTACTTAGATCTTCGGGAGCACCCTGAAACGTGGGGCCGGAAACCTTGTAAACCGTCCAGCCCTCGGGACAATGCTGCCCGGTGGCGGTCGGTCCATTCAGCACCTTGCACTTGCGGCGGTCAAAACTCATCATTTGGTGGGCGCCCCGCCAGTTTTGCCAGACCACTCCGTTTGAATCGATTGCTACCCCGCCCGAACCAGGCAGCGGCATTTTGTCGGCGGGCGGCACGTACACCTCCGCTTTGCTCGTTTGCGGCGGGTTGGCCCCTTTCTCGAAGCGCACAAGCGTCGTATCCTTCACGCCGATTCCCGAGCACCACAGGCTGCCGTCAACCGGGCTCACCGCGATCCCGTAGCAGCCGAATTTAATCCGATGGTCCTTCTTGGGATCGATCGGTTGATCCGGCTCGGTCCATTCAGTGATCTTCCCGTCGCCGTTGGTGTCTAGCACGGCCGGAATCCATCCCTGTGAGGCGGCTGCATCATGGGTCTTGTCGAACATCGCGGCATCGATCCAGCCGATGGCGTCCTTCTGGCCGAACACGATCGTGTCTTTTCCATCGAAGTGGTTGTGGTCCGCGGCAAAACAGGTGTCGATCAGAGTGAATTTATTCGTTTTCGGGTCGTAGATTTCCACCTGCCTCGCGCTCGGACCCGGCATCGGGAAATACTTGGCGAATTTATTCATCGCTCCATCTTTACAGAACTCGGGCTGCTCCTGCGGGGCTCGAATCCGCGCCGTCAGCCACACGCGCCCGCGGCTATCCATCGCCGCGCTGCGGGGGTCCGCCGACCGTTCCCAGATCTTCTCGGTCCCCCAGTACGGAGACGCCGGCGTATGGTTATCGATCAAGGGCGCGCTCGACGGCACCTTGATCACACTCGTCGTGTGCTCGCGTGGATCGAGTACGGCCAGGACATCGGAACTTTGAATCGTTCCGTAGACCGGACCGTTGGCGTTCAGCGTCGGATGATCCTCGTCGGTGGCGGCCACATCCGCGCGCCGGCTCGTCGGCAGGGCCCAGTCCCACATCGAGATCACCAGGTTGCGCTCCAGGCCGGAGGGACGCGGCGGAGCCTCTTTGGGGTATGCGCCCGCGGCGATGCGGTCGGTCCAGTCGGCGTACGCCTTGCGCTGCGCGCCGATGCTCTGAAAGGCGGCGCTCATGCCAGGTCCCGAGGGTCCCATCATCGTGTGTTGATCCCACACATCGAGGCTGGAGGAGTCCGCGGCAACTTTCTTCGTAAGGTCCCGGGTCGCCACGTCGCCCACTTGATGGCACGAAAAGCACTCCTTGGTTTTCAGCGCCACTTCCTTATCTGGCAACTCTCCTTTGGGAATCTCCATGAGGCTCAGCCAATAGTCCGCCGGATACACCTGCGCAGCGGCGCGGGCGTCCGGAGCGACGATTGCTTTCAGATCGAGCTGTTGCCCGGGCCGGGCAGGGACTCTTTGCGAATCCACCAGCCCGTACCCGCGCACGAACACCTGGTAATTCGCCGGAGGCATTTCCGGCAGGACGTAGCGCCCCCGTTCGTCCGTGACAACGATCTTGATGAACTTCGTCGGAAGATCCGTGGTCTCGGCGATCACCCACACGCCGGCCTCCGGACCTTTCGCGCTCGTGACCACGCCGCCGATGTCATCGGCAACCATCGCCGCCAAGGCGCCGTTCCGCTGCTGCGCGTGGAGCCAGGTGAAGGAGGCCAGCAGCACGCTCGCCACGGCCAGTAGAGCCATTCTCGGGTTCATGCGCGATTTCATTTGATTCTCCTCTCGCCATTCCCTCAACGGTTACCGAGCCCCGCGCGCCCTTTCCGTGGAAGCATCCTCGCGTAGATTTCGCCCCAATTCTATCAAGGCGCGTATCGCGTAAAGACAAAGTCGCGCGACGCCTTTGCGTGGCACGGGGAGCAGGTTTTCAGCAGCGCTTCATTGCCCGGCTTGCCGTCCGTATTGAAGTGAGCGAAGCCCCATCCGCCAGTGGAGGCGAACTTTTTTGAGTCCTTGACCATGAACTGCACGTTCGTCGGCGGTCCTGGAACAAACGATTGCTGGTCGCCAAAAACTTTATTGTTTTCCTCGGATGGGACGTGGCCATAATGCACCGCGGCAATGATGGTGCCGTCCGGATATGGGAGCTTGCCTTCGCGGTAGGCCTTGATCGCCACATCGTTCCCCAGGATCGCGGCAAAGCTGTGCAGGTTGCCCTCCTCGTGGGCCACCGAAACCATCTTCCAATCGCGATATCCAGCGGGAATCTTGATTCCGAAGATCGGTACGGCCTCATCGTCAGCGCGGCCAGCGGGAGCGAGTGTTGCGACTACGGCGGCGAGTGTTGTAAATGCGATTGCCAGAAATACGATTCGTTTCATGAGGCGCCTCTTTCAATCGTTCGCGTTCACCAAATAGGTAAACCTCCCATCGCCAAACTTGTCGCCGCCGATCGGCCCGTTCGGCTTCCGATGTGTGCGCATTACAACCCGAAGCGCTGAATTGAAGCAAGGGAATTCTGGAGAACAGCCATTCATTCGCGCGAGAAAATTTAATTCTCCTTTAATCGTTGAGAATCTAGTCTCGTGATAGCCTGCCCGCGTGGGCGGTGACGTAACGCCTCCAAAACAAACGGGGGAAGCCTCGAAGGCTTCCCCCGTTGTCGTTGCTTGAGTGGCTTGCGCGTTTCAGAGTGCCGCGGCGTGCCTCGCGCTCACGACACTTTCCTTCGGCTCGATGACGCCCAGGTTCTTCACCACCTTGAAAATGCCGTCGCTGGCCTGGGCGATATACATATTCAACCGGGCATGATGCTGGCCGGGCACCATCGCCGCGGGCCCGCCCGGTCCCGCGGTAATTCTCGCGTGGTCGAGCGCCCGGATGACGGCGTCCTGATCCAGCGAGCCGGCCTCTTTCACCGCGGCCTCCCAGAACTTCAATCCGCGGTACGTGCCGGTACTCGCGCTGCCCGCGGTGAGCATCGAGCTGCCGGGAAAGCGCTGGTTGTACTGCTTGAGGAGTTCCACGCTGAATGGATCGCTGACCGTCTGATAGTAGTCGAGGCAGCCGTAGACTCCGTCCACTTGCGCGGGCGGCAGCAATTTCAGCAGGTTCTCCTCGAAGTAAGTGCAAACCAGTTTTCCGCCCCGCTTGGTAAAGCCGGCATTGTGAAGCTGTTCGAGAAATGGCATCAGGCCGGGAGGCACAATCGTGTTGAAGACCACTTCGGTCCCGCTGGACATGATCTTCTCCACCGTCTTCTTGTAGTCGCTGTGATCGAGCGGGAAATATTCCTCGCCTTCGATCGTGCCGCTGTTCGCGGTCACCAGTTCGCGAACCCTTTTGTTCATCACGTGCGGCCAGATGTATTCCGCGGACGGCAAATAAAATTTCTTCGCCCCTGTTGCTTTCATCAGCCACGGAATAAACGGATCCAGCTGCTGCGCCGGCACCGGGCCGGTGCAGAAAATCAAGGGGTCGCTTTCCTGCCCTTCGTACTGCTCCGGGTAGATATAGAGCTTCTTGCCTTGGGCGACCGCGGGGCCTTTGATCGCCTGGCGCGTGGAGCTGTAAATCCCGCCCAAAATCATGTCCACCTTGTCCTGCTCGACAAGCTTCTTCGCCTTGGCTTCCGCCACGGTGTCCGTGGTCGCGCTGTCTTCCAAAATCAGTTCCACCCGCCGGCCCAGCAGGCCGCCCTGCGCGTTGATGTCATCGATCACCATCTTCGCGACGTTGGCATTGGCGATACCCAGGAACGAGAGCGGACCCGTCAGGTCCATAATCACACCAACTTTGATCGAACCTTCACCCATGGCGATTTTCTCCTCTCAGAATTGATTTCGAACAGCTCTGATTTAACCCAATGTCTGGCGTATACTACGCCGTCGCGCAGGCCAATACATCGGGAGAGTTCCCCATTTTTATGCCAAAACCCAATCTCAGACTTGGTGAATTCGTGGCCACCCTGGCCCTCGCTCAGGACAACGCCTTCGGCCAACCGCTGGAGTCGCAACTGCGGTCCTGCCTGCTGGCCACTTGGCTCTCAGAGGCCGCGGGTTTCCCGAAGGAAGTTCGAGACACCGCCTATTGGGTCGCGCAACTCCGGTATATCGGCTGCACGGGCCATGCCCATGAGGTCGCCACTGTGTTCGGCGATGAGATCGCCATCCGCGCTCAAACTCTGGTGCATGACGCCGCGAACCCCGCCGAAGTCATGCGCGACGTCATCGCCTTTGCCACCGCCGGCCGCTCCCAGGAAGAGCGCGACCACATCATCCAGATGATCCAGCAGACCGCCCACGAGTGGGCCGTACACAACTTTGCCTCCGGCTGCGAAGTGGCGGACATGCTGGTGCGCCGCCTCGGCCTGCCGGACAGCGTCCGCGAGGCCTTGCGCTTCACCTTCGAACGCTGGAATGGCAACGGATTTCCCACGCACGTAAAGGGCGAAGCCATTCCTCTGCCCATGCGCATCGTCCACCTATCCCACGATATGGAGGCGATTGCCCGCATCTTCTCACCGGCGCGGGCGCTCGAAGCCGCCCGCGAACGCCGCGACCGGACCTACGATCCCGCGCTCGTCGACATCTTTGGCGCCCACGGCGCCGAGTGGTTCGACCAACTCGCCAAGCGCGAGCCTTGGGACGCTGTGCTCAGCCTTGAACCGGAACCTCATCAGATCCTCGAGGGAAAAGCACTCGACAACGCCCTCACGGTCGCTGCGGACTTCATCGACCTGAAATCACCCTACATGAACGGACATAGCCGGCGCTGCGCCGAGCTGAGTGTCGATGCCGGCCGCTTGCTGGGGTTCAGCGAAGAAGCCCTTGCCCGGCTCCGCAGAGCCGCGCTGGTTCATGACTTCGGCACGACTGCCGTACCCAACTCCATCTGGGACAAGCCGGCCCCGCTCACGCGTGCGGAATTCGATCGCGTGGAGCTTCACCCGATGCTGACCGAGCAGATGCTGCGCCGGTCAGAGGCGCTGGCCGCGCTTAATCCAGTTGCGTCCGCTCACCACGAGAAGTGTGACGGCTCCGGCTACCACAAGCGGCTCCGCGCCGACACCACCGATCTGGGAGCGTGCGTGCTGGCGGCAACGGAAATTTACGTGGGGCTCACGGCCGATCGCGCCGACCGTCCGGCGTTCTCCGCGGAGGACGCCGCTGCCGAGCTTCGCCGTCTCGCCGCGCAGGGAGCGCTCGAGCATCGCGCCACTCAAGCTGTCCTGGGCGCCGCCGGCCAGGACGCCATAAAACCGGCAACGCCCAGCCGTCCCAACAATCCCGCCGGACTTTCCCGCCGTGAAGTCGATGTCCTGCGCCTCGCCGCCAGAGGGCTGACGACGCAGCAGATCGCGGACAAGCTCTTTATCTCCGCGAAGACCGCCGATCATCACATTCAGCACATCTACAATAAAATCGGCGCCTCGACTCGAGCGGCCGCCGCTCTGTGGGCCATGCAGCATTCCGTAGTTCAGTAGGGAGCCCGCACAGCGACCTTAGCGGAACGCTTTGCCGTCACCGTTCGGAGCGCCACGATCGGTAACTTGACTGTTGAAGAGTCGGCCAGCTCGCCGGGCTTCGGGTTTCTGCGGACCGCACGTATGCATGGGGAAAAGGGGATGAACCATGCGGTTCATCCCCTTCTGCCGTTGTAAAGTTCCAGGAGGTTGCGAGCATTTACTTGCTGGCGGTGATCACTGGCACTGCATTCATTGTGCCTTCCTTGGCAAACGTCTCGCGTTCCGATTTCGTCAGAGGTTCGAAAACCAGCGACTTGCCAATCTGGGGCAAATTCACGGACCGAACCACGCGTTCATCTCCGCGGATGGTAACCATCAAACGCGCGGCGCCTTCCTCGCTATCGTCAACGATCGGAACGATCGTATTGACCGACTTGCCGGTAGCTTTCGAGCGCAGGACAGCCGGCAGGCCTTTCGCGTCCAGTTCGATGAAATACTCCCCGGCGGGAAGCGTCACGTGGTTCCAGCGCACAGCGTACGGCAGGGTGAATTTCCCTTCGAAACTGGGTTGCGCGCTGGCCGTGGCGGCGAACACGCAAGTGGCGAACAGCAGGCCCAGCAGCAGTTTCACGGCGGTTGCAGCGTGCTTCGAAATCTGGTTTTTCATTGTCGTTCTCCTTTTTTGAGGCGATGCTTGCCGGCCAGTTTATGAGGTCCGCATCGTGCCTTCACTCTAGTAAGCGAGAACCAGAGACAAACTGGCTCACGAGAATCGAAGATTTCTTCTGCCTGCCGCATCCCCGGTCTGATCGCGGCGCAAGTTGACTTTGCATTCGCAGGGCGATACTTTCCGATCCATCGTTGATTGGCGGCTTTCCGACCGGAGAGAATCGTGAGCGCAGATTCCTCGACGCGTATTAACCGGCTGCTCGCCGATTGGGGCCAGGGCAATGAGGAGGCGCGGGAAGCGCTGATCCCCGTCGTATACAACGAGTTGCGCCGGCAGGCGCGTCGCTACTTGAGGGGCGAACGTCCCGACCACACTCTTGAGAGCGCCGCACTGGTCAACGAAGCATATCTGCGCCTGGTTCACCAAGGAACACCGCAATGGCAAAATCGCGCGCACTTTTTCGGAGTCGCGGCTCAACTGATGCGCCACATTTTGGTTGATCATGCGCGCAACCGCCTTGCCGCCAAGCGCGGTGCGGGAGCCCCCAAGCTGGCCCTCGATCCGGATCTCGTCCCTGCTCAGAATCAGGAGATCGATCTGGTGGCGCTTGACGATGCGCTTGAAAAACTCGCCGTAATCGATCCGCAGCAGGGCCGTCTGATCGAACTTCGATTTTTTGGCGGACTTTCCATTGAAGAGGCGGCCGTGGTCCTCGGGAATTCACCGGCTACAGTGAAACGGGAATGGGTGACCGCTCGGGCTTGGCTGCGCCGCGAATTAAAGAGGTACGCAACAAAGTGACGTCGGAGAACTGGCAGGAAGTCAAGGACGTGCTCGCGGCCGCCCTCGAAAGGCCCGCCGCGGAAAGACAGTCTTACCTCGACCAGGCTGGCATCCGGCCGGAATTGCGTCGCGAAGTGGAATCACTCATCGCCGCCCACGAGGAGCAATCGCAATCTGACTTCCTGGGCCAGCCCGCTCTCCAGCCCAAGGAATTGGCGATCGGTTCACGTCTCGCAACCTATGAAATCCTGGCTCGCATTGGGGCCGGGGGCATGGGCGATGTCTATCAGGCCCTCGATACCAGGCTCGGCCGCAGACTGGCGATCAAGGTTCTTCCAACTGGTTTTCTGGACGACACCGCGCGCCTTCCTCGCTTCCAACGCGAAGCTCGAATGCTCGCTTCGCTGAATCATCCCAACATCGTGACGATTTACACTTTCGAAGAGGCTGGCGGCGTGCACTTTCTGACCATGGAGCTGGTGGAGGGCCGTCCACTCAGTCGAATGATTCCCGCTGGCGGTCTCCCCGTTAATCAACTTCTGGAGTACACCACCGCAATCGCCGAAGCGCTGGCGGCCGCGCATGGAAAAGGGATCGCCCACCGCGACCTCAAGCCCGCCAATGTTATGGTGGCGGAGAATGGCCGCATCAAGGTTCTGGACTTCGGGCTGGCGAAGGAGATTCACGAGGCGAATGCCGCCGACGCGCCGCATGCGACAGCGGAGTACACCAAGATCGGCGTGATCGTGGGAACTCCGGCGTACATGTCGCCCGAGCAGCTCGAGGGCCGCATCGTCGACCACCGAACGGACATCTTCTCGCTGGGCATTGTGATGTACGAAATGGCGACCGGCCAAAGACCGTTCCTAGGAAGGTCATCGGCCGAATTGGCTGCGGCAATCCTTCGAGACGCAGTGCGGCCGGTCTCGGAGCTTCGGCCAGATCTACCCGACAACCTCGTGCAGGTAATCCACCGCTGCCTGGAGAAAAGCGCGAATGAACGTTTTCCGTCGGTGCGCGAATTGATCGACGCCCTGTGCGGCGTTGCGCCTGCAAAGCCGTCTGATGCCGGCGCCGTTCGAGGCGGCGATGGGTTTTGGGTTGCAGTCCTTCCATTTGGGCACAGCGGAGCAAGTCCAGAGATCACTGCGCTTGCGGAGGGAATGACCGAGGACATCGTCACGGGTCTGTCCCGATTCTCCTATCTCAGGGTTATCGCGCGAAGTTCCACGTTGCGCTATGCCCACTCGGTCGCCGACGTCCGCGCTGTGGGCCGTGAGCTCGGCGCGCGTTATGTGATGGAAGGGAGTCTTCGCCAAGCGGGTTCCCGCCTGCGAATCGCAGTGCAGCTGATTGAAGCCAGCTCCGGCTCTCACCTTTGGGCTGAAACGTATCACTGTAAATTTTCCGTGGAAGAAATCTTCGCGGTGCAGGATGACATCGTCCCGCAGATCGTATCTACCGTCGCCGACACTTACGGGGTCCTGCCCCATACCATGAGCGAAGCTCTTCGCAACCGGGATCCTGCGGAACTATCTCCCTACGAAGCAGTCCTCCGAAGTTTCGCGCACTTTCCACGCCTCTCGGCCGAAGAGCACGCAGCAGCGAGGGCTGGCCTGGAGCGCGCCGTCCAGCGGGCCCCGGAGTATGCCGACGGCTGGGCCATGCTGTCGATGCTGATTCGGGAAGAGTACACTCACGGATTCAACCCGCAACCGGATCCGATCGGACGCGCGCTGGCGGCTGCGCGGCGCGCCATCGAAGCAGCGCCTTCGAATCACCTCGCCTGCCATGCCCTGGCCTCGGCCTTATTTTTTCGGAGAGAATCCCAGGCCTTCCGGAACTCGGCGGAACGCGCTATCGCCCTCAATCCGATGGACGGCTTTACCTCCGCGTACTTGGGTTTTCTGATCGCCTATTCCGGAGATTGGGAACGCGGCTGCGCGCTGGCAGAGAGGGCCCGGAAACTCAACCCGCATTACCCCGGGTGGTACTGGTTCCCCTCGTTTTTTGACGCGTACCGCAAGAGCGACTATCGCGCAGCTTTGGACGTCGCTCTTAAAATCAATATGCCCGGCTTCTGGCGCACGCACCTGGCGCTGGCTACGTCCTACGCGCAACTTGGTGAACAAGACGCGGCGCGCCGCGCAGTGCGAGACCTCCTCAACATTCGGCCAGACTTTGCCACCGCTGCTCACGAAGAATTAGGAAAATGGTGGGACGCGGATTTGGTCGAGCACCTGATCGATGGTTTGGGCAAGGCGGGCCTCGAAATTGCCCCTGCTCCAGGAAGTCGATCGAAGAATTATTAACGCAAACGAAGGAGTCTCACTGCATGTTTCTCGGCCATTTCGGAGTGGCGTTCGCCGCGAAAAAAGCGGCGCCAAAAACGTCCCTGGGATTCCTGGTTTTCGCTGCGCAGTTCGCCGATTTGTTGTGGCCGGTCTTGTTGCTGGTGGGTGTTGAGCGTGTGCGCATCGTCCCCGGTCTGCTCGCCGCTTCGCCGTTTGATTTCACACGGTATCCGGTCTCGCATAGCCTGGTCATGCAGCTTGTCTGGGGAGCGCTGGTCGGCCTGATTTGCTTCGCGCTGCACCGCAA
>DATGJQ010000022.1:0-7616 GCA_035295105.1 Candidatus Acidiferrales bacterium | reverse complement strand
ATTGGCGAGCACGTCCGCATCCTGGTCGCTAAGGTTGGGGCCGAGGAAAATGCTGAAGTGCATGGCTTCGCGCATGAAGGCAATGCGATCTTTCCAACCGTCAAGATCGCGCCCGACGGAAGCGATGCGGCTTTGAAACTGATGGCAGATGTTGCAGTGGCCGAAGAGCAGGTCCTTCCCTTTTGCCGGCGGCCAGAGTTGCGCGGCCTGGTTTTGCGAAATTTCGTTCCAGCGGACCATGGCCTTCTGCAGCGCGAAATCGAAGGAGGCGTTCTGATCGGCGGTGAGCGTAACTCCCGCGCGGGGCTCGGCGCGATACCCGGTAGCCTTGATCTGCACGCGGTAATCGCCCGCGGCCAGATCGGGAATTTTGTAGTGGCCTTGCGAATCGGAAAGCACGATCACCGTGATTTTTGACTTCGCATTTTGCGCTTCGACGAATGCGCCCTGGAACGGCGCGCCATCCGCACCGGTGACGGTGCCGGTGATCGTTGCGGCCCAGGTGGCCGATGCCAGCATCGAGAAGAGCCAGAAAAGACTGCTCATCGCTAGAATTTTGATCCGTAAATTCATGATTGGTCCTTGCCTATGCGTTGTCCGCGGGAGCCAGTGGCGCAGCACGTAGCAAGATCAGATGGAACCCCACAGACTGCCCTTCATAACCCCCTTCAGGGTAAAAAGTCTGTGCCACTAAATTCCAAGCCATCCTAGCGTTTTTCCCTTTGGCGATCATCACAAATCCGACTTCTTCCACAGACTCGAATGCGATGTTTCTCTTAAACACTTTCTCAAAAAGTCCGCAACGATATCCTTTTGCTTCGCGTCGATTCTTATCGGTAGCAACGCCGCCTTCCGGCGTTGACACCGGTTGCCACCGGGCATATGTTCTTGCGCAAGGAATTAATCAAACTCCAATCGTGGGATGAAGGTTATGAAGAAAGAAAAACGAGATCGGAACGGGTTGTCGCGCCGCGATTTCCTGAAATCTACGGCGACTGGCGCCGGAGCCGCCGCATTGACCGGCCTGGGCGTCGAGCAAGCCAGAGCCGAGGGACGCCCGTCGCACTGGGATAAGGAAGCGGACGTCGTGGTGATTGGCGCTGGCGCTACCGGTTTGCCCGCCGCGATTCAGGCCGCCGAAGGCGGGGCTTCTGTCATCGTGATCGAGGCCAACAGCGACGTCGGCGGGCACGCGATTCTAAGCGGCGGCAATCTCGCTCTCGGCGGCGGCACCAGCCGGCAAAGAAAATACGGCGTGGTCGATTCCCCGGACCTGCTTTACTCCGATCTGACGGACTGGTCGGTGGTCGAGCCCAATGGCTTTCCCGACTACCGCTACAATGACAAGGAAATCATCCGCGCCTTTGCCGACGAGAGCGCCAAGACCTACGAATGGCTGGTGGAGCACGGCGTAACGTTCGTGGATAAGGCTCCCGACACGCTGGGCGGACACGCGTGCGGCAATTCGGCGCCACGCGAGCACCATTCCGCGCCGATGGCTTTTACACTAGTGCAGAACGGCGGGCCGTTGCCGGGAGACAAGGGAGCGACCTCGTCCTCGGGCGTCGGCCTGATCCGGCCCCTGGAAGCCAGCGCGCGAAAACTGGGCGTGCAGATTCTGTTGCAGCACAAAATGTCGGGCATCGTGCGCGAAAATGCCACCTCCGGCCGGGTTCTCGGAATTTCGGCCACGGTTCAGGGCAAGACGGTGAACATTCGCGCGCGCAAAGGCGTGATCATCGGCACCGGCGGGCACAGCAGCAACGTCAACTTCCGCAGAATTTTCGATCCGCGGCTCACCGAGGAATACCAGGTGGCGGGCGAGCCGTGGTCTTTCCAGGACGGCAGCGGCGAGATTGCCGCCATGTCCATCGGCGCATCGCTATGGGGGGCTTTCAACCAGACCGGAGAATTTGGGCAAAACGTCACTAAGGCCGGGTGGATCGGCTGCCAGTACGGCTATGTCAACTTGAGCTGGCAGCCGGACAGTCCGATTTTTTCCAGGGCGCGCGCGTCAGGGCTTTTCGTGAAGGATTATCAGGACGCGATCCTCGTGAACGTCGCGGGGATGAGATTTTACGACGAGACGCAGGGACAGTTTCCCGCCAACAACTACAACTCGATCAAGTCATACGTTCCGCGCAGCTACCTGAACGCCGCGAACGTGAAATACGAGCCATCCAACTTCATCAACGCGGCGCTGGCCGGAACCGGCGACACGACTCCGGGCGGCGGGCCGATCTGGGCGATTTTCGATTCCGAGGCGGTGAAGCGCGAAGGCTGGAAAGTGACAGCGCCGTACGTGGACTACGCGGAAGGATATTTTTTCTCCGCCGATTCCATCACGGAGCTCGCCGCGAAGATCGTGAACAAGTTTCAGAAAAAGTCCGTGCCGCCGGCCGCGTTGCAGGAGACCGTGACCCGCTACAACTCGTTCGTCGATGCCGGCAAGGATGCGGATTTTGGCAAGCCGGCGCCGAAATATAAGATTCAGACGCCGCCATTCTACGCGGCCTGGGCCACGCCGGTGATCCATGACACGCGCTCTGGCCTGCGCATCAACGCGCGGTGCCAGGTGGTCGATCTGAACGGCGAAATCATTCCCGGCTTGTACTGCGGGGGAGAATCCGCGGGTGGATTCAGCCTGCATGGCCTGGCGCGGTGCACGGTGCAAGGCCGGATCGCCGGGAGAAACGCCGCCGCGGAAACGGTGAAGGGCTAGAGTAGGACAGGCTTCAGCCTGTCAGGTTTAAATTTACGCATGGCATCGGTCAAAACCAGACAGGCTGAAGCCTGTCCTACCTAACGGCATGAAGAGCAGCGCATGGATCGTCACCCTCGTTCCGCTGCCGGCGATCGCCTTTTTCGCTTATCGACTTCGTCCGGCGATTTGGACCTCCGATCGAATCGCCGGATTGACCATGCTGATCGTTGGATTGGCGGTGGTCACGCTGGCACGGTTCCAACTCGCCGATTCCTTCTCGATCACACCACGGGCTACAAAACTGGTGACGCACGGGATTTATTCCCGCATCAGAAATCCGGTGTACGTCTTTTCGGCAATAGCGCTGTTCGGGTTCGTGCTCTATCTGGATTTGCCGTACTTTTTTTGGGCGTTCTTGATTTTGATCCCTGTGCAAATCCTGCGAGCCCGCGCCGAAAGCCGCGTTCTCGAACAACATTTTGGCGACGAATACCGGCGATATAAATCTACAACCTGGTTCTAAAGCCATTCTGCAACCGACCTCCTTTGCAGAAAAGACACGCAGCCCTGAACCGAATCGGTACATCGGGCTACGCTTTCTGCACACCACGTGGTAAGAAATCGCGCGAATGCGCTCGACGGTGGAGCAAACAGCCGCGCTGGTCACCACCATGGCCAAGAGCATCGGAGAAATGAAGGACATTTCTTCGCAGCTTTCCGATGAGACGGAGGAACTTTCCGCTTCCGTCGAGTCGTTCCTGCAGACGATCCGCGCGTGAAGCTTTCGTGGCGCATGCTTTAGCTTGCGGAGTTTCACGTGTGCGTACCCGGGATTCCTTGCCCGAAGTGAAATCGAAGAGAGATTCTTCGCTTCGCTCAGAATGACAAAACGCGGCACTTTTTCGCAGTTGCTTTTGTCTGGGAGAATTCTCTTTTTGAACTCGCGGATCCGCCACTGAAACTCCGCAAGCTAGAGCATGCGCCACGGGAACTTTGCCCCGCCGGGACTTAAGCATTAGAATTCCCACCTGCCTATCGCACTCGCTTGAAACATTTCTTTGGAGGCGCACGATGAAACGATTGCCGCTTCTTGCTTCCCTTTTGGGCGTTGCACTTTTCGCTGGTGCGGTTCCCGGCACCCCGCAAGACAACAAGGCGGCGCCTCTCTCCCTGCAGCGGGAAGGCTACTTGTTCGCCGGAGGAAAATATTCGGCCGTCGATGGCCAGCAGGTGATGAGCGGCCAACTCTATGCGGAGTTCCAGATTCCTGCGCACCAGACGCATCGCTTTCCCGTTGTGATGATCCACGGCGGCGGGCAGTCGGGCACTAACTTCACGCAAACTCCGGACGGACGCGAAGGCTGGGCGGAATTTTTTCTGCGCAAGGGCTATGCGGTCTACGTTGTCGATCAGCCCGGGCGCGGCAAAGCGGCGTATCAAAGCGAGCTGTACGGACCGCTGGTAAAGCCGGACGTCAAAAATATCGAGCAGCGCTTTACTGCTGCCGAAAAGTTCAATCTCTGGCCGCAGGCGCACCTGCACACGCAGTGGCCCGGGACCGGACTGGCCGGCGATCCGGTCTTCGATCAGTTTTACGCGTCGCAGTTGCCGGGGATCGCGGATTTCGCGTTGGTGCAATCCTTGAATCGCGACGGCCTTGTCGCGCTGCTGGAAAAAATCGGGCCGGCGATTTTGCTCACCCATTCGCAGTCCGGGCCGTTCGGCTGGCTGGTGGCCGATGCGCGGCCCGACCTCGTAAAAGCAATTCTCGCGGTCGAGCCCAACGGACCGCCCTTCTACGATCTGCAACTGGTCGGAGCGCCGGACTGGTTTCACTACGGCACAAAGATTCGACCCTGGGGAGCCACCGCGGTTCCGCTGCACTATTCACCCGCGGCCGCCAACGCCGACGATCTGGCGATCGTGCAGCAGGAACAGTCCGATGCGCCGGAGTTCGCAAGATGCTGGCTGCAGAAAGAACCGGCGCGGCAACTTCCCAACCTGCAGAAAATGCCGATCCTGCTGCTCACATCCGAATCGTCATTTCGCGCGGTCGATGACCACTGCACCGCGAAGTATTTGAATCAGGCGGGCGTCCATCCCACATGGACGAAGCTGGCGGAAATCGGCATTCACGGGAACGGCCACATGATGATGCTGGAGAAAAACAACCTGGCGATTGCCGAAGTCATGTCCCGCTGGCTGGAGAAAGCGTTGCCGTAGGGCGGGCGAGGAACCGCGGCGGAATCGGAATTGAGTCGGACGGGACTACAGGATGTCGTTGAATTCCGCGGCGAGGCGCCGGACATTCGGTTCGAGCAGCAGATTTTGCTGATACCCGGGAATTTCGCGAACTTCGAAACGGCCTTTGAAAACCGGTTTCCAGCCAAGATACTCATCGGCCACCAAACCGCCGAGCTGCTTGCTGGCGCGGAACAGAACCACCCGCCCCTGGTACGGGCGAGGCGCCCAGCCTTCGAGGGCTTGTTCATGGACGCGGCCGAGAATTTCCAGGATGTATTGCAGCGGGAGTTTCGAAAAATCCTGGTGTTCGCGCCCTGTCAACCCGTCGAGAGCGATCGAGAGGCGCGCGCGGAGAACGCCTGACACGTAGCGCAAGCGATCAGCGAGGTAGCCGGGCTTCCGGTGGGACAAATTATCGAGTTCAAGGCCGATCCGCTTGGCCGCCCGATGCCATGTGCGCTGAAAAATCGTGGTTCCGGGCTTGAATTGCCAGGCATCGGGATGCACCGACTGGATCATCGCCAGCAATTCCACTTCCTGCCCTGCCGCGGTCAGTTGCTCCGCCACTTCCAGCGCCAGAAATCCGCCGAAACAGAAACCGCCGAGGAAGTACGGGCCCTGAGGCTGTAGAGTTCGCAGCTCCGTGATATACGCTGCAGCCATGTCCGCCAGCTTCGCGTCCTTTGCGATGTGGCCGTTCAATCCCCTGGCCTGCAGCGCGTACACCGGCCTGTCGGAACCTAGCAAATTTGCCAGCGGATAGTATTCGAGCACGTTGCCGCCGTGCGCGTGCATCAGGAAAAGAGGCGCCTTCGAGCCGCCGGGCTTGATCGCGACGAGAGAAGACCACGACGGCTTCCAGTTCTCCCGGCGCAGCACTTCGGCGAGCCCTGCCACCGTGGGCGCCTGCAACAGGACCGCCAGCGGCAGGCGGACTTTGGTGAGCTTCTCGATTTCCGAGACCAGCCGCACGGCCAGCAGCGAGTGCCCTCCCAGTTCGAAGAAGTTGTCGGTGCGCCCGACGCGGTCCACTTTCAAAAGCTTGCTCCAGATTCCCGCCAGCATCTGTTCGCTCGGATCTTCGGGAGCGACGAATTCGGAACGGACCACGGAGGACTGCTCCGGCGCGGGCAATGATTTGCGATCGATCTTGCCGTTGCTCGTGAGCGGCAGCTTGTCCATCGGCACAAAGACCGACGGGATCATGTACGCCGGGAGGCTCTTCTCCAGGCTGGCGCGCAGTTCCGCGATGTTCGGCTTCTGCCCGGCATTCGCTTCAAAATACGCTACCAGTTGCGTGTTGCCCGGCCGGTCTTCGCGGGCAACCGCGGCGCACTGGCGGATCGCCGGATGCAGGCTGAGGACCGCTTCGATTTCTCCCAACTCGATGCGGAAGCCGCGAACCTTGACCTGGTTATCGATGCGGCCCTGGCACTCCAGAATTCCTCCGGGCAGCCATCGCGCGATATCGCCGGTGCGGTACAGACGCGCGCCCTCTTCAGCATTCTGCGAGAAGGGGCTGGCGATGAAGCGTTCCTGGGTCAACTCGGGGCGGCCCATGTAACCGCGCGCGAGGCCCGCGCCGCCGATGTAGAGTTCGCCCACCGAGCCTGCGGGAACGAGATTGCGATACGCATCGAGCACAAATGTCTGGGTGTTGGCGATCGGGTGGCCGATGGGAATCGAGCCGTCTGCGGAAGTGACGCGATGAACCGTTGACCAGATCGTTGTCTCGGTCGGGCCGTACATGTTCCACAGTTCCGCGCATCGCGGCAGGAGTTCCTTGGCCAGATCGCGCGGAAGGGATTCACCGCCGCAGAGAATTTTCAGTTGTGGCGAACCCTTCCATCCGGCATCGATGAGCGCGCGCCACGTGGCGGGCGTCGCCTGCATCACGCTGCACTGCGATTCGCGCAGCAGTTCCATCAATCGGGCCGGGTCGTGCGAGTCTTCGTAGGTGGCGATGGTGATCCTGCCGCCGGTGACCAGCGGAAGATAAATTTCCAGCCCGGCGATGTCGAACGACAGCGTGGTGACCGCCAGCAGAGAATCTTTCGCTGTAAAACCCGGCTCGCTCTGCATCGAGAAAAGAAAATTGATGACCGCCGACTGGGGTATTTGCACGCCCTTCGGTTTTCCCGTGGAGCCGGACGTATAGAGCACATAGGCGAGATCGTCCGGCCGGGCGCATTGCGATTCACAATTCTGGGTGATTTGCGTGGCGATTTCCTGCCAGTCCGAATCGAGGCGCACCACCGACGCCGGAACGGCCGGCAAATTCTTTTCCAGATTGCGATGCGTGACGAGCGCGCCCATCCCGCTGTCAGACACCATGTAGGCGAGACGGTTCAACGGGAACGAAGGATCGAGCGGCACATACGCGGCGCCGGACTTCAAAATTCCCAGAAGGCCGACAACCATTTCCAGCGAGCGCTCCACGTACAGGCCGACCAGCGAATTCCGCCCTACACCCAGTTTTTGCAGGTGCCGCGCCAGTTGGTTGGCGCGTTGATTCAATTCGGCGTAGGTGCAGTGGCTTTTCTCAAAGGTCAGCGCGCGGGCGTCCGGCGTTTTCGCTGCCTGCGACTCGAACCATTCGGAAAGCGCATTGAATTGAGGAATCTCTGCCGCGGTGGCGTTCCACTCGATGACTTGTTCCCGCCGCTCC
>DATGJQ010000021.1:0-6345 GCA_035295105.1 Candidatus Acidiferrales bacterium | reverse complement strand
CCACGCGCCAAACCCGAGCGAGAGGGCCACCCATGCCAAACTCTCAAGCAAGGCCTCGCGCAACTTGACTTCGTGGGGCCGCCGGTGAAACAGGCCCACGTCAAACAAGAGCAGGAGCGCGACTCCCGCGTTAAACTCGATCCACAGCGGCCAGGTGCCCACTTAGGCCACGCTCTTGTCTCGGCCAGTCACTGCGGCGGGAATCCTCAGTTCGTGGAATTTTGAGCCGTGGTGCTGTTCCTGGCGGCGTTGAAATTGGTGAGTTCGATGCTGGCGGTTTCGCCCGGACGAATTTTTACCGGGAAATCCCAGTGGACGCGCACGTCGCCCGAAATAGCTTCGGCGCCAAACATCCCGATCCAGTAATTCCCGGGAGCGATCCCGGAGAAAGTTCCGTGGCCGTCGAGATCGGTGTCCGTGCGCGCGACCATGTAACGCTCCTCAGCCAGTTGAAACGCGCGGACGTCCACCGATTGCATAAACTTGCGCTGCGTGGATTCCCACTTGGGGTCGGGATTGAGATCGACGAGTTCGAGATCCATGCCTTGCTTGGTGGCCGGGGCATTGGCGATAAATTTTCGCACCGCTGCTTTGTAATCGTCTTTTTGCGCCTGATATTTCTCGGGATTCGTCTGGCGGTCCTTTTCCCTGTACTTGGGTTCGGGGAACCCAGCGCCGCGGTAGGCCTCGTTGTGGGTCATATAGGCTTTGAAGAATTCGGGGATGTCCACGATGTCTTCGGGTGTCAGGCTCTTGGTGAACTCGTCGCCGGACAAGCGAACGGACTGGTGTTTCTTCATCCATGCTTTCAATTCCGGCGTGAAGCTGAGCCCGTCAATAAACGTATCGAGGCCGGAATCTGGGCCCGAATGCAAAGCCTCGGCGCGAATGTCCGCCACGCTCTTGCGCAGCAGGTAGAACGTGAGTTGGCGCACCGGCTCAGGCTGCCCGCCGGAAGGCGTCACGCGCGCGGTGAATTCGATGCGCGCCGGGGACTGCGCCGCGAGGGGCACGGGCCGCAGACACATCGAGCCAGCCGCTACGAGAAGCATTGCACTCAGACAGGTTTTGATCGTCATGGAGGTCATGGCGAAGTGTACCGCGCCGCGATGCGGTTGGGAATGATTCCGCAACCAGGTGTTTCCGGCGCACAGACAGGTGGGGCGGGGCACAGACCGCGCCGATCGGATTACCGCGTCGCGATCATCATTCTTATTTGCTGTCAGGTCTTACCGCAGGAAGCCGCGTAAATCGCAGGTCGTGAGCGCGCTTGAGCTTGGTGATGTAGACGATCTGGCCGGTGTGATAGCTGAAATGTTCGACGACATGCAAAACCGCTTCGAGGCCGTTCACGTGCAAGCCCTGAATCGTATGTTTCGCCGCCAGGGAATCATCCGACATCTTCATCAGCACCCGCGAGGCGTCGCGCACGGTGCGGCGCAACTGCGCCACGAGTTGATTGCGGGGAATGGGCCCCTGCTCCGCAAATTCACGATCGCGATCCCGCCGGAAGTCTGAGCCGCCGAGGTGCGCAACAATCCACTGGCGCACGTTTCCGCAAAGGTGCAGCACCAGATTACCCGCGCTATTGGACGCCGCATTCGGACGCCACCAGATTTCTTCTTCCGAAAGCTGCTGGAGGCTTTTCACGATGAGGGGAAGATCATGCTTGGCCAGCGTTTGCTGCGCGTCAGCCAGGAACAAGCTTGCGGTACGAGTGGGTTTTGATTTCAAGGCGGGCACCTCGCGTGCAAATCCTAATCAATTCGGAACCAAACGGCAAAGGGGTAGTTCTACGTGGCACAGTGACGCTTCACCCTGAGTCCTTGCGAAGGGCTCGCTCTCTGTTTCGCGATCGATACAAATGTAAGAGGATGCTGCCAGGAGAAAAATTACAACAACCGGAAAGTAACTTCGATGGGGACAACGACCGGAACGGGTTTTCCACCCGGGCCATTGGCCGGCTTGAAGCGCCACTGCTTCACAGCTTCCACGGCTTTTTCTTCCAAGCCGAGTCCCGGGCCCTTCACGACTTGAATTTCCGTGGCGCGTCCGTCCGGAGTGATTACCGCTTGAAGAACAACGGTGCCCTGGTATTTCGCCTTGCGCGCTTCTTCGGAATATTTCGGATCGGGACAATACACGCACGAAGGATAGCCGACGCCGTTCGTTCCCGGATGGTAAGCTCCGCCGCCGGTGCCTCCGCCTGAACCCGGGCCGAGCCCGCCGCCTTCGCCGCTGCCAATTCCGGTTCCCGTGCCGCTGCCAATGCCGCTGCCGCCGCCGGGTCCGCCGGAATCATTCATCAGCTTGGAGAGCGGATCGCCGTAGTTGTCCATGTTCGGACTGGGAATTTTCAGGTCCGGCGGCCCGAGCAAGGTCGCTTCGATTTTGGAATCGACTTTCGGGTGCACCATGGGCGGAGCAATCTGGTTAAGGCTGAACTTCGGCGCTTTGCCCCGCGTCGCCGGCACGGGATTGCGTTCGCCGCCGCCACCACCGCCGCCCGCCTTGTCTTTCCCCGGAGGAAGTTTGGCGGCGTAGTCGGAAATGTCGATGGGGGTAACCAGCGTGTTATTGACGGGGTTGGCGGTGGCCTTGGTCACGACGGTGTAGAGCAGCGGCGAGAAGACCAGGATGGTAATGCCGATGTGCACGCCGAGCGCGATGGCCTGCGAGGGTCCGAAGGCTTTGTCCTTGGACCAGATATCTTTCACCTTGACCGGCTGGCTGGTCACCTTGAGCGGCGGCAGCTTGGGCGGCGAGATGAGGTCGCGCAGATTTTGCCAGAGAATTTTGTAGGAAGGCTGCCAGTCCACGGTCATCCGCGAGGAGACAGCCTTTGGCGTGGGCTTGAACCACTCTTTGAAATTTTCAGCGACGCCGCCGCCGTATTCTTCGACGGTGAAAACCTGGCCGCGCGCGTTCTTGTCAATCTTTATAGGGCGTTCCGTCAGGAAGTCGCGGAGGTTGGACATGAATCCGCGGGAGAGCGGCTTCTGCGATCCGCCCAGGCGCGGCGCGGTCTTCCCCTCAGGCAGAGTCACCTTGGGCGCGGGCGTGTCCGGGCTACTCCACTTTGGCGCAATCGTGCTCAACGATATTTCCGCCTCGTCTTAACGAAAAATCTCTCTCGCTGTTCGATTCTCTCGCGTCGCGAATGGATGCCCACCGGGGGCCGAGCGGGCTGACACACTGCCAAATCCATTGTAACATTGTGACGTTACCACGCGGAAGCTGGTTTCCAGACTCGTCGTTGCGGGTGCGGCAGGACACAAATACTGTCCCGGCCCGGCGTGGCCGGATTTTCAGCGGCCCTCACACTGAATTAGACGCGCTCCGTGTTGAAAGGACAGTCCGCTCCCGAAGCGAACTTATGCCCAAAACTGTGGATTTGAAAAGCACCCTGAATCTGCCGCGCACGGCCTTCCCGATGAAGGCCAGTCTGCCGCAGAACGAGCCCAAGCAATTGGCGGAATGGGAAGAGACCCGGCTCTATCACCGCATCCAGAAGGCCCGCGCCGGCTCGCCGTCCTACGTCCTCCACGACGGCCCGCCGTACCCGACGGGCACCATCCACCTGGGCACCGGCTTGAACAAAATCTTGAAAGACCTGGTCGTCAAGTCCAAGACCATGGCCGGGTTCCGCGCACCGTACGTTCCCGGATGGGATTGCCACGGACTGCCGATTGAGACCCAGGTGGAAAAGGAACTGGGCGGCAAGAAAGGCAGCGTGCCGCCGGGAGAGTTCCGGCGCATGTGCCGCGAATTTGCGTCGCGCTACGTGGACCAGCACCGGCGGGATTTCAAACGTCTCGGTGTGCTGGGCCAGTGGGAAGACCCGTATCTGACCATGAGCCCGCAGTACGAAGCGACCATCGCGGATGCGTTCGTTACGTTTCTTGAGAAAGGCTACGTCTATCGCGGGTTAAAACCGGTGTACTGGTGCATTTTCGATTCGACCGCCTTGGCGGAAGCGGAAGTGGAATACGAGGATCACACCAGCCCATCGATCTGGGTGAAATTTGCGGTGGAGCCTGGCGCTGCCGCGGAAAAACTGGGCGCTGGCGTGAGCGGCGTGATCTGGACTACTACTCCCTGGACGCTGCCGCACAACCGCGCCCTGGCGTTTCATCCCGACTACGATTACGTGGTAGCAGAAACCTCCGCGGGCGCGCTGCTGCTGGCAGTGGATCTGGTTGGCCCTGCGCTGGACGCTTTGAAGCTCAACGCGGAAAGTGTGCGCGGGCCGTGGAAAGGCCGTGAGCTGGCGGAACTCAAATTCAAGCACCCGTTTCTGGATCTGATTGTTCCGGCGGTATTGGCCGATTACGTCACGCTTGATCAGGGCACCGGAATCGTGCACACAGCTCCGGGCCATGGCGTCGAGGACTTTCAGACGGGACAAAAATACGGCATTGAGGCCTTCGCGCCCATCGACGGGCACGGGCGCTACCTCGAAGGCTTGCCGGAATACAAGGGCAAGACTGTTTTTGAAGCGAACCCCATCGTTGTGCAGTTGCTGCGTGACCGCGGCGCGCTGCTCGGCGAGCAGAAACTTTCACACAGTTATCCGCACTGCTGGCGCTGCCACAATCCGGTAATTTTTCGCGCCACCGAACAATGGTTCATCGATCTGGATGGCGGCGGGGTCGGTGCCGGTCCGATTCGAGCGCGGGCGCTGGCGGAAATTTCCAAAGTAACCTGGACGCCGGGATGGGGCGCGGAACGCATTCACTCGATGATCGCCGAGCGGCCGGACTGGTGCGTCTCGCGGCAAAGATTCTGGGGCGTGCCGCTGGTGATTCTCTATTGCGATAAATGCGGCAAGCAATTTCAGGACTACGCGGCGCTGCATCAGTTGGTTCAGAACTGGTTTAACAAAGAAGGCGCGGACGCCTGGTTCACGCACACCGTTGACGAGTTACTGCCTCCTGGAACGAAGTGCTCCTGCGGCGCGTCGCAATGGCGCAAAGAGACGGACATCCTGGATGTGTGGTTCGATTCCGGTTCTTCGCATCTGGCAGTGCTCAATCGGCTCGATGCCGATGGCCAGGAATTGCCGTGGCCTGCCGACATGTATCTCGAGGGGCCGGATCAGTACCGCGGATGGTTCCACAGTTCGCTGCTGGTGGGCGTGGCGGTGCGCAACGGCGCGCCGTACCGGCAGGTGTTAACGCACGGCTGGACGCTCGACGGCAAAGGTCAGCCAATGTCGAAGTCGCTGGGCAACACTGTGCTGCCGACGGAAGTTTGCGAGAAGTGGGGCGCGGATTTGCTGCGGCTGTGGGTGGCCTCGCAGGATTACACGGCCGACGTGCGCATGTCGGACAACGTGATGAACCAGCTTTCCGACGCTTACCGCAAGCTGCGCAACACGTTTCGTTTCGCGCTGGGAAATCTCGCTGACTTCGATCCCTCGCGCGATGCGGTGCCGGACGCGGAAATGGAAGAGCTGGACCGCTGGATGCTTTCTCGCACGGCGGACCTCGTGGCGCAATGCCGCAAGTGGTACGAGGGATTTGAATTTCATCGCGTATTCCACGCGCTGCACGATTTTGCGGCGGTGGATCTCAGCGCGTTTTATTTCGACGTGCTCAAGGATCGCCTGTACACGTTTGCTGCGCGCAACCGTTCGCGGCGCTCGGCGCAGACCGCCGTGTACCGCATCGTCAAAGCGCTGCTCACTCTGTCGACGCCGATCATGGTGTTCACCGCCGAGGAAATCTGGAAGCATTTCCCGCGGGTGGCCGGAGATGTGGACAGCGCCCACCTGGCGCTGTTTCCGCAGCGGGAGGCTTTTGGCGCGCCGCTCGACGCGAAAAAAGCGGCGAACTGGGAAAAGCTGCTGGTGGTGCGTACGGAAGTGTTGCGCGCGCTGGAAGCGGCTCGAGCGGCGAAAGCGATTTCCGGCGCGTTGGAGGCGAAAGTTGTGCTGGCCGCCGGGCCCGATCTGGCTCCGCTCTTGGAACAATACAAGAACTGGCTGCCGGCTCTGTTTATCGTCTCCCAAGTGCAGCTCAGCGCCACGGCGCCCGCCGACGCGCTGAAATCGGAATTGCTGCCGGGGCTGAGCGTAGCGGTGCAGCGCGCCGACGGCGCGAAGTGCGAGCGCTGCTGGAATTATTCCACGCACGTCGGCGAGAGTGCCGATTACCCGACGGTATGCGAACGCTGCGTGAAGGCCCTGACGGAAATTGAGGCGACGCAGCAGGCTGCCGGCCGCGCGGAAGGGCAAGGGGCCGCCTCCTGATGCGCGAGGCGCGCTGGCTGTGGGTATCGCTCGCGGTGCTGGCCGCGGACCGCGCCACCAAATACGCCATCGAGCGCACCAGCCCGCTATTC
>DATGJQ010000020.1:0-29209 GCA_035295105.1 Candidatus Acidiferrales bacterium | reverse complement strand
CGCAAAGCGCCAAGGGCGCGGGCATCGGAGCGGGCGCAGGAGCCGCTGTCGGACTCGCCGCGGTGCTGCTCACACGCGGACCCGAACTGGAACTGCCCCGCGGCACGACGGTCGACGTGGTCCTCGATCGCACCGTATATCTCGACGCCAGCCGCGTGAATTTCACCGACCCCGGCCGCGCGTCATCGCTGCCCGGCCCGCCCAGCCGCGAACCGACGCGCAGCCGGTCGCCGTTCTAGTTGTGGCGCATGCTGTAGCTTGCGGTTCGGTCGTTTGGTTCGACGTTTCGGTTCGTCTCTCGATTTTTCTTTTGGTTTTGGCCGTGCTTCGACCAACCCCGCAGGCTGAAGCCCGCGACACTAGGAAGACGCTGCGGACTTCGCCGCTTTTGTAGCGCCCGCCTTCAGTGCGGGCATTGTGGCAGCACCACCGGATGCCCGCCTGAAGGCGGGCGCTACATAAGCGAGAACCAAGTGGTCACGAGCTGCTACAGGGCCGCCGCGGAGCGATCCGCTCCTGCGCGCGAAAATCGCAGCGGGCTGAACGTTTCCCAATCCATGCTGGTGCGGCGCTCGGCGATCCACTCGCCGATCAGCTTGGCGGTCACCGGAGCGAGCAGAATCCCGTTGCGGTAATGGCCCGTGGCGAACACCAATCCGTCGATGTCCCCTGGGCCGAGGATCGGGAGTTGGTCTGGAGTGCCCGGCCGCAGGCCGCTCCAGGTTTCAATGATTTCGGCCTTGGCGAGTTCAGGCACCAGTTCATTGGCCGCGGAAAGAATTTTTTCCAGGCCGCCCGCGGTGACGCACTTTTCGTAACCGGCATCCTCAATGGTGCTGCCGACGACGATGGTTTGCGGAGTAGCGGCGCCGCGAGGAACAAGATAGCCGCGTTCGCTGCGCAGCACGCGCCCGATCGGCGTACCGCTGTGCCGCAGAGCGACCATCTGTCCGCGCACAGGGAGCGTCGGCGCGAGTCGCGCGGCTTCCGGAATCTGCGATGACCAGCAGCCGGCCGAGAGGATCACCTGATCCGCGGAATAAATTTCGCCCTTTGACGTTTTCACGCCGGCGCATTTATTGCGCTCCAACAACAAAGACGTGATTTCGACGCCGGAGTGGAGATCCACGCCGGCAGCGGCCGTCCCGGCGAGCACAGCCGCCGTCAGCAGACGCGGCTCGACCGAACATTCCGCGGGCAGCAGCGCCGCCGCCTGTACGTCCCGCCCCAGTGTGGGCACCATGCTTCGCGCTTCATCCAACCGCAAGGGCTCGCACGTTAGTCCGAGCCCGTGGTGCAGTGCCACCAGTGTGCTCAATTCGCGCGCCGCGTCTCCACGGAAAATCGCTTCGATCGCGCCGTCCGCGCGAAACCCGGTGCCCAGGCCGGACGCGCCTTCCACGTCCTCAATAAATTTGGGATACAGCGACAGGCTAGCGCGCGCCAGCGGCACCAGCGGAATTGCGGCCAGGCAATCGGGAGCAGGCGATAACATGCCCGCGGCCGCCCACGATGCTTCGCGCATCATTTCCTGGCGGTCCAGCACGGCCACCCGCAGGCCACGTCGCGCCAATTCCAGCGCAATCGACCCGCCGATAATTCCGCCGCCAACGATGACGACATCGTACTTTTTCACGCCAATATCTTATCAGCATTGTGGCGCACGCTTCAGCTTGCGCAGTAAAAACAGGAGGGGAACGGACGAAGGTTACAAATGTTGCAGCGACACTCAATTTAGTTTGTCATTCTGAGCGAAGCGAAGAATCTCTCTTCGATGGACGTGCGAGCAAAAACCGCGGAGGGATTCTTCGCTTCGCTCAGAATGACAGCGTTGGATATTTGGCGCAGGCGGCGGCGCCACCGCTAGAAGGACTTCACCAATTCCGCCGACAGCACGCGGGCCTTTTCCGCCAGGCTCTGCGCGCGAATCCAGTCATCCGACATGATGGCCTCGTGGGACTGGCCTAGGAAGCCTTTGATTTTTTCAGTCAAATCCCGCTGCGCCGGATTGAGCTGCTTCCCATTGGCCATCTGCAGGTTTTGCTCGGCGGTGGTGATGTTCGAGGTGGTGCTGTCCTTGGTCGCCTGCAGGTCCCGCGCGGAGAGTTGCGGCGAAATCTGCGGCGGCGCGGGCTTGGCCGGAGTCGATTCGGCGGTCTCCGCCGGGGCCGGACGCTTGGGTGCAGGCGGTCGCTTGGCCGGCACGGGCGGCGGCACGGGAGACGGCACTTCGGGCGCTGGTTCTTCGGTGGTGGTTACCGGCGGCGGCGCTTCCGGCACGGGCATGGGCGAAGTCACTTCCGGCGGCGGCGTGCTGACCGAGGGCGGAGCGGCGCGCACGATGTGCTTGCTGGCGCAGCCGGACAGGCCGGCTGCGGCCGCGCAGAGCAGCGCCAAAATTTGAAGTTTCCGCATCCGCATTAAACAGACCTCGCGATGGCCGCGCCCGAATCCCGGTGGCGCGCCAGCACCGATTCCATCTGGTGGGCCAGCGGCAGCAGGATCCGGAACGTTGTGCCGCGCCCTACCTCAGACTCAAATTCTATGGAGCCGTTATGTAACTGTACAGTTCTAAACGTGCTAGCGAGTCCGATTCCGCTACCCCCCGGCCGGGTGGTAAAGAACAGCTGAAAAATGCGCTGGCGGTGCTCGGGAGCGATGCCGCGGCCAGTGTCGCGAACCTCAATCTCCGCCATTTCACCTTGCCGGCGCAGGCCCACGAAAAGCTGGCCGCCGGTGGGCATCGCATCGATCGCATTGACCAGCAAGTTGATAATTCCCTGTCTCAACAGGGGCTTGTCCACCAGCACATCCGGAACATCGCTGTCCAGATGCGTCTCAACTTTAATGTTTGCCTTGGTAAATTCGGGCCGCTCGACCGACAGCACTTCCTCCAGGAGGTCCTTCAGGCTGGACTCCTCCTGGTGCATGTCTGGTGGACGCGTGAAATCCAGGAACCGTTTCACCACGCTGTCCAGACGGTCAATCTCGTTGTCCAGAACGCGAACCGCCTGCAGCGGCAGGCCGTCGACGTCCGGCAGGCTGGCCTTCAGATTTTCCAGCCAGATGCGCATGGAGTTCAGCGGATTCTTCACCTCGTGGGCCACGCCCGCGGTGATGCGCCCCAGGTTCGCCAGCCGCTCGGAAACCTGCAGTTGCGTGCCGATGCGCTCGCGCGACTCCAGATCCTTGAATTTCACGAGCGTGCCCATGCGCGCGTCGCCTTCGCCAATCACCTCGACGCTCACGCCCACGCGCCGCGCCGGGCTGTCCGGAGTGGCTAGAACCACTTCGGCCGAAGCGACTGGTTCGAGTTCTCCGTTTTGCAGGCGGATCGCCTCATGCACCGGATGGTCAGGAGGAAAAATGTCTTCCGCGCGGCGCCCCAGTAATTGGTCCGCCGGCGTGGAAAGAAATCTTTCAACGGCAGGGCTCACCATCACGGCGCGGCCATCGACGGAAAAGAGCAGCAGCCCGTCGTCCAGCCCGCCCAGCACCTGGTCGATGTTCTCGCGCAAGTTGCTGAAAATTTCGCGCACTCCGCGCAGTTGCATTCCGATCTGGCTGATCTTGGTGCTGACCTGGCCGAATTCATCGCCGCGCTCCAGCGGCTTCTGATCGAATTCGCCTTTGGCGATACGGTCGAGTTGGGCGGTGATCCTCGCCAGCGGGGCGAGCGAAATGCTGCTGACGATGGCCGCGAGCAATACCGAAATCCCCACCGACGCCAGCGCCAGCAGCGCCGCCGAACGCAGCGCCGGAGTGATGCTCGCCCGCAGCAGGCCGGTCTGCACCGCGACGCGCACCGCGCCGAACGGCGCCTGGTGGCCCGGGCGCCCCAACTCAAAGGGATAAGTCACCTCATACGTGGTGGGCATTCCGTACAGCAGCCGGTACAGAACTTTCAGCTGGTTGGCGATGCTGCCCGGAATCAGCTGGGTGATCGGCGCCCGCACCGGCTCCGGATTTCCCGGCAGGTTTTTGTCGCTGGATACCAGCACGATGCCGTTCACGTCGGAGATGGAAATCTCGTAAATCAGCTTGGAAAAACTGAGCTGCGCATTGATTGAGTCGGCCAGCGACGCGCTGTCCTTGAAGGCCTCCTGCGCGTACGCTCGCAGGCCTTCGGGAGTATCCGATTTCGGGGCTTTTCCGGCCGTGGCAGCTTCGGCGAGCGCAATCTGCGTCTGAAAAAACACCTGCTGTGATGCCAGGCGCGCGCGGTCTTCCGCCTGCCGGATCACCTGCCGTGAGAGGTTCATCACGTACAGTGTGGAGTTCACGCCCACCACGGCGAGGACCAGCGCAGCCGTGGTTAGCGTAATTTTGGTTTTCAGGCGAAGTTGCATGGCTTGCCCCGCCCTCACTGCGAGGGAGTTTTCGCAGCCTCGTATTCCTTCAGCTTATTGTGAAGGGTTTTCAGGCTGATTCCCAGTAATTCGGCGGCGCGTGTTTTGTTATTGGTAGATGCCAGGGTTTGCAATATCAGCTCGCGTTCGGCTGCTTCCACCGTGGTGCCCAGCGGAAATCGCAGCGAAGCCAGATCGGAAGCGGTGGCCGCCGGCGCGTGCCCGAAATCCGCCGGCAGGCTGGCGCGGCCGATCAGGTCGCGGTCGGAAACGATGGCCGCGCGTTCCAGCACGTTGCGCAGTTCGCGCACGTTGCCCGGCCACGAATAGCTCGCAAACAGATCGAGCACTTCGGGATTCACTCCACGCACGTGCCGTCCATGCTTGGTGTTGATGTCGCGCAAAATGTGTTCCACCAGCAACGGGATGTCTTCTTTGTGATCGCGCAGCGGCGGCAGCAGAATGTGAAACACGTTCAACCGGAAATAGAGATCCTGCCGCAACTCGCCCTTGGCCACCGCCTGCTCGGGCTCCTTGTTGGTGGCGGCAATCACGCGCACATCCACCGGAGTCTCCACTTTGCTGCCCAGGCGCCGCACCTTGTGATCTTCCAGCACGCGCAGCAACTTGGCCTGTGTCGGCGCCGGCATTTCGCCGATTTCATCGAGCAGCAGCGTTCCGCCGTCGGCCAACTCAAAGCAGCCCAGCCGCCGTTCCGCGGCACCCGTGAAGGCTCCGCGCTCGTGACCGAAAATTTCGCTCTCCATCAGCGATTCCGGAATCGCCGAACAGTTGATGGCGATGAACGGGCGGTCGCTGCGCGGCGAAAGCCGGTGAATGGTGCGCGCCAGAATTTCCTTGCCCGATCCGGTTTCGCCGGTGATCAGCACGGAAGCGGAAGAGGGCGCCACCTGCTCGACGAGATGCATCACTTCCTGCATCGTCTTCGACTGCCCCACCAGATCGCCAAGCTTCCCGGATTCGCGCAGTTGCCGCGTCAGCGCCGCCACTTGCTTACGGTCGCGCACGCGGCCGAGCGCCCGGTCCAGCAGCACGTGCAGCACCGCGCCCTTCAGCGGCTTTTCGATGTACCAGAACGCCCCGGCCTCGATGGCCGCCACGATGCGCTCTTCGCTGCCCTTGCCGGTGATCACGATTGCCGGAACGTTCTGCAGTTCCTCGCCGAGCCGCGCCAGGAGGTCCAGGCCGTTCATTCCCGGCAGCTCCACGTCGGCGATCAGCACCGCCGGGGCAAACTCCGAGAATTTGGCCAGGGCATCCTCAGCGCTGCCGACGCCGAGCACTTCGTATCCCCAACGCCGCAGCAGCGCTTCGTATCCCAGGCGGGCATTTTCTTCGTCTTCAACGATCAAAACGCGATCGGGAGACGGCTTCGCAGTTTCAAAACGGGTCGCTTCAGCCATTCGTGTTTGTAAGCAGTCCCTGGGACGTAGGGGCAGCGCCTCAACATGAATCTATCAGTACAGCCCCTTCCTGCCAAGCTGAGATGCTAAGTAGGACAGGCTTCAGCCTGTCTGGTCTTGAGTAGCGCGATACATAAGCCTAAACCAGACAGGCTGAACAGGTTGCGGAAAAAAGCCTTGTTTTGTCATTCTGAGCGAAGCGAAGAATCTCTCTTCGATTCAAGTGCAAGCAAAAAACAAGGAGAGATTCTTCGCTTCGCTCAGAATGACAACGTTTCGCTGCAGATGGTCGGATTCAGCGCGCACGCCACGATAAAATCAAGACTGCCATCATCAGAGAAGGAGTAGTATCCTGCCGCCAGCAAAATATACTCAGGGGACACTCATGCGTAATCGAACAGTAATCGCACTGATAGCAATGGCAGTCGCCGGATTTCTGGCGGGCCTGCAAGTAGAAAGCAAAATGCAGCAAGTTCAGGCGCAATCGAAATCAGACGCCGCCTTTCCGGCCGTCCATGGCGCCAAGGGCGGAGAAGACGTCACCGGCCCCTACGAACCGGTCGCCGACTGGCCGCAGCCGCTGACTTCGCTTCCCGGCCACGAGAACTGGACGTGGGGAGCGGTCGAGGGCATTTATGCCGAGAGTCCGAATCGCGTGTTCATAGCGCAGCGTGGCGAATTGCCCGCGCTGAAGCGGCCGCCGCAAACGCCAATCCCCGCGTTCGGCCCGAGCCTCTCCTTCCCGACCGCCGAAGTCCCGTTCCGCAACGCGTCGCAAGGGCCGGTGGCCAGCTTGCCTGGCGGAGGCGCTCCGGGCGATCTGCCCGAGGACGCCGACAAAAAATGGAGCGGCAAGAAAGGCGTCGACGCGCGCTGGGAGCACGCCCTGGTGGTCGTCGACGCCAGCGGGAAAATTTCCGAGGACTGGACCAAGTGGGACAATTTTTTTAAGCGCCCGCACGCCGTCTACATCAATCCGTACGACGCGGAAAAAAATATCTGGGTAGTGGACGATTACAAAGAAGCGGTCTTCCGCTTCAGCCACGATGGAAAACAGCTCCTGCAAACCATCGGCACGCCGGATCAATCCGGCGCGGACGCCACGCATTTCAACCGCCCGACGTTTTTAACCTGGCTGCCGGACAGCACCCTGTTCGTAGCCGACGGCTATAACGGCAACCGCGTCGCCAAATTCGACAAGAACGGAAAATTTTTATTGGCGTGGGGAGAAAAAGGCACCGCGCCCAACGAAACGCGTCCCGGCTATTTCAACGTGGTCCACGGAATTGCCGCCGACCCTGTAACGCGACACGTCTACGTAGTCGATCGCAGCAATCACCGCATCCAGGTGTTCGACGAAAACGGAAAATTCGTCGACCAGTGGCCGGTAGACAAATACTCCTCCATAAATTTCCTGTACATTTCCGCCGACCGAAAACTGTGGGCCGCGGATGACCGCAATTCCAAAATCGTGGAGTATGACTTAGACGGCCACCTGCTCTACGCATGGGGCACGCTGGCCGATTGGCCCGGCGGCCTCTTCAACACCCACGGAATGAGCGTCGATCAGGAAGGAAATTTCTACGTAGCCGAAGTCGGCAACGGTCGCGCGCAGAAATTCCGTCCGCGCCCGGGAGCCAATCCGGCGCTGCTGGTGGGTAAGCCGGTCTATGCCGCGTGGAAATAGAAGTGGCGCATGCTTTAGCTTGCGGAAGTTGGTTGCGGCGATGAAGTCACAAGCGCGGAGCGAAAGTCAAAATCCTCCGCCCTTCTGTAATTCACGAAGGAGCGACCTCAAGACCGTCTGGAACGGTGCGCCAACCGATTGAAAGCGCTTAGACTAAATGGCTCCGTGTCGCTCTTTTTCTGATAGTTCTCCACAAGAAGCTTCCGATCAGCAGGCTTTCTACCATCCCCATGATGGGAAGGGCGATGCCGTGGAATAGAATTCCTATGGCCGCTGGCAGTTCTTGGATCGTGACAAAAACAACGACCAGGTGGACGAAGAATGCGATACCAAGTGATTGCCATAATTCGGAGCTTCGCCAAGCGAATCGAAAGGCCATGACAACTACTGCAAATACAGCTACCGTATATTCGGAGACTACTTCCCGTTGTCGCCCGACGTGCGCAACTCGCAATATTAAGATTGTCGCAACAACGCATCCGAAGACAATTAACCACTCCCAGATAGCAAACGGTCGTTGTTCACTTATTCTCATCGACTCCGGCTCGGTGGCCCGGCTTCCCGCATTCCCCGGAACTGTCTCTAGCACACGACTAGATACTACTCCAGCGAGTATCCCGTCCTTCGACTTTCGTAGGGTGGAGCTCTTGCGCGGATGGCGCACCCTTATTGGACGCGGTGGGGTTGATTTTTCTTCTCGCTGTTCGCGATTCAGTGGGCCATCTGCGGAAAAAATGGACGGGTGGCGCACCCTTCCGCGCGATTTTTGTTTTTTCGGGTGGCCGCTCCTTCGCGGTTTTCGAAGGGGCGGTGTGGTTGACTTTTCTTCTTTCTGTTCGCAAACCAGTGCGCGATCCGCGGGAAATGGAAGTCGAAAGCTAGTCCAGAAATTTCCGAAAATGTCCGCCGCTGCCGATATCCCGCATTTCGCCTTTGTGTCGCTCGAAGTCCCGGAGGGACGCCACAAGGTAGCCCGCCGTTTTAACGGCGGGTTGGGGCCGTCGAAGATTCGCAGCCCCGGAGGGGCGGCACAGGCTCGAGCTTGTGCCGCCCCTCCGGGGCTTGGCTTTTTTCCCGCACGAATACCCACCGCTGACGCGGTGGGCTACGTTGTTTCGTCCCTAACGGGACTGTCTAATTGTTTCGATCTTGATGGAACCGCGCGATTCTTTCCTGCTGGGCCGATGGCCCGCCGCCGGCTTTCAGTTGGACCAGTGGCAGAGCTTCCTGCCTAAGCCCGCTTCGCCGTCTTCGCATCGGCCACGCGGATGATTACGCGCTTCCCAAGGGCGCGTGCCGCCCGAGTGATGGTATCGAGCGTCACAGAGACATTCTGAGGGTCTAGTAAACGATCCAGCTGCGATCGGCTCGTGCGAAGTTGCTTTGCCATGGCTTGTTTGGTTTTTTGCTGCTCTTGCATCGCCTGTTCGAGTTGCCACGCCAAAACTCGCTTGATGGCGACGGCCTCGACTTCCTCACGGATGCCTTCCTGTTCGAGGAAACTATCGAAGGTCGAACCGCTGTGGTCTCTTCGCTTGTGATTCTTTCTTACTTTCATTTTAGTCCCCTCTGATGCTTACTCTTGTTGCGCCGCGCCAGGTCCAACTCCTCGTCCGGCGTTTTCGGCGTCTTCTTGATAAATCCATGCAGCAAGACCATCCGGCGCTTCTTGTCGATGTAGAAAAGCACCCTCGCAATTCGGTTCTGAGCCAGACTCGTCCGCACTTCGTAGATACCGTCGCCCAATGACCTGCAAACCGGCATCCCAATCGGCCAGCCAAACTCCACCGTCTTAATGTCCTCGCCAATGCGCTTCCGATCTTCGGATGAAGACAAACCCTTTAGCCAATCTCGCACTGGTTCGCCGCCGGCCTCGGTCCGAAAGAAGATCGCAGGAACGTGTTTCCCTTGTCGCTGGAGCGCCTCAGGTAGGGCCCCCATTGCCGCAACAGATTTCGGTTTCTTACTCACCGGAGGTGAGTGTACCATGTAAGGTACAGATAAGCACGCGGGTAATTTCGGCCTGATCTCAGGGGGCATTGGGCGTTACGACATTGTGTCGCTCGAAGTCCCTGAGGGACGTCACAAGGTAGCCCGCCGTTTTAACGGCGGGTTGGGGCCGTCGAAAATACACAGCCCCGGAGGGGCGGCACGGGGTCGAGCTTGTACCGCCCCTCCGGGGCTTGACTCTCTTTCCGCACGGCTACCCACCGCTCACGCGATGGGCTACGTTGTTTCGTCCCTAACGGGACTTCGTTCCGGCGCGTGTCCCGGCGTTCGACTTCAAGGACGGGTATTTGGTCCCGCCGCTCAGCCCATGCCGCGTGATTCTACTTGTGGCGCATGTTTTAGCTTGCGGGGTGTAGATTGGTAAGGACGATTGTCGGATGAATGAAACTGCGCAAGCTAAAGCATGCGCCACAGGACGCGCAGATCTATTGATTCAGATACAACGGCCGATCGAGCACCAACTCCAGCTTCGTTCCTTTCGGTAAATCGAGTTCCTGCCCGAGCCCGGATGACACCAGGAACGCCGCGATTCCTCCCACGGCGGCGCCCGTTGCGGCTTCTTTGCCGTTGTGAGCTGCGACGCCGTGGGACGAGCCCATCATCGCGCCGCCGGCCGTTGCTTCGGCCACTTGCGCGCCTTTGCTGGTGCGTGCTTCGATTTCGCCTTCTTTGCTCTCTCCCTGCCGCACGCTGTATTCGCCTGGGACGCTCGAGACTTCCGCGACGATGGGCAGCGGGCCGCGGCGCGTGTCGATGTCGTCGAACGTTAGCCAGAGGCGGGCTCGGCCGGTCAGCCCGGCGGGCTCGATTCGGCTGATGTGGCCGGTGATCTTCGCTCCTGCGGGGATCACGCGTCCGCTGGAGGTCTCCAGCGGCTCTAGCGTTCGGACGTCAAAAGTCTTGCTGACTCGGTCCCGGCCGGTGTTCATTTCCTGATCGAGGCGCACCAGAAAATGCGTTCCGTTTTGAACTTGATCGGGTGGTGCGGGGATGGATGAGCTGCGAGTTTGGGCGCCGCTGGCCGGGGCGGGAAAGATGAATCTGCCACACAGCACTAGGATCGCTGCGGCTTGAATAGCTCTTCGGGGGAACTTATCTTTCATTTTCTAGTCCTCCGCCAGTCGGGATTAAGTTTGGGCAGTGCTTTCATCTAAACCTGGCAGGCTGAAGCCTCCCCTACTGGAGCCTGTCCTAC
Source organism: Candidatus Acidiferrales bacterium (assembly GCA_035295105.1). Taxonomy (GTDB): domain Bacteria; phylum Acidobacteriota; class Terriglobia; order Acidiferrales; family UBA7541; genus Palsa-360. Next base: position 18,544 of record DATGJQ010000020.1, on the reverse strand, counting down.
TCAGATGGCGCGCGGCGATGCCGGGTGGCCCGCCGCAAAACATGCTCGCGCAGCCGCTTGCAGCTTCCTCCAACCCCTTTTTTACCAGATGAATAGGAGTGAAATAATTTTGGGCGCCGCTTCGGGTGCATATATAATGCCAGCCGTTCGACGCTGTGCCATGTTGGTGCAGTCTGTTGTTCGAGTCTTTCGTGGAGGTCTTACCGTGAGTTCGCGACTGCTGATCCGGGGTTTGGCGATCCTGCTTTTCGTTGTGCTTTTCGTTCCGGCCGCCTTTTCAAAGCGCCCGGCCGGCGACTCCGACAAGAACGTGGCGGCAAATGAAACGGCTGCGGCTCCCGCGCCTGCCACATCACTTCCCGAATCCCCGAATCCAACTGGCGCGGTGACCTCCGCGCCGGCAGCGGCGGCGGAGCCAACTCCCGCAGCGCAAGACGCGACCAAAGACAAGAAAAGTTCCGGCGATCACGACAAGCCTGCGCCGGTATTTACTCCCATCCTGACTACAAATGGCACCATCGGACTTTTCACGCTGGAAACCGCTGACACCCTGCCGAAACACGGATTTGCATTCTCGGGCTTCGCCAATAAATTCGGACGCATGCCGGGAAGCGTGACCATCCTCGAAACCGGCGCCGACTTGAGCTATGGCATCACGGACACGCTGAATGTCTACGCCGCCTTCAATCCCTACGGGCACGTGCACGTCGGATGCCCCGGCCAATTGAGCCTGCGGTCCATTCCGCTGTCGAGCACTTGCGCCCCGGTCGCCACCGGAACATCGGTGCCCAATTCGTTTTTTCCGGTAGTTGCCGGCAGCGCGCCGGGCTATGTGGAAGATTATCCCTTCGCCGCGAATAACAATGGCGGCATCGGGGACATCACGCTGGGATTGAAGTATGCGCTTTTGTCTGAGCGGCAAGGCGCGCGGGTCAGCTTCTCGGTGCGCAACGATCTGATCATTTCCACCCGCACCGACGTGAACAAGCTTCTGAACGACGGCACCGAGGCCAGCCCGCTGAGCGACATGGTCTCACTGGCATTGAGCAAGCAGTGGGGCAAGGTGGTCACCGGGACTTTCAATCTGGGATACAAATTTGTGCGCGCCCCGCGCGACAGCCAGACCAACATTCTCGTGGCCATGCCCGACCAGCTTCGCAGCGGCGTCGGCTTTCTGTTTCTGCCCGACCGGCGCTTCGAGCCCATGATGGAATATTCGAGCGTGGTATTTGTTTCGGCGCCGGGAACGCCGCAGGACATGTCGTTTGGCGCGCGCGATCCCGTCGAGGGAATCTGGGGACTGCGCATGTTTCCGTGGAAACATCTGGGCATGGACGTGGGTTACCGCTACATGCTCAATCTCGGAAACCTGCATGACCGCAACGGTTTTGTCATAAAGATCGGCACCGGGTACTGGCCCGAAAAAGCGGCGCCGCCCGCCAATCATCCGCCGACCGTGACGTGCACGGCGGACAAAAACATGGTCTATCTGGGTTCCAACGATCCGGTGGTGATTACCTGCACCGGCGCCGATCCCGATAACGATCCGCTGACCTACGCATGGTCCTCGACCTGCGGCCGCGTGGACGGTACCGGCCCGCAAGTTCGCTGGCTGTCCGACGGCGTGCCGGTCGGCTCGTGCAACATCACCGCAAAAGTGGATGACGGCCGCGGCGGCACGGCCAGTTCCGGCGTTGCGGTCAATGTGGAGCCGAAACCGAATCGTCCTCCGACAATCACTTGCTCGGCCGACCGTTCCTCGGTCTTCGCCGGCGAGCGCGTGCACATCACCACCAACGCCAGCGATCCTGATGGCGATACACTGACCTACACTTGGCGCGCCAATTCCGGCAGGGTCATCGGCAGCGGCGCTGCGGTGGACTTTGACACCACCGGCCTCGCGCCGGGAACCTACACGGTGACCGTGCGAGTTGACGACGGACACGGCGGCGGCGCGGATTGCTCCTCGACGGTCGAAGTGAAGGCCGTGCCTCCGCCGCCACAAGCCAGCAAGATCAGCGACTGCGCGTTCGGCAAACCGCTCTCGACGCGCATTGACAACGTCTGCAAACGCATCCTCGATGACGTGGCCCTGCGCCTGCAAAATGAACCGCGCGGCAGCGCCGTAATCATCGGCTTCTCCGATCCCAAGGAAGCCAAAGCCGCGAAAGTTGCGGGCGACCGCTCCTCGAACGCCGTGAAATATCTCGGCGAAAAGGGCATCGATCCCTCGCGCGTAACGACGCGCACCGGCACCGGCCAGGCCGGAGCGAGCGACAACCGGCGCATCGATGTAATCTGGGTGCCGGAAGGCGCGACGTACTGAACCGCGGCGTTCTGATTTGACGTGTGTAGCGCCCGAGTGGCGCATGCTTTAGCTTGCGGCGTTTCGTTGCCGCAGTAGTGAGGATTGCCGGATGATCCTTCGCAAGCTAAAGCATGCGCCACTCACGGCGGGCGTTTCAGATGTCATTCTGAGCGAAGCGAAGAATCTCTCCTTGTTTTTTGCCCGGGAGCAAATCGAAGAGAGATTCTTCGCTTCGCTCAGAATGACAACGCGAAACAAATCTTCCGCAGGCTGCGAAGCCTGTGCCACTTAAACCGATGCGCAAGTTTTTCCTGCTGGCACTCTGCGTCTTCACTGCGGCCGCGGCGGCACCCGCGCAGGAATGGAAATCCCTTGGCCCGCCGGGCGGCGATGCGCGCGTGCTGGCGGTCGATCCGGCGCGCCCCTCGCGGGTTTTTCTGGGCACTGCGGACGGCCACATTTTCGGTTCCGAGGATTCCGGCGCGCACTGGACGCTGCTCGGGCGCGCCAGTTCCAGCCTCGATGCAGTGATCACCGCGATCGTGGTCGATCCGCGCGACGGCAATGTTCTGTTCGCCTCTTCCTGGCGGCGGGACGCGGCCACCGGCGGCGGCGTTTTTCGCAGCGCCGACGGCGGGCGAACCTGGAAAGAAGCGGGCCTCGCCGGCCAGGCCGTGCGCGCGCTGGCCATGGCGCCTTCGGACTCGAATGTGCTGGTGGCCGGCACGCTCGATGGCGTGTACCGTTCGCGCGACGCCGCAAAATCGTGGGAGCGCATTTCTCCCGAACACGACGCCGAGTTGCGCAACCTCGATTCCGTGGCTATCGATCCGCGCGACCCGCAAATCCTCTACGCCGGAACCTTTCACCTGCCCTGGAAAACGGCCGACGGCGGACGCCGCTGGCTCCCGATCCATGAAGGCATGATCGATGACTCGGACGTCATGAGCCTGCTCATCGACGGCCAAAATTCCCAGCGCATTTATGCCAGCGCGTGCTCCGGGATTTACCGCAGCGAGGACGCCGCCGCGCAATGGCAGAAAATTCAAGGCATCCCCTACACCGCGCGGCGAACCTACGCCATCACCCAGGATCCAAGGGAGCCGGCGCGTGTGTATGCGGCCACCTCCGAGGGATTGTGGAAGACCGAAGACGCCGGCATGAACTGGCGGCGCACCACGCCAGATTCCTGGGTGGTCAATACCGTAGTGGTTACCAGCGGCACGCCTGGAAATGTTCTGATCGGGACCGAGCAGTTCGGGGTGCTGGCGAGCAACGACGCCGGCGAACATTTTCAGGAGTCCAACGCGGGATTCGATCACCGCCAGCTGCTGGCCCTCGGCTTGGATTCGAAACGCCCTGGACGGATCGTCGCCGTGCTGGCGCATGCCCCGGAACCGGTTTTGGCAACCGAGGACGGCGGCGCGAGTTGGTCGCCGCTTGCTCCCGGGCTGCGCCCGGATCAGGTGCTGCGCCTGTACGCCGCTCCCGATGGCGCCTGGTGGGCTTCCGTGACCCCTGGAGGGCTCGTACGTTATGACGCGGAGAAAAAAGCATGGACGCCCGCGGGAATGGTCGTTGGCGAAGCTGCGAGCGCCAAGGCGCGCGTTTCCGCGTCCGATCATGCCGTGAGGGCAGCGGCGAACGATGTCGCCTCCACACGTCCGGGCGCAGACAAAACGAATCGCAGCGCGGCCGGAAGGTCCTCGCCTCTGACGCCCATGGTCACGGATCTGTCATTCAGTGGGAAAGCGTGGTACGCCGCGACCAGCGGCGGCTTGTTGGTGTCAGCGGACCAGGGTTTGACGTGGAAGCGTAAGCCGGTCGCCACCCTTGCCGGCTTGCCGGTGCAATCCGTTCAAGTTTCTTCGAACGGCCGGCGGATCCGGGTGGCTTCGCAGCGCGGGCTGATTTTTTCCGACGATGGAGGCAGTTCCTGGACCTGGCATGATCTGCCGCTCGAATCGGGCGGCGCGATCAGCGTCGATGTCGCTGCCGACGATGAGAACACGCTGGTAGCGATCGCTCACCAGGGCTTGTACATCTCGCGCGATGCGGGAAATACGTGGCAGCAGGCCGCATCCGGATTACCGGCGGCTCCGGTGCAGGACTTTGCCGCGTCGGGCGAATTATTTGTCGCTTCGCTGCGCACCGGTGGGCTGTTTGTTTCTTCGGATGCCGGCAGGAACTGGGCGCGCGTTCGCGGTTTGCAGGGTGACGGCTATTTTTCGGCGGTGCTGGCATCGAGCGACGCGGGAGAAGTTTGCGCGGCATCCACGAGCGAGGGACTGTACTGCGTAAAATGGCTGGGCGTATCAGAGCCCAGCGGGGTGCTTTCCGGACCAAATAGAACACAGGTCGCCGGGGAAGAGCCGAGTTCGAAAGTTACAAATCGTGCCAACTGACCCGCGTTGGAGCAACCCACCTCGTTAGACAGGCCGCGCAGGCAACCATATTCCGGATTCGTTCCGCATTGAACCAGCCAGGATTCCCATTCTTGCTTTGAGCGCATGGCAAAGGAATTATTTGTGACTGGCATAAAATTGGCTTGCAATATTTCCCGATTCGGCAATAGAATCACCCGCATACATTTATGGTTGTCATGATAAGTGACACTCGCGGCCTGATTTATGATTTCTCCTGATTTGGCACCCGTTTTGCTCCTGTTTTGAGAAGAGGTTCCGGCCATGGAAACAAAATTAGAAAATGAAATTCTTAAAGATGTGAAGCTGGACACCGCCACGGCGGGTAACACGACCTACAGCCTGCTGGTGGTTGACGATGAAGTAAGTACCAGGAATTTGTGCCGGGATGTGGCCGCGGACGCGGGCCTGCAGGTCTACGTCGCAGCGACTACCGAAGAAGCCCTGGATATTCTCGACAAGTATCCGGTGGACATTGTGGTTACCGATTTGCAGGTGCCGCAAATCGGCGGCCTGGAACTGTTAAGACGTACCTTGGCCAACAATCCGGAAATTTCGGTGATGGTGTTGACGCAATATGGGACCATCGCCACCGCCATCGAGGCCACCCGGCTGGGCGCCGCGGACTATGTGACCAAGCCGTTCCACGTCCAGGAATTGCGCGCCAAGCTGGATCGCCTCGTCCATTCCATCGAAGTGGACCAGGAAAATCGCCTGCTGCGCGAGGAGTTGCGCACGCGCCCCGGCTTCGGCGGGCTCATCGGCATGTCGCCGCGCATGCAGCGGGTGTACAAGCTGATTCAAAAAGTTTCGCAGCACAAATACCCAGTGCTCATCCTGGGCGAGAGCGGGACGGGCAAGGAACTGGTAGCCCGCTCCATCCATTTTTCCGGGCCGCGCAAGAATAAATCGTTCGCCCCGGTTGATTGCTCGTCGCTGGTGCCGACGCTCATCGAATCGGAGCTGTTCGGCTACGTGAAGGGCGCGTTCACCGGCGCGCAGCACACCAAGCAGGGTTTGTTCGAAGCCGCCGGAGAGGGCACGTTGTTCCTCGACGAAATCGGCGACTTGCCGATCGACCTGCAGGCCAAGCTGCTGCGCGCCCTGCAGGAGCGCGAGGTCAAGCCCGTCGGTTCGAACGAACGCATTGGCATTCGCGCCCGCGTCATCGCCGCGACCAACCGCGACTTGGAGTCTTTGATTCGCACCGGCGGCTTTCGCCAGGACCTGTATTTCCGCCTGAACGTGGTGCAGATCAAGCTGCCGCCGCTGCGCGAACGCAAGGCCGACATTCCCTTGCTGGCCAATTCGTTCCTCGAAAAATTTTCCGATCCGGCGCGCCCCATCCACATGATTTCGGAAGACGCCATGCGCCGGATCATGAGCTATGACTGGCCGGGAAACATCCGCGAACTGGAGAACGCCATCGAACGCGCGGTGGCCCTCGGTTCGGGGCCCATTCTCCACGTGGGCGATTTGCCCTCGAACCTGCAATATTCCTCGTCCGAAAAACTCTCCGATGTCGATGAACTGGTGCCGCTGGAAACCCTGGAGCGGCGCGCCATTTTCCGGGCGCTGCAGGAAACCTCGGGGGACAAGCTGGCGGCGGCGCGCCTGCTGGGCATCGGAAAAACCACGTTGTACCGGAAACTCAAGCAATACGAATCCGGCCGGCCGCAAGCGTAGGCGTCGGAACTCCTCTGTGGCGTATGCTTTAGCTTGCGGAGTTTCATTTCCGTATAAATCGAATTGGGCTCACCTTCACACCGAAAGCTAAAGCGTGCGCCACAGCAGCGCACTTCCTCCAGGATCGCCGCGAAGTTCGATTTCACCGAAGCAAGTTAGTTCTTTCGATTGCAGTGGCTTGCCGGAATTGGGATAGGGTCGGGCTCGGTTGGGAGTCAGACGGGGGCTAGAGCCTCGCTTGCTCCGTTTTCCTATCCGGGAATCGCGTGGGTAATGCGTTTCGGGATGGGAACGGGCCGCCGAACCTTCTGCCGGGTGTGATTCCAATAGATTGATTCTGCGTTAGTTATCGCGCCACGAGCATTGGCCACTGTGGTGCAAGACAACCGGCACTGGAGGTTGTCATGATCGAGCGAGCCTATTTCCTGCACTACCGCCTGATCCGCGAAGTGATCGCCCTGGCCGTCACCATCGGTGCCGCGGGCCTGGGCAGCTACTTGATTTTGTGGACTCACCTGTAGAGGGGCGCCATGCCGGCGGCGAACTGGATGAGGCGATGGTGGGACGGACGCGGCGCGGTCCACGCCGACGTTCATGCCGACTTCCGCGCCGGGGTTCACTCCGACGCTCACTCCGACGTCGACCCCGAAGTTCACGCCGAGGATCGCCTGCAGGTTCAGACGGAACTTCGCGCGGCAGTTCACGTGAAGGATCCGGCGGGGGATCCGGGAGAGTTCCCGGGCGTCGATCCGGCGCGCGCGGAAGTCTTGGCGGCGAGAAGCGAACCGCTTGGCAAAGCGCTGCGAATGGTTCTGGAGAACAGTGCGGAATCTCTAATTCTGATGGATCGCCAAGGAACGATCGTGGAGGCCAGCCCCAACGCCGCAGCCCTGTTGTTTCCGCCGAGGCCAGGGACGGAGAAATTCGTGCTGGAGGAACTGTTTTCCGGCGTGGCGCGCGACGCGGTCGTGGAGTGGCGTTCGCGGCTCGATGCGCCGGCGGGCGGTTACGGACCGGAATCCGGGCGCGAAAAACCGTCCGCCGTGGCCGCGCTGGAAGCGGCGCTACAACGAGGTGCGATCGTTCGCCTGCATCTCCGCGGGCAGATTCGCACGGAAATTCGCGGAGAGACTCGCGGAGCGGGCTCGGGCAGGCCACAGTGGCTCATCCTGGTGGAGGATTGCGGGGCTTCGCGCGCGCAGCACGAAACGGAAGATCGCCTGGAAGCGGAGATGGCCGGGCTGCTGGACTCCATCGAATCGGGCGTGCTACTGCTGGATGCCCAGGGCAGAATTCTCAAGGCCAGCGACCGGCTGGCGGCCATCTTCGGTTTTGAATCGCGCCGCCTCCTGGAACTCGGCACTATCGGCGCGCTGATTGACAGCGTGGCCTACCACCTGGTCCGCCCGGCGGAAACCGCGGCGCGCTGGCGCGAGCACGTGCGGCGGGGCGACGAGGCCAGTTGGGACGAATTTGAGCTGCTGCGCCCTTCGCGAAAAATCGTCGAACGCTTCGCGCGCCCGCTGCACAAGCCGGACGGCACGCGCCTCGGCTGGCTGGAAGTTTATCGCGACATCACCGGGCAGCGGATGATCCAGTCCAAGCTGCTGCAGACGGAAAAAATGGCGGCGCTCGGGCAGATTGTCTCCGGCATCGCCCACGAACTGAACAATCCGCTGACCAGCATTCAGGGCTACGCGCAACTGCTGCTCGGCCGCGGGTCCACGGCGGACCGCGCGGGCGACGCGCAGCGCATCTCCCAGGAAGCCAAGCGCGCCGGGCGCATCGTAAAGAACCTGCTGCTCTTCGCGCGGGAGACCAAGCCGGAGCGCAGCGCCGTAAATCTGAACGAAGTGATCGAGCGCACGCTGTCCCTGCGCGCCTACGAACTGAAACTTCAGAACATCGATCTCGAGCTGGTCTTGGATCCCGGACTGCCGCAAACCCTGGCGGATGCGGCCCAGCTCCAGCAAGTGGTGCTGAACCTGATTGTGAACGCCGAGCAGGCCATCGTGGCCGGCCGCGGTGAAACCATTCGCAACGGGCGAATCCTGATCCGCACGCGGCGCCTGGCGGGTGACCGCGTGGCCATGGAAATCATGGATGACGGGCAGGGAATCGCGCCGGAAAATGTTGCGCGCATTTTCGATCCCTTTTTCACTACCAAGCCGCCGGGCGTGGGCACCGGCCTCGGTCTCTCCATCGCCTATGGAATCGTGCAGGAACATGGGGGCGAAGTGAGTGTCGAAAGCCTTCTTGGCCGCGGGACTACCCTCACCGTCGAGTTGCCGGCTCTGACGGCCTCCGGCCTGGAATTTGTGGCGGCACAATCGGCAGCGCGCGCGCGAACCCTGGCCGTGGTGCCGCGGGAAAGCCCGGAGCGGGCTGCGGCGCCGGGAGCCAACATTCTGGTGGTGGAGGATGAACCGACGGTCGCGGCACTGATCGCCGACGTCCTGACCGACGCGGGGCACCAGGTGGACACCCTGCTGGACAGCCGCGCGGCACTCGGCCAGATTGCCGAGAAGACTTATTCTCTGGTGATTTGCGATCTGAAGATGCCGTATGTGGACGGGCCGGAACTTTACCGCGCGCTGGTGCGCCAGGAAAATCCCATGCAGCACCGCGTGCTGTTTGTCACCGGAGACACCATGGGCCCGCGCACCCTTGAATTTTTGAAATCGAGCGGCTTGCCATACCTCGCGAAACCTTTTCTGGTCGAGGAACTAAAAGAGGCGGTGCGCCAGGCGCTTGCCGGTGCGCCGTCGAATGAGCAACGAACCGCCGGGGCGGGGCAGCTGCGATCCGCCGCCCGGGAACCTTGGCAGCGAGGAAGAGGCAACGAGGATGAGATTGTAGTGAAGAGGTGATGCAGGAAGAGGAAGAGGGACTCATGAAATCCATCAGCCCAGCGATATTTATCATCAGCGGCGATCTGGCACTGGCGCAGCGATGTTTTGAGGAACTGGCCGCGTTCGGCGGGCATTACCGCACCATGATCGTCAGCACGGCGGAGCAGGCGCGAAAGAGAATCGGGCACAGTTCTCCTGCGGCGTTGTTTCTGGACGAATCGGCAATTCACATCGAGCATGCGGGCGAGACGCTGGAATCGGCGGTGGCGCTGCTGACGGAAATGGCGCCGGTGGTGGTCGCGGCCAATCCCGAAAGGCAGGCCGGCCTGGCATTTCTAATCACTTCCGGCGCGGTCGACTTCGTGGCTCGCACCAATGAATTCCTGCCGCTGGTCGCGGGCATGCTCGATCGCCGCATGAGGATGGCGGAACGAGCCACTGGAATGGTGCAGTTTTCAAATGACGACTTGTCGGGAGATTTCGGAGAAATCCTGCGCCATGAAGTGAACAATCCGCTGACCGGAATCCTCGGAAACACGGAACTGCTTCTCGCGCGGCGCGACCGCTTGCCGCCGGCCGCCGTGGAGCGGCTGGAAACCATTGCTGGGCTGGCCGTGCGGCTGCGCGAAACCGTGCGGCGGCTGTCCAACGCCTGGGACGAACATCAGGAGCCGGCACGGGCGAGGCCTGCGTGACGCAAATTGCGATGCATGACTGGCTTTGTCATTCTGAGCGAAGCGAAGAATCTCTCCTAGTCTTTGCTGACACTGGGATCGAAGAGAGATTCTTCGCTTCGCTCAGAATGACAACGTTTTGGGTTTTTCGGCAGCCTCTTATAGCCTCTTTGTCCGGTTTTTTTCGCCGCCCTTTGAACGATGCCGTCACGTCCGGAACAGCACATCCTCGCTTTGAAATAATTTCACCGCGATCGCCAGGGCCAGCACCGCGTACACGCTGGATGACAGGAAAATCAGCGCGATGAAATCCCAGTGATATGTGCCGGTGATGATTTCCTTGCTCACCAGACTGGTGTTCAACACAGGAACCAGCGCCAGCGCCGAATTCAGCTCCACGCCCGGCAGCAGGGCGGCGATGGCCGGCATCACCACCAGAATCATCAGCGGTGAAATGTAGCTCTGCGCTTCCTTGAAGCTTTTCGCGAAGACGGAAAGAGCCAGCAGGGCCGCCGAGAAAAACACCGCCATCGGCAGAACCACAAAAAAGATGGAAACCATCGCCTTGCCGGTGATGGTGATTTGCAGCGCGGAATTCACGGCGCCGCTCATCACGCCGGCCAGCATCTTTTTGCCCACGGCAAAGGAGCCGGCCATCGCCAGAATCGCCAGCACGGCGGTGGCGATCGAAGCGGTGAGCACCATCAGAAATTTTCCGAGCACCAAGTCGGTGCGCGAAACCGGGCTGCAAAGAATGGTCTCGATGGTGCCGCGCTCTTTTTCGCCGGCGGTCAGGTCCATGGCGGGATACATCGCTCCGGTGAGGCAGAGAAGAATCACGAAGTAGGGAACCATACCGCCCAGAAGCGCGCCGCCGACTTTTTCGGGCGCAGCGACGTTTCGCTCATTGATTTCAAACGGGCGGGCCAGGCTTTGGGGAAGCTGGCGAGCCTCGAGGTGCTCGCGAATGGTGCGGTCGCGCAGTTCGCGAAAAAATCTCTGCAGGTGGTCCGCTCCGAAACCGGACTTCAGCTCGCCCTGATACATGTAGATGGTTACGGTGGAAGGCTCACCGGAGGCCAGCCGGGCCTCGAACCCCGGGGGAATCTCGACGGCCGCGCGAATTTGTTTGTTGGAAATTTCCTCGGCGTAGTCGGGCTGTTCGGGCACCACCTGCAAGTCCGGAAGCCGCTTGAGGTCCGCGACGACCTGCGGAGAATCCTGGCCGCCTAGGATCATCACTTTGGGCGACTCTTTCATCGCCAGGCCGACCAGAGTCAGCGACAGGAATCCCATTCCAATAGTGAGCAGGGGCATCACCAGCAAGGGCACGACAATCATGGAGACTACCGTGCGACGATCGCGCAGGGAATCGATCAGCTCCTTGCGGTAGACAACGCCGACGGCGCGCGCGCTCATGCCTGAACCACTTTCACGAACAAATCCTCGAGATCCTGCACGGCATAGCGGGCGCGCAAATCGGCAAGGGTTCCCTCGGCCAAAAGTTTGCCATCGTGAATAATTCCGATGTGGTCGCAGAGTTTTTCGACTTCGCGCATCACGTGCGTGGAAAGAACCACGGTCTTGCCGGCGTCGCGGCACTCGCGGATGAATGCGGTGATGGTGCGGGAAGCCATGATGTCGAGGCCTACGGTGGGCTCATCGAAGATCATGACCGAAGGGTCATGCACCAGCGTTCGCGCGATAGAAACTTTCTGTTTCATACCGGTGGAAAGCTTGTCGCAGCGGCGGTCGCGGAAATCATTCATGTCCAGGCGCTCGAAGATTTCATCGATGCGGCGGCGGAGCGTCGCTTCCTCGAGTCCGTGCAGCCGCCCAAAATATTCCACCATTTCCCGCGCGGAAAGGCGCGCGTACAGCGCGGTGGCGGTGGAGAGAAATCCGACGCTTGAACGGACCCTCTGCGGATCGCGGGTGACGTCATATCCCGCGACCACGGCTGTGCCTTGCGAGGGCGTCAGAATCGTGGCCAGTATGCGCAGCGTGGTGGTTTTCCCCGCTCCATTGGCCCCCAGCAGGCCGTAAATTTCTCCAGGCCGGCAGGCAAAACTCACACCATCCACCGCGCGCACGATGCCGCGCTTGTTGTCACGGAATTGCTTGGCCAGCTGCCGGACTTCAATCATTCGGTCTCATTTCGCGTCGGTCTCATTTCGCGAAAGATGCGGCGCAGATTGTAACCGAACGCGGAGATCATTTGCAGAAGGAGGGGTACTCGATCAGAACGTGTGGAAACCGCTAGCCCTTATGGCAGGCGGGGCACTGCTTGGCGTCAAAATTCTCAGGCGTGACGCGGAACATGTTGTTACACTGAATGCAAACACGATGAAGAACGGGTTGCCCGGGCGCCGGAGCATGGTGCTTCGGGTCGTGCGCTTGCGGTTGCGGAGGATCGGTTGGCATATTCAAATTTTAGCATACCGGCGGGCGCCGCAACACCTTCCCGTGTTTTGATCCGTGCCGGGGCACGCGCTTCGGCCGGCGGCATCCTGGGCGGGGCACAGCGCAGCTTCGCGCGGCACTCGCGGGACGCCAACGGGGCCTTTCCTATCGCTGCCGGGTATTCGTCCGCCGAATGAAGCTTTGTTAGAATACCAAGTTTCCATCCCGCCAGCTCAGGCTGGCAGAACGAGGACACGATGACATCGGCGCTGGGCCGAAGGCTGTGGATCCTGGTGATCGGCGCCCTGGTGCTGACCGCGGTCCTGGTGTTTGTGGGCAGCCGGGGATCGACAGCGCGCGTCGGCGTGGCCGATGTGGTTCGTGAAAATCTGAGTTCAGTGGTCTCCACCAATGGCAAGGTTGAGCCGGTGTCGCCGCGAACGTTTCGCGCCCGCTACCCGACGTTTGTGGCGCGCGTCTATGCGGTGGAGGGCCAGCAAGTCAAAAAGGGACAAATGCTGTTTGCGCTCGATGACACCGAAGTGCAGTCCGATCTGGCGCAAGCGCGCGCCGACCTGGCCGCTCAGGAAGAAGCGCTCAACGTGGCCAAAGCCGGGGGCCACGCCAGCCAAATCGCCAAGGCTGCCGCCGACGTGGAGAAAGCGCAGGCCAGCCGCGACCAACTGCGCCGGGACAACGAAGCCTTGACCAAGCTGGTGGCTGAGAAGGCCGCTACGCCCGATGAACTGGCGCAGAACAAGCTGCAGCTCATCCAGGCGGAGGCCGATGTTCAGTCTTCGGAAAAAGTGAAACAAACGCTGGTCCAGCAGGCGCAACTCGATCAGGGGCGCGTCTCCTTGCAGGTGGAGCACGAACGCGCCACAGTGCGCGATCTTGAAGAGCGGCTGGACTCCGCCCACGGGATCGCGCCGTTTGACAGCACGCTGTATTCGCTGCCGATTCACCAGGGCGATTTTGTGAAAGCCGGAGACCTGCTGGCGGAGCTGGCGGATTTGAGCCAGGTGCGCGTTCGGGCGTTCATCGATGAGCCTGACCTGGGACGAATTGAGGTCAACCAGCCGGTGGAAATCCTTTGGGACGCGCATCCCGACCGGGTCTGGAATGGCCGGACGGAAGTGCTGCCGAAGCAGGTGGTGACGCGCGGCACGCGCAGCGTTGGAGAGTTGCTCTGCTCGGTGACCAATGATCGGCTGGACCTGTTGCCAAATACCACCGTGGATGTGCGCATTCATATCAGCGAGCGGTCGCAGGCCCTGGTGGTCCCCCGCGGCGCCGTTTCGATCGATGGCGACAAGCGCTACGTGTATCGAGTGGAGGACGATCGCCTGCACCGCGCGGCGATCAAAGTAGGCATCGCCAATCCGACCAAGATCGAAGTCCTTTCCGGGTTGAATGAAGGCGACGTCGTGGCGCTGCCCGGGGAAGTTCCTCTAAAGGAAAATTTGCGCATCATACCGGTACGCCAGGAATGATCCGGCGACTCCTGGTGCTGGCGGCGGCCGTTGCGAGCGCCGGCGGCCTGGGCGCGGGTACGATTCGTGCGAGCCAGGCTTCCACGGCGCTGGCCGAGGCGCAGCGCGACTACAACGGCGGCCGTTACAATCGCGCCGTGGATGCGTTGAACAGCGCGATCGCCAGTTCTCCCAATGATGCCTCCCTGCATCTTCTGCTGGGCGAGAGTTATTACCAGCTGCGCGAATTTCCGCGGGCTGCGGCCAGCCTGGAGCGCGCCGTGCAACTGGACCCCAAGAATTCCGAAAACCATGACTGGCTGGGGAGGGCTTATGGGCGCCGGGCCGAGGAAAGCATTTTCCTTAGCGCCTTGAGCCTCGCCCGCAGAACGCATCGCGAATTTGAAATCGCCGTGGAGCTCGATTCCCGGAATTTTGAGGCGCAACGCGACCTGATCCGATTCGAGATGAACGCTCCATCCACGGTCGGCGGCGGCGATGACAAGGCGCTGCGCCATATCGATGCTTTGGAAAAGATCGACCCCGTCCAGGGCCAGTTGGCACGAGGAGAATTCCTTGCAACGAAAAAGCGCATGGGCGAAGCCGACGCGGCCTTCGGAAAAATTCTGGAATCGGGTTCCGACCGCGCGGGCGTTTACTTTGAGGTGTGCGACTACTATCGCGACCGCCCCAACGCCGAAAAAATGGAGGAGGCCATCGGCAAGGCCGAGCAGATCGATCCGGATGACCGCCGGTTGAAATTCTATCGCGGCGTGTTGCTGGTAATGGGCAAGGAAAACCCCAGCGAGGCGGAATTGCTGTTGAAGTCGTATATGGCCACGGTGCCGGACAATTCGGACTTGCCGCCTCATGCGGCGGCCTACGAGTGGCTGGGGAAACTGCACGAATCTCTGGGAAGAAATTCGGAAGCGACGGAGGACTATCGTAAATCGCTGTCGCTCGATCCGCACAACAAAACGGTGGAAGAGGAATTAAAGCGCGCTCAGAAAAAGTAAAGCGGTTCCGCCGCGCCAGGCGAGGCCGGATCGAGTGAGGCCCGCCATGATTCGCGCGCGATTCGGCGCAAATTTCCATGATGATGCGAAACGAAACCTGGATGGTGGCGTTGGACGCTCTTTGGGCCAACAAGGTCCGGGCGTTTCTGACCACGCTGGGAGTCATCATCGGCAGCGCCTGCATCGTTCTGGTGGTGACCGTGGCGCTCAGCGGGCGCCGTTACGTGATCCAGCAGATCGAAGGCGTCGGATCGAACCTGGTTTACGCCCGCCTGGATATCGATCCGAACCAGCAGATCATGCTGCAGGATGAATTATCGATCGCGGACATGGACGCCGTGAAGAACGGGATTCCGGGAGTGGTCACCGTGGCGGGAACGCGCGGTGATCTGGCCGCGGTGAATGTTGGATCCATCGAACGGAACGTGAATCTGGTGGGCGTCACCGAAGGGTTTCAGGAAATTCGCAATTTGCTGATCCTGCGCGGGAGGTTTCTGGATGGGGACGATATTGCCCAGCGCAGCCGCGTCTGCCTGATCACCACGCAACTGGCGAAGTTCGCATTTCCATTTGCCGATCCGATTGGAAAAAGTCTGCGCGTCGGTGAGCTCAGCTTTACGGTGATCGGCGTCTTTCGTGAACGCGTCGAAACTTTTGGGCTCTCCGAGATTCAGGATTACACCATCCTCGTTCCTTTCCCGCTGATGAAATACTATCTGGGAGACTCCTCCCTGGAAATGCTCTACGCGCAGGCCCGCAACCCCGAGGACGTGATTCCGGTGACCCATGAACTCGAAGCGCTGCTGCGCAGCCGACATCCCACGCGCGCCCGGTACTCCGTGCAGAATCTCAGCTCCATTCTGGATGCGGCCCGCAGGATCGCGCTGGCCCTGACCATCGTTTTGCTGCTGATCGGGTTCATCGCGCTTCTGGTCAGCGGCATCGGCATCATGAACATCATGCTGGTAACGGTGCAGGAACGCACCCGGGAGATTGGAATTCGCAAGGCCATCGGCGCCCGGCACAAGGAAATTCTGTACCAGTTTTTGCTGGAGGCGTTTTTAATCAGCGGCTTCGGTTCGGTCCTGGGAATTCTGATCGCCGTGGCCATTCCGGTGATGGCGCGTCCGTGGCTGCCGGAATATATCAGCGTTCCGGTGCCGTGGGAATCGGTGGTGCTGGCGTTCCTGGTGTCGTGTTCGGTGGGCGTGTTTTTCGGATATCTGCCCGCGGAGCGCGCCTCGCAACTGCAGCCTACCGAATCGCTGCGATATGAATAAGAGTGCGTATAACAACTGCGACGGACTAGAATCGCGACGGACTGGACTTGCGGCGGCTGAATTGGCGGCGGCGAACGCGCCGCAAGCTATGCCGGCGGAAAGTGGGTGCAGGAAGATGGGCTTGCGAAATGGAAGGAAAAACCGCCTTCGGTTCTGCGCGGCGGCGGGCGCGGTTGGACTGGCAATTTTTGTTTTGGTGGCACTCGTGCCGGCCCGCGCGCAGGATTCCGAGTTGTCGCGCAAACTGACGTTGAAAGAAGCCGTGAATCTGGCGGTGGCCAACAGCCGCGACCTGGCTCTGGCCCGGCTGCAGTACGGGGTGATGCAGCGGCAGATTGGCGTGGCGCGCTCGGCGTTTCTTCCCAACCTGTACACCGGCACGGGCATCGCCTACACCAGCGGTTTCCCGCTGCTGGAGGGCGGTGGCGCGCCCGCGGTGTTCTCACTCTCCTACACGCAGCAGATTTTCAATCCGCCCTTGAAGGGCGAGCAGCATGCCGCGGAGCAGCGCGCCGAAGAGCAGCGGCTCTCAATGGACGATGTGCGTGACACGGTGATGTCCCGCGCGGCGCTTGACTATTTGGAGCTGGCAAAAGTGCGGCACGCGCTGGAGTTGATGCGCGCCGAGCGCACCAGCGCGGGCAGAATTTTGGATGCCACCCGGGAGCGCGCCAACACCGGGCGCGAGCTTCCGGTCGAAGTGATCCGCGCGCAACTGACCACGGCGCGCGTCGAGCAGCGCATCGCGCAACTGGAGGACCGCGACGACTTCCTCTCCGGCGAAATGCGCGACATGATGGGCCTTCCCGCGGACGAATTCATCGAAGTTTCCACCGAGGAGATTCCCGGGGCGGCCTCGGCGGCTTCGGCGGACGTTGTGACCGAAGCCATGGCCAACAATGTGGAGTTGAAGCAGGCACAGACCGAACTGCGCGCCCGGCAATTCAAGCTGAAGGGCGAACAGGGCGGGCGCTGGCCGTCTTTTTCGCTTACCGGCCAGTACAACGTCCTGAGCAAAATCAACAATTACACCGATTTTTTTGACAAGTTTCAGCGCAACAACGTGATCTTCGGAGTCCAGGTGCAGATCCCGATCTTCGCTTCGCGCACGTCTTCGGCGGTCGCTTTTGCGCAGGCCGACCTCAATGCCGCGACACTGGCGCTGCAAAAAAAGCGCAGCGAGTTGTCCCTCGACGTCAGGCGAAAGGCCAGGCTGGTGCGCGAGGCGGAACTGGGCGGGGAAGTGGCGCGGCTCGAACTGCAGTTGGCGCAGGAAAATGTGCGTGTGCTGCAGGCGCAGTTCGACGAAGGGCGGGGAAGCCTGAAGGACCTGGAAGCGGCGCACATCGAGGAAAACGACAAGTGGCTAGCGTTTCTGGACGCCAACTACTCGCGCCAGCAAACGCAGCTGGAACTATTGCACACCACGGGTCAACTGGCGCAGGTGTTGCAGTAGTTAGCGCAGCCACTTTGGCTGTGCGCTTTTTTCAGCGCTCAGGATGAGCCTGGCAGCGCGCGCGTGCGAGTAGTTCGTAAGGCCTGCACCAGCTATGCCGTTCAAACCACACAACTAAGGCAAACCCTACTGTCTTTTCTTTCGGCGCCAGCCGCGTTTCAGGTAAGATATTAGCTCCAGGATGTTTGCTACCTGTGCAAACTCCGGAATCAGGGGAAGAAAAGCATGCCCGAAGTGATGAAGACGCTGTTTCTGAATCCGCCGAGCTACGAAGGCTTTGACGGCGGAGCGGGCGCGCGCTACCAGGCGCGGCGCGAGATCAAATCATTCTGGTATCCGACGTGGCTGGCTCAGCCGGCAGCCATGGTTCCGGGCAGCCGCTTGATTGACGCGCCTCCGGATGGCCTGACCGTCGATCAGGTCGCGCCCCTGGCCAAGGATTACGAACTGGCGGTGCTGCACACCAGCACGCCTTCCTTCCCCAATGACGCGAAATTCGCGGCGCACCTCAAGGAAATTAACCCGAATATCATGATCGGGATGGTCGGAGCGCACGTGGGCGTGCTGCCGTTGCAATCGATGAACCTGGCTCCAGCCGTCGATTGGGTCTCGCTCGGGGAATTCGATTACATCTGCGCGGACGTTGCCTCGCGCAAGCCGCTGAAAGAAGTCGGCGGAATCGCCTATCGCGATAACGGGCGCGTGACGCTGACGCCGCCGCGGCCGACGATCGAGAACATGGACGATCTGCCGTACGTGGTGGATGTCTACAAGCGCGACCTGACCATCGAGAATTATTTTATCGGCTACCTGCAGCATCCGTATGTGTCGCTGTACACCGGACGAGGCTGCCGGTCCAAGTGCACGTTCTGCCTGTGGCCGCAGACGCTTGGGGGCCACCGGTATCGCGTGCGCAGCCCGGAAAACGTGGCTGCCGAAATGGCTCTGGCCAAGAAACTCTTCCCGCAGGTGCG
>DATGJQ010000019.1:0-46228 GCA_035295105.1 Candidatus Acidiferrales bacterium | reverse complement strand
CTGCGCGAGCGCGGCTATCCTGAAGAGATGATTCGCGCCATCGTCACGCATGCCGACTACTGCAACGTGCCGCGCGAGACCCCACTCGAGCACACACTGTTCGCCTGCGACGAACTCGCCGGGTTCCTCACTGCATGCTCGCTGGTGAAACCCAGCAAAAGCATTTTTGAGGTCGAGCCCGATTCCGTGAAGCGCAAGCTGAAGGACAAGGCCTTCGCGCGCGGCGTGAATCGCGAAGATGTGCGCAAAGGCGCGGAGGAGCTGGGCGTGCCGATCGAAGAGCACATCGCATTCTGCATCGCCGCGATGCGCGGCGCCGCCGATGAACTGGGTCTGCGTGGAAACCAAGCCGCGGGGGCGTAAGTGGCACAGACTTCAGTCTGTGGAATTTTGTCCTTGGCAGCACAAAACCGCACAGACTGAAGTCTGTGCGGCTTGAAAGAAACTCACCCTGAAACTGGTTTCAGCGTGCGGCCGTTGGATTCGGGCTCACCGCCGAGCTTGCCGTCGGCGAATCCGCCCGGATGCTGGGATCGGCGTCGTTAATGCTGCCGGTCATCAGTTCGGTGCGCAGCGCAAACTTCTGCCGCGGAAAAAGGTTCAGCTCGGTCTCGAAGGTTCGAAAACCCGGCAAGGCGATCTTGAAGCGGTGCTTTCCGGGAGCCAGCAGCATGGCGTGTTGCACCCCGTAGAATTGGTCCACAGTACCCACGTAAGCGTCATCGACGAACACGGCGGCCCGGGTAGGCACCACGTCTAGCCTCACTTCGGAACTGGTTTTGGGGTCGGGATAGACAAACCGTGCGTCTTTGCTCATGTTCACGTGAACGAAGGCGACCGATCTCGGCTCGATCACCACTTTTTGGGTGAACTCCGAATATCCGGCCTGGCGGATGCTGATGTCATGGTCGCCGGGCAGCAGCCGAAGGCGGTTCGAGCCCTTCAGTTCACCCAGGTAGCCGACGTACTGGCCATCGACCCACACGCCGGAAGCCTTCGCAGGCTTGGACGCATCCACGAATTGGACTTGTCCCATAAACCGGTCCTGAGCTTGAACGGTCGCGTGAAATGAACCGACCCCGCACATCCCTGCTAAGACCACCAGGTAAACCGCTGCGCTCAATCCTGACCGCATAAGAAAACATCCCCCCTGAGTACCAGTACGCGGCCGAATTGTTACACAAATGGCGGATTTAGCAAGCACTTAGCTGGAGTGGCGCACGCTCTAGCTTGCGGATGTTCAGCTTGTAGCATCCCGGCGATGAAACGCCGCAAGCTAAAGCATGCGCCACGCGACCTTTCAACCGCGCCGGAGGCCTGCTATGATTGGCTGACACTGAAACCATGCAGATTTTTCCCATAACCCGGCGCAAGACTTACGGCGTCAAAGTCGGCCAGTACCAGGTCGGTGGCGGGGCGCCGGTAGTGGTCCAATCCATGACCAACACGGATACGGCGGACATCGCTGCGACCGTGGCGCAGTGCAAGGAATTGGCCGACGCCGGTTCCGAATTGGTACGCATTACCGTGAACATGCCGGAATCCGCTGCTACGGTCGCGGAAATCGTGGCGCGGCTGCGCGATCTGGGCTGTGCCGCGCCGATCATCGGCGATTTTCACTACAATGGGCACGTTTTGCTGACCAAATATCCCGATTGCGCCCAGGCGCTGGACAAATACCGCATCAATCCCGGCAACGTCGGCGCGGGAGTGCGCCGCGACGAGCAGTTTTCCACCATCTGCAAGGTCGCCGTCGATAACGGCAAGCCGGTGCGCATCGGCGTCAACGGCGGCTCGCTGAACCAGGAACTGGTGATGCGCAAAATGCAGGAAAACACCGACCGCGACCTGGGCCTGGACTCCGAGGAAATCATCAATCATTGCATGGTGCAGTCGGCGATCGAATCGACCGAACTGGCGCTGGAATGCGGTCTCCGCCACGATCAGATCATCATTTCCTGCAAGGTTTCCAAGCCCCAGAACCTGATCAAGGTTTATCGCGAGCTATCGCGCAAGACCGAGCAGCCTTTGCATCTGGGCCTGACCGAAGCCGGGATGGGCACGAAGGGCGTGGTGTGGTCCTCGGCCGCCCTGGGCATTCTGTTGCAGGAGGGGATCGGCGACACCATCCGCATTTCGCTGACGCCGCGCCCCGGCGGCGACCGCCGCGAGGAAGTTTACGCGGCGTGCGAACTTCTGCAGTCGCTGGGCTTGCGCTCCTTCGCGCCAAGCGTGACCGCCTGCCCAGGCTGCGGGCGAACCACCAGCACCACGTTCCAGGAACTCGCCGAACGCATTCAGGACTACATTCGCGATAGCATGCCGCAATGGAAGCAGCAATACGAAGGCGTCGAGGACATGACCCTGGCCGTGATGGGCTGCATCGTCAACGGTCCCGGCGAATCCAAGGCCGCCAACATCGGCATCAGCCTGCCCGGTACGGGAGAAGAACCAAGCTGCCCGGTGTACATCGACGGGAAAAAATCCGTCACGCTGCACGGAAATTATGACGAACTCTCCGCCGCGTTCCGCAAATTAGTCGACGATTACATCCAGACGAAATACACCCCGCGCGCAGCCACGCCGGCAACGCCGGCCTCCTCCAGCAGGGTTTAAAAATCTGTTCTGCAACAATATTTAGAAACCTGTCCGCAGCGTCCCGCAGAATGAAAAATCGCCCCTTTTAATTTAGCCAGTCCCGTAAGGGACGGCAGACCGTAGCCCACCGCGTAAGCGGTGGGTAGGTGCGAGACCAGGACAAGCCCCGGAGGGGCGGCACACTGCTGGCGCTACGCCGACGCTGTGCCGTCCCTCCGGGACTTCAAACTGCACGAACGGAAAATGCGATGCGGCACATCGGTCGCCGCGGAAATCTTCTGCTGCGTGTACATTCAACTTTCATTTCCCGGCGAATCCACATCGGATGTACACTGAACTTGTCCCCGCCGAGGAGGATCGATGCGGTACTTCTACTTTCCAATCGCGGCGGCTCTGGCCTTGCTGGTAACGTGCTCTTCGCAAGCTGCGGAAAAGCCTCGCCCCGAGCAAAATAATCAGAACCAACCCAAAAAAGTCTGGACGAATGACGACATGGACCGACTCCGCTCGCAGGGGCTGATTTCCATCGTCGGGCAGGAATCGCCGGCGCCCGCGGCGAACGTATCCGAGACTCCGGCGGAGCCCGCGTATCCAGCGTATGAGTCGCGGCTCGACGATCCGCAGTGGTATGCCGATACGGCCGCCGCGCTTCAAGACGAACTGGACAAGCGCACCGCTGCCTTGCGCCGTCAGCAGACTGCGATCGCGCAGGCGGCCGACCGCATCACGCAGCCGGGACTTGCCCTGAATCAGCCCGATGCCGGAGTGACCCCCGCGCAGGGCGTCGCAAACCTAGAAGCGCAAGTGCAGGAAGTTCAGAGCCAGATGGACGAACTGAGCGACCTCGCGCGACAGCACAATATTGAGCCGGGAGTATTGCGCAGCTGAGAACTCTGGCCCATTCCTTTAAAGCCTGCGGAAAAACAACTGTCATTCCGTTCACGGAGAGCGTTCGCGGTGAACCGAAGGGCGGGGTTCGCCCGAGGAATCTGCTTTTATCCCACTTTGCGGAAAATTCGGGCGTGGATTGCCGGCACGGTTGAGCGTCTGGCGTGCGAAAAAATGCCGGCGCGGTGCCGGCGCTACGGAAAGCGCCAGGTCAATTTTGCGTAGGCGTTGCGCTTGATCAATGAGGAATTGACCAAGGTTATTGCATCCATGGATTCCAGATGTTCTTCTCTAAGCAAGTTCTGCCCCACCAGACTGAATTCCGCGCGCTCCGCAAATTTCCACAACAGCTGCGTATCGACTCGCGTATACGAGGAGACGCCCTGGACCGGCAAGGCGCTGACGAAATAGGCGCTGGCGTCCCAGGAAAGCCCGTGCGAGAGATCGACGTGGGATCGCAACTGCGCCTGATGCTGCGGACTGGATCCCTGGATCTCCGCGACGGAGATCTGGTCCTGGCTCGCGGGCCGGGGCTTCAAATGCATTTCCAGAAAGGCGTAACCAGGGCTCAGGGTCCAGCGGTCCGTCAACTTCAGATTGGCGGAAACTTCGCCTCCCTCCGTGGTTCCATACAAAAGGTTTCCGAACACGATGGGCATGACCAATCGAGCGGGCGGCGGGCTGCTCTGCAGAAATTCTGTACCCGGTTCCAGGCTCTCCAGATGATCGTACTGATTAAAAAAGGCGGAGATGTCGACGGAAATCCGCCCATTGGGCTGGGCGCGAAATCCGGACTCGTAGGCGATCACGTGTTCGGGAACGAACTTTGGATCGCCGAACAAAATAACTTCCACTGGGGTGCTCGATCCGTTGGGGTCAGGAAATACGCTCAGGGGGGCAACCAGTTGCGAGTCCCGGCGAGCTGGGCTTCGCTCGCTTCGTGAGACAGCGGACCAGAAGGTTGCCCAGCCGACCGGAGTCCACGCCAGCCGAACGCTGGGCTCCAGGCCATAGCCGGTGAAATAGCTGTTTTCAATTTTTGTGCCGAACGTCAAATACAATCGATCCGGGCGGAGGGCGACGGTATCCTCTCCGAAGAAAGTGAACTGTTGCAGTGCGGCGTTGGGTGGATTGAACGATTGATCGATCGTCCCCTCGTCCTCGTCCGCGAAGTGGCGGTAACCCATGCCCCAGACGATGTTCTGCCGCTCTCCCCAGCCAAAATGGTGATTGAACTCGAAATCCACGATTTTCAGCGTCTCTTCGGACTCCGGTCCGGTCCGTTCATAGTTGTCGTAGTAAAACTGAAAGGAGGTTCCGGCACGGCTCGAAAAAGTATGATCCCATCGGCCTAGGATGCTTCCGCCCCCGAGCCGGTCGATGGTGTTCAGGTTTCCAACAACAGGAGGATCGATGCTTGAGATATGAACAATCGTGGCGCCTTCGCTGCCGGTGTAGACGTCCGTTTCCAGCGTTAAAGAATCTTTCGACGATAGGGCGGTATCCGCACGGAGACCGCCGTGCAACAGGTGCCAGCCGTCATCGCTGCCGGAACCATCGAAATCCGGCAGCGAGCCACGATTCAGGTATTTGGCATAGACTCGATAATCGGTATTGCCGCGAACCGTCCCGCCAAATTGCGCTGACGCATCGGCCTGCCTTTCCGTCCCGCCACCGGCGCTGAGCAAGCCGCCCTTCGTGTCCGCGGCCCGTTTGGTAACAATGTTGATGACGCCATTCACGGCATTCGCGCCCCACACGGTGGCGCCGGGGCCGCGAATCACTTCGATCCGGTCAATGTCCTCCAGCAGCACATCCTGCGTGTCCCAGTTCACTCCGCCGAGCAGGGGGGTGTAGACGGCGCGCCCATCGATCAGCACCAGCAATTTATTGCTGAACTGCTGATTGAAACCGCGCGCGGAGACAGCCCAGGAATTGGCGTTGATTTGCGAGACATCCATTCCCGGCACCATGCGCAGCAGGTCCGGAATGTTCGTCGCTCCGGAACGGATGATGTCCTCCTGGGTGATCACCGCCAGGGCCGCCGCCACTTGCGACATCTTTTGCTCGGTCTTGGAAACCGACGTGACCCGCAAGTTCATCAAGTCTTCGAGTGAGACGGTGGCCAGATCCCGTGGTCCCGCGGGCTGAACCGGCGCCGCGGGTGCGGGTGGGGATTGTGGGCTGGCATCCTGGCTCCCCAGCAACGCCGCGGAGGCCGCCAGGACGATCGTGAATCGATGCAGGAAGATCAGCGACGCGACCGAGAACCTCTGATTGGACACAATTCCTCCCTCGATTCGAAAAGCATTTTCCAGACCAATCGAGAGTTGCTGGCGCTTGGTAAGTCGCTGAAAATTTAGAGTTTGGAGGCTGCGGAAACTTACGGAATACAGATCAGCGGACCAAGTCGTGGTTCACGGGCCAAGTTGGTACTCGCACCGTGGCACTCAAACCAAATTGGGATTTCAGGTCTGCGGAATCCCTCGACCGTGGTTCGCGTGCCCCAGTCCGCTCCGGCATCTTCGGACAGCTTCAGCAGGTGCCGCTGGGCTTCGCAGCGGTCCCGGATTCCTGCACCGGCAGGCTCTGCGGGTTGGGCACTGGATAGGGCGTGATGCCCACCAGACTGGCGAGGCATTGCTGGACAATCCGGGGAATTGCCGGCGCGGTCGAGGGCAAGTTCGGAACCGACGAATTCGGCGCGGCGAAGTTGAATGCGCTGGTGAGATCTCCTACCGTGGCGCGGCGCCAGGCGCTTAAGTTCGGCACCTCCGCGCCGAACCGCGTTTCCAGAAAACGCAGAATTGAAGTGTGGTCAAACAGATCCGAAGAAACGAACCCACCTCGAGTGAACGGAGACAGAATCAACATGGGCACGCGAAAACCAAGTCCGATCGGACCGGTGATGCCGCCCTCAACGGTCGAGTCAATCACCGGCGGCGCCGTGAGATATTCGCCGGGCGTGCCTGCGGGCGCGGTGACCGGCGGAACGTGATCGAAGAATCCGCCATTCTCATCGTACGTTACGAACATCACCGTTTTGGCCCACTGGGCGGAATTCGCGGTCAGCGCGGCCAGCATTCCCGCCAGCGTGGCTTCGCCAAATAGCGCCGGGCCGGGAGGATGATCGGAATCGACAATCGACGCTAGCACCCAGGAGACTTGCGGCAAGTTGCCGGAGGCCGCATCCGCCAGAAAATCGGTGGGAAATTGCGGCACGAACGCATTCTTGTAAAGGGGCGAAGTCTGGTCCTGAAAATTCTTGAAGTACGACAGAACGTTATCCGAAAAAAGCGTATTCAAAATGTTCGAGTCGGGCGAAGTGTAAACCTTCCAGGAAATCCCGCGCGACTGGAGCTGTTCCGGCATGGTCGTGTACGTCAACTTGCCGAAGAAACTGGAACGATTGGTGCCGAGGGTTTGCAGCAGCGGTCCGCCGTTCTTGCCGTCCGGATCGATCGAGGCGGCCATGGAATAGAGACGATTCGGGTCGGTCGGGCCCATGACCGGGCAAAAATAGTTGTCGCAAATGGTAAATGCATCAGCGACAGCGTAATAGAACGGAATGTCGGTCCGGTTGTAGTAGCCCATCGCCAGAACGGCGTCATTGGCATCGATGGCCAGGCGCGAATTGACAAACCCGTTCATCATGCCGTTGTTCCAGCTCTGGTGCTGGGGAATCCAATCATGGGTGATGTCATGGGTGCAGGCCGCGTTGGTGGTGGAAATATCAAGATGAAATGATTGCAGGACGCCAATCGGCGGGTTGGCCGTGTTTGCTGAATCCGGCTGCTGAAACGCCAGGCTCTGGTCCGCGAATCCCCGGACGCCACGATAGCTGCCGAAATAGTGGTCGAAGGAACGATTCTCCTGGATGAAAATGACCACGTGCTCGATGTCCGTCAGTTTGCCGCCGCACGCGGAAGAAGGATTCGAGGAGGGCATGGAAGCGGGCCCGGACAAACCGCATCCATGCAAAAGCAGCGCGCCCAGTTCGGTCAGCGCCGCGGCCCCGCCAACTTTGATCAATTCCCTGCGCGAAAGATCTCGGAGAGACATGCCATCCTTTCTTCGTGCGCCGGGAATACCAGTATAGGCATGCGCCAACGATTATCTGAAATACGTGGTTCACTGCAGGCGGGGATATCACAACCCTTACGCGCATATAGTACTAAGTAATGACAAGAACTCGAGAAATCACGAAAAACTTCAATCCACTGCGCGAAATCTATTTCCGGGGCAACGAAGGAACGGGTTCTTGCCTGTAGAGCTTGACCGTATTGAGGAGCGTCGAAATCACCAGCATCACAGCCATTCCTGTGATGGCAACCATTCCGCCGATATCAAAGAGGCGGTAAGTCGCGCCGGCGATGTGCGCCTCCACGCCGAACCAGAGCGCCACGTTCCCAAGCGCCAGCAGGATCCGGATTTCCGTGGGACCGAATTTCGCGAACGAGAGCCGAAACGTACCCACGGTGTAGGTCGCAAGATAGACCTCGACGGAAAGCATCAGAAAGACCACATACATTCCCAGCGCGATTCTCCAATCGATGAAACCGGAAATCGCCAGGCCACTCATCAGAAACAATCCGCCGAAAGTATCGATCATATGATCGACATAGAAGCCGTAGCGTGGGCGCTGCCGGTTGCGCAAGCGCGCCAGCGTGCCGTCGAGGCTGTCGCCAAACCAGTTCAGGGCCAGAAAAAATGTCGCCAGCAGCAGGCCCGCACGGCTCGTCCGCGCCAGCGCGTAGCTGGCGCCCGCCAGAAGCATCGCGACGAAGCCAATCAGCGTCAGATGATCGGAATTCATCCACGACGGCAGCCGCGCGGCTAGCCACGCCAGCGCCTTGCGCTCGGCCGCGGCGGTGAAGCTTTCCTGAAGACGAAAAGCGTCTTTGAAGCCGGTGGGCTTCGCGGTTTGAAAATCTGAATTCTTGATCGCACGTGGTCTCGCTTCCAATTGTGCATCGTCGTTGGCCATAACCAACCTCCTGGTGAAATGCCTGATCCCTCGAGAAGTCAGTTCAAAAAATCTTTGTGGGTCGCGGCTTCAGCCGCGACGTTCAGGGCTGGGAAAAAAGGGCTTTAGCCCCTGACGGACTACCGAGTTCGGGCCGGGACTATTTATGAGACGGGTTGAATTCACGGCCTCGCTGCGCCCCGTGCAACACCGCCGCTCGCGTCGATTGCAGCGTGAAATCCAGCGATTCCCTGGGAATACTCTCGACAAACGACCCGACCAGCCAACTCAGGCCGGCGGGAATATCCCGCGTCAGCGAAATAGCTTCACATTGCACGTACACACCGCTGCCGGAATCGAAAAATCGCCAGTAGGAATTGAGCCGCCACAAATATCCGCCGTCTTTTCCCGGCGGCAGTTCGTGCTGGCCGGGGCTCCCGGCGTTTTCGACCTGCGCTATCCGCGTGCTGATGGAGTCGCTATAAGCGCGGGCGTCGTCGAGCACAACGCGATGCACGTCGTAATCCGTGTCCAGAACGACGGTGATGATTTTCTTTTTCTTCAGCAAGTAGTGAACCTTGAAGTTCCCGCCGTCCTGCGCGATTTTTTTTGATTGCATCACGTCGGGCTGGTAATACTCGGCATGGCGGTCGTAGTCCTCAACTACCGCCAGCACCTGCCTCACCGACACTCCTGTAATAAAAACAGTTCCCACCCAGTGATGAATGAGTGCCCCGGGAGTAGCCGCACGGCCCGAAGGATCGGAAGTGTGCAGACGTTCCGAAACTACTTCCCCGCGCTGCAGCCGGGCATACGCTTCTTTGCGCCTGTCCTCCGACAGGCCGTCCACCCACAGAAACGTGCCGCCCCGCGCCAACTCACTCTGCATCCGCAGAACGGTCAAGCGGACGTATTCGTCGAAGCCTCGAACAGCCTGCGGCCCCAGCTCTGCGGCGCCGGCCGGCGACAGTGCCGCCAATAGGCAAAGGCAGAGCGTCCAGCGCCGGCTAAATTGGAAACGATTTCGGATGGCTGCCTCCCAGTACGCCGCGACAATGCCCGATTTCAACGACGGCGTGCAATACACGGGAACGCATTTACTATGCATATAGCATCATTCTGTAACTCCAAGAAAGTTTTGGTGTTATGCGTGAACATCTTCTAGAATAGGGGCGGCATCTCACAGCTGGACAAGCGCCGTGCCCGAACCAACCAATCAAAATTCAGTTTTTCGCTTCGGCTTGTATGAGCTGGACAGCGGCACGGGCGAATTGCGCAAGGACGGCAAGTCGCGCCCACGGCTGCAAGGCCAGCCGCTGGACGTGCTGCTTCATCTCCTTGGTCGGCCCGGCGACGTGGTGACCCGCGAAGAACTGCGGCTGCTGCTGTGGCCCGTGGATACGTATGTCGATTACGACCATAGCCTGAACACCGCAGTAAACAAACTGCGGGAAGCGCTCAGCGATTCGGCGGAAAATCCGCGATTCATTCAGACGATCCCGCGCCGCGGCTACCGTTTCATCGCCTCCGTCGCGGTCCTGCCGGATGGCGCGCCAACTTCCGCAACTCCGCCGGAGCCGGCTGCCGCGTCGCAACGAGCCCCGGAACATTTTGCGGAGAGTTTTTCCGCCGAGAAGCGCAATTTCGCTCTGAGCGACGCTCACGATCTGCCGGATGCGCCGCGCGGCGTGGTGCAGTTCCTATTTTCGCTGATTCAAATCATGTACTTGTGCTTCTACGTCATCTCCCTGGCCAGGCTGGAACACGTCGAGCCGCTGCTGTCCCAGGCGGTTCAGCATCCCAAGTGGCTGGTCGGGCTTCTGCTGGCGACGGCGCTCGTCGGAATCCCGGTGCGGTTGTATTTGCTTTCCGCGGCGATTTTCGGATATCGCGGCCTGCCTATCAAATTCCTATATATGTTCCCGTTTGTGTTTCCCCTCGATGAGCTTTGGGCGCTGGCGCCTTTTCTGCTGGTCGATGAAATCGGCATCGGTTTGGCGCTGGCGGCCACCGCGGCGCTTCTCTACCTGCCGTTCTCGCAGCGCACTCTAATGCTCATGGGGGAAACCAATCCCACGCAGGCCAGCAATCTTTAGCGAAATTTCTGATTCAAGGAATCGAATTCAGGGCGCCGAGGTATCAGCGAGTTACAGTAAGCTTCTGTGCGAGAGTGCCGGATAGAGAAGCGTAGAGGAAAAGAAAGCTGGGTGCGGCGATGAGGCGAGCGACGGTGCAGTCGATGACGCGACGCGCGGCGATCCTGGCAGCGCTATTCGTTTTTCTGCTGAGTCTCGTCTCCACGGGTGCGCAGGACGCGCCGCTGCGGGGCTTCACCGCGGCCAGCTCCGCCACCGAGCGGGAGTGGGAAACAAAATTCCGCGCCTTGCCAAGCACGGAAAACCTGCGCGAATCGATGCGCCGGCTGAGCGCGCATCCGCACCATGTTGGGTCACCCTACGACAAGGAAAACGCGGAATGGATTCTGTCGAAATATAAGGAATGGGGCTGGGACGCCAAAATCGAAACGTTCCTGGTGCTCTTCCCGACGCCCAAGGAGCGAGTTCTGGAAATGGTGTCGCCCACGCGCTTCACGGCGAAATTGCAGGAGCCGCCGCTCTCTGTCGATCCCACCAGCAGCCAGCAGAGCGAGCAGCTGCCAAGCTACAACGCGTATTCCATCGACGGAGACGTGACCGCGCCGCTGGTCTTCGTCAACTACGGCGTCCCCCGGGATTACGAGGAGCTCGACCGGCTCGGCGTATCCGTAAAAGGCGCCATCGTGATCGCCAAGTACGGGCATTCCTGGCGCGGCATCAAGCCAAAAGTCGCTGCGGAGCACGGCGCGATCGGCTGCCTGATTTATTCCGATCCGGCCGACGACGGCTACTCCGTGGACAATGTCTTTCCGCAAGGACCGATGCGCCCTTCCGACGGCGTGCAGCGCGGCAGCGTTCTGGATTTTCCATCCACAAGCCCCGGCGACCCGCTGACTCCCGGTGTGGGCGCTACCCCGGAAGCCAAACGCTTGCCCATCAAGGACGCTCCCGGCCTGACCCGGATTCCGGACCTGCCGATTTCTTACGGCGATGCGCAGCCGCTGCTGGCGGCTCTCGACGGGCCGATGGCCCCGAAGGAGTGGCGCGGCAGCCTGCCGATTTCCTACCACGTCGGTCCGGGAAAAACGAAAGTTCATCTGAAGGTCAGCTTTAATTGGGACATGAAAGAAATTTACGACGTGATCGCGCGGATTCCCGGCGCGCAATTTCCGGACGAGTGGGTGATTCGCGGGAATCATCATGACGCCTGGGTGAACGGCGCGGAAGATCCCACGTCCGGGCAAGTCGCTTTGCTGGAAGAGGCACGCGCGATCGGAGAGATGGTAAAGCAGGGCTGGAAGCCGCGGCGCACGCTGATCTATTGTTCGTGGGATGCAGAGGAGCCCATGCTGCTCGGCTCGACCGAGTGGGTGGAGCAGCACGACAAAGAGCTGGCGCAGCATGCAGTGGCCTACATCAACAGCGACGGCAGCGGGCGCGGGTACCTTGGCGCCGAGGGCTCGCATACACTTGAGAAGCTGGTGAACGATGTGGCGCGCGACGTTCAGGATCCGGAAACAAAGATTTCGGTCTGGCGCCGCCTGCAATTGAAACAAATCGCGGACAGCAAGAGCGAAGAGGAACGCAAAGAGATTCGGGATCGCGCCGACGTGCGCATCGACGCCCTCGGATCCGGTTCCGACTACACCGCGTTTCTCGACCACCTGGGCATCGCATCCCTGAATCTGGGCTATGGCGGCGAAGGCGACGCGGGAATTTACCATTCGGCGTACGACGATTTTTATTGGTACACGCACTTCTCGGACGTCGATTTCGTCTATGGCCGGGCCCTCGCTCAAACCGGCGGAATGGCGGTGATGCGTCTGGCCGGCGCCGACCTGCTGCCGTTTGAGTTCAGCGACCTTGCCGACACCATTCACCTTTATCAGAGGCAGCTGAAAAAGTTGGCGGGCGACGAGCGCGGAGAAATCATCGAGCGCAACAAGGAACTCGAGGAGGGGCTCTTCTCCGCGACCGACGACCCGCGCCATCCGAAAGTTCCACCGCCACACGCGGATGTTCCGCCCTTCCTGAATTTCGCGCCGCTGGACAACGCCGCGGACGAGCTCGCACGCAGCGCGGAACGCTACCAGGCCGCGGTAAAGAAAGCGTGGCCCGCTGGGGTTTCGGCCGCGACACTGGCAGACGTGAATCAGAAACTGATGCAAAGCGAGCGGCGGCTGATCACTCCCGAAGGATTACTGAGGCGCGCCTGGTACAAGCACATGCTCTACGCACCGGGCGTATATTCCGGCTATGGCGTGAAAACTCTGCCCGGCATTCGCGAGGCGATCGAGGGCAAACGATGGGCCGAGGCGGATTCCGAAATCGAGCGGGTCGCGAAAGTGCTGGACGGCGAGAGCGAACTGATCAATTCCGCCGCAGCCGAATTGGAAACGGCCGCGCGCTGAACGAGGCGCTGGATCTCAGCAGATGCCAGGCGCCTGGCGCGACCGGGAAGTACTTACTTGCCGTCTTGTCTCAGTTTCTCCATGGCTTCCTGGAACAGTTTCAGGTTTTGTGGGGAGTCTGGCGCAGTTTGCGCCACGCTCGACGACATTTTCGTCAACATTGCCAGCTTCATTCTGCCGGCCGTACCGAATTCCTTCGCTGCTTGTGAAAAAGCTTCCACCAATCTAGCTCCCATCGATCCTCCTGTTACCGGCCCCTTTTTGCGGCCCGATTACCGGCTATGAAGCGTAGCGAGCCGGGCGGGCGGGTCCTGCAAGAGTTCCTGAATCGCGGCGTGAACTCTGGCCAGGCTCTCCGCAAACTCTCCGATCTCGTCGTTCCCGGAAATGTCGATAGTCAGTCCTTGCACGTCGGCACGCGCCAGATGATCGGAGACTGCCCGCAGACTCGCCAGCCGTCCAACGATGCTGCGCACCGTCAAGATTCCGAAGCCACTGACCAAAAAGAGCAGACCTCCGCAGGCGCTCAGCGCGAAGATCAGGCTTTGACGAACTTTGCGCCGCTGCTCCGCCACGGAACTTTTCGAGCGCGCGTCCAATCGCGCCACCACCGCGTCAAAAAGATCGGTTGGCGCGCGGTCCTGCCCCCGCACCAGGCGATCCGCGGCTTTGAAATCCGCGTTTCCGGCGACGTAGGCTTCGTAGGCGGCCTGATATTTTTGTCCGAGGACTCGGTGAGCGGTCAAAAATTGTTGCACCAGGTCGCGCGCCCTGGCGTCTTCCAGGCGGTTCGACAACGCGGTCGCGCCGGTCTGCACATTCTTTTCCTCCGCACGGAATTGTGCCGTGTACTGGGCGAGATCCTCGGGAGAATGGCCGCGCAAAAGAATGTCCTTCCACTCCTGGACCTGCTTCTTGAAATTGACCTGCACCACGCGGGCCGCGTCGGCTTCCTGAACCTCGGATTCCAGCAGCGCGTTGTAGCCGTGGGTCACCACGCGGATCTGCGCCACGAGCACCGTGGCCAACGCGCAAAACACCACGATGGCGCCGGCAAAAGACATCGCCAATTTCGTCGAGATTTTCACGGGCTTACCTCCGCACACCGATCGTTGCACTACCGGCGTGCGCTGACCTGAGGGAAGGACCGCGTTGAGAAAGTTAGCTCGCGCTTCGCCGCGAACTATCGGTGCAAGTGAATCGCCGATTAGCGTTTTTTAATGAGTTCGCTCCCGTTTTCGGAGCTAGCGCGGAAGGCGATGCAAAAATGATGCGGAGATTGCAACTGGCAGCGCCACCAACGCAAATATCACCACCAGAACGGCCCACGACCAGGGATTGCCGAAGTTCAATGTGTAACCGATTCCGTATCGTTTTGGGACGAACAGCGCAGGGTCGTCAGGATTGGAATAAAACATTCCGTTCCAACCCGTTTCAGGCGGCTTCGGATTTCCCTTCGCGACCAGCAGCATGAGTAGCGACACACTTCCGAGAACGAGGACCGGCCCGAGAATAATCCACAGCGATGGCGGTGGCGAAAAGTTGTGCATAATGGCTCTGCCCGGCTGGCATCATTATAACTGCGCGGGCGAAGAATCACGATCCGCCGATGAAGTTCGGAAGTAAGATTTGCGTCGAGGAGAATCACGACATGGGGGCAGTTATGCGGTCCGGCCTGGCAGTACTCGCCGCTTGCATATTGATCACCTTCGGTTCCACGCATTCATTCGCAAAATCAGAGGCCGCTCCGCAGGCTGAGGCGCAGGCGCCCGCCGACCCGATAAAACTTCTCGTCGATCGGCTGGATCTGGATCGCTACCGCACCACGGTCAAGGGGCTCACCCAATTCGGCGATCGCCGCCAGGGAACGGAGCGCAACCGCCAGGCCATCGACTGGATCGAGGCGCAGTTAAAAAGCTACGGCTGCGCGAACATCGAGCGCTTGAAGTACGACTACCAGCCTCCCTCCCCCGACCTTCGCAGCACCATGGCCAATGCCGCGGGCGGGCCGGGCACCCCGACTCCGCCGGACGCGATGTCGGTCGGGGGCGGGCATCCGAAGGGCCTGCGCGTACGCACCGGCATAAACAACGATCCGAACGCCCAGCCGGATGCCACGCTGCGCGCGCTCGATACGCCGCCGTCCGTTCCGGGCGCGCGCGAGGAAGTCTATTGCACCAAGATCGGCACGGCGCATCCGGAGGAGATGTACATCCTCAGCGCGCACATGGACGGCATTGGCTGGGGCCAAGCCGCCAATGACGACGGATCGGGAACCGCCCTGGTGATGGAGGTCGCGCGGGTGCTGAACAGCCCGGACGTTCAGACGGAGCGCTCGATTCGTTTCATCTTGTGGAACAACGAGGAAACGGGATTGAACGGCAGTTCGGCGTACGTCGAGCAGCGAAAGAATCTGCAGGGCCAGGAGACGCCGCCCGGCTCCGGAAAATATCCCGAACCGAAATGGCTGGGAATCATCCAGCACGACATGATGATGTTCGATCATGGCGCGCCGCGCGCGGACGGCACGGTAAGCAAGGAGCAGCGCCCGGAAGCGGATATCAACGTGGAATTCCAGGTGAACTCCAAATTCGCGGAGCAGTCCCAGGCCCTCGCCTGGCGCTTCCAGCAGGCCGACGAAAAGTATGCGACCGACTATCCGGCGTCCGTCGGCAGCCACATGACCAACACCGATTCCAATCCATTCATGGATGTGGCGCCGGCTATCAGCCTGCGGGAAAACGAGCGCGGCACGCAAATCGGCAACGGATGGGACCCGCAGTGGCACCAACCGACCGATCTCTTTACAACGTATAACGAGAAGGATTTTCGCCTGGGGCTGAACGCGGCGCAGACCACGCTGGCGGCGGCCGCGCAACTGGCCGGCGCGACGATCCGAGCGGGCGGCGCTGCGGCGCACTAGGTTTCCTACACTGAATCGAAGAGAGATTCTTCGCTTCGCTCAGAATGACAGGGTTTTGAGTTTTTCCGCAGCCTGTAAACTCTGTGCTACCTTGGAGAGCAGCGTCGGTGGCCGGGTTCTCACCGTTTGCGCGAGCGTGCGTGAACTTTAGACGGACCTGAACATCCCTGTGGTTCTTGTAGCGGAGGAGATACGCTCATGAAATGGACGCCGGGTGGCGAAAGCAACGACATTGAAGATCGCCGCGATGAAAGCGGCGGCGGTGGCGGCGGATTCCAGATCGGCGGCATCCACATTGGCATCGGTGGAGCGATCGTTCTGGCGATTCTCAGCTTCGTCTTCAAGACCAATCTCTTTTCGTTGATCGGGGTCGGCACAGGAGATTCCAGCACTGCCGTAAGCCAACCCGATCCCGCCAAGGACGCCGCGGAAAAACCGCTGGTGCAATTTGTCTCCTTCGTGCTGGATGACACGCAGAACACCTGGACGCAGATTCTGCCGCAGCAGGCCCACACGGATTACCGTCACGCCAAGCTGGTGCTGTTCCGCGACGCGACGCAGTCCGGATGCGGCGGCGCGGAATCCGCTACCGGGCCGTTCTATTGCCCCGATGACGAGAAGGTTTACATCGACCTCGGATTCTTCGACGAGCTGAACCGGCGCTTCGGCGCGCCCGGACAATTCGCGCAGGCCTACGTCATCGCTCATGAGCTGGGCCATCACATCCAGAAGCTTACCGGCATCGAGTCCAAGGTGCGCCAGCAGCAGGAAAGCAATTCACGCGAAGTGAATCCGCTGTCCGTGAAACTGGAATTGCAGGCGGATTGTTTTGCGGGAGTCTGGGCGCACTCCACGCAGCAGCGCGGCCTGCTGGAAAAGGGCGACGTCGAATCGGCGCTGGGCGCAGCGTCCGCCGTCGGCGATGATCACCTGCAGAAAATGGCCACGGGCCACGTCAGTCCGGAATCTTTCACTCATGGCACTTCCCAGCAGCGCATGCAGTGGTTCAATGCCGGCCTGGACAACGGCACCATTTCCGCGTGCAACACGTTCGGCCAGTAGGACAGGCTTCAGCCTGTCTGGTTTTGACTAACGCCATGCTTAAATCTAAACCAGACAGGCTGAAGCCTGTCCTACCAAGCTGTCGTATCATTTCCTCATGGGCCCTCGTACCTCGTCTTACCAGCGCATTCTCTATCTGATTGCCGCATTTAAACTCTTCAAAGCTCTGGTGCTGATCGCCGTCGGGGTCGGAGCGCTGAAGCTGCTCAACAAGGACCTTGCAACGGAAGTGTATCGCTGGGCAAATGCCTTCCGCGTGGACCCCGACAACCACTACGTGCAGCGGCTGCTGGAGCGCTTCTCGTTTCTCGACGACGACAAGAAACTGAAGGAATTGAGTGTGGGCACGTTTTTCTACGCGGCTCTGTTCTTGACCGAAGGAACCGGCCTGCTGCTCCGGAAGCATTGGGCCGAGTACTTCACGGTCATCGTCACCGGCTCCTTCATTCCGCTGGAAAGTTACGAACTCATCCGGCGGGCCTCCTGCATAAGAGGGACAGTTCTGCTGCTGAACGCAGCCGTGGTTGTCTACCTGGCCGTTCATCTTTGGCGCGACCGCGGCAGCCGCGGTTAACCGCGATTTGTCAACGCTCAATGTGAACTCTTCCTGACGATTCGTTTACAGGTCGGCTCCGGCCAGCCTTGCAGACTCCCGCGCTAGTTTTCCTGTGATAAAATTCCGCCCATGCAACGCAGACAATTTCTAGTCCTTTCCGCGGCAAGTGTGGGCGGCGTGCTGGTGTATTCGCTTGACCGCCGCGTCTCCCGCGTTTTTGCGCAGGAAAAAACAACCCAAAGCCTGAAAATTCCGCTGCGCTTTTTTACGGAAAGCGAAGCGCTGATCGTCGCGGCCGCCGCGGCGCGGATTTTTCCGGCGGACGATTCCGGCCCCGGCGCGCAGGAAGCCGGCGTGGTGATCTACATCGATCGCCAACTGGCCGGACCTTACGGGCGCGACCGTTTCCGCTATACGCAGGGCCCGTTTGACGAAAATGCGCTGCGCGAATTCGGCTACCAGGGAAAAGCAACACCGGCCGATGCCTATCGCGAGGGCCTGAAAGCTCTAAAGGGCTTTGAAAAACTTTCACCCGAAGAGCAGGACAAAAAACTACAGCAAATCGAAAACACGCACCTCTTTGCCCTGCTGCGCCAGCACACGCTGGAGGGAATGTTCTGCGATCCCGTCCATGGCGGCAACGTGGACATGGTCGGCTGGCAACTGGTCGGATTCCCCGGCCCGCGCATGAGCAATTACGCCGAGATCGACAAGCATTTCGGCGAGGCCTTCCGTCCCAAGCTGATCAGCCTCGAGCAATCCATCGGAAGAAAAGTCCGCACGACAGAGGATGAGGGAGCGAAGTCATGAAGACCCTGCCCTCCACCGACGTGCTGATCATCGGCAGTGGATGGACCGGACTCCTGATGGCCAAGGAATTGAGCGGGCGCACGCCGCTCTCCATCACCATTCTCGAGCGCGGGCGCGACCGCCGGCCCGAATACATCACCGGCATGGACGAACTGGAATTTTTCGTGCGCATGCACATGATGCAGGACCCGTCCACCGACGCCGTCGCCATGCGCCACGACGCCGGACAGGCTTCGCACCCGGTTCGCCAGTTCGGCGCGTTTCTTCCCGGCACCGGAGTCGGCGGCACGGGCGAACACTGGGGAGCGGTGTATCCGCGGCTGATGCCCGACTGCTTCGAGATGTATTCCAAAACCGTGGAGCGCTACGGCAAAACGAAATTGCCGGAAGACCACTCCATCCAGGATTGGGGCATCACCTACAACGAGCTGGAACCGTACTATGCGCGATCCGAGCGCGAGGTGGGCATTTCCGGCAAAGCCGGAAACCTGAACGGGCAAAAAATCGACGGCGGCAACGTCTTTGAAGGGCAGCGCAGTTCGGAATATCCGATGCCGCCGACCAAGGTGCCGTACTTCCCCACACTGTTTGGCAAGACCGTAAAATCGCTGGGCTACCATCCGTTCATTAACGCCACGGCGATTCCCAGCCAGGAATATACGAACCCTGACGGCGTCACGCGCCCGCCGTGCGCTTTCTGCGGATTCTGCGAACGCACGCCTTGCATGATCGGCGCGAAGGCCCAGCCCAGCAGCGTCTACCTGCCGGTGGTGCAGAAACGCAAAAGCGTTTCGCTGAAGACGGGCATTACCGTGCGCCGGATTGTCCATGACAAAGGACCGAACGGCGGCCGCGCGCGCGGCGTGACGTACTTCGATGAATCGGGCGAAGAGATTTTTCAGCCCGCCGACCTGGTGATTCTGGCAACCTACACGCTGGGCAACAATCACCTGCTGTTTTTGTCAGGGATTGGCACGCCTTACAATCCGTCGACGGGCAAGGGCACGCTGGGCAAAAATCTCACCTACCAGCTGCAGTTCGGCGTGAACGTTTTCATGGACAAGCCGCTCAACCGCTTCATGGGCGCCGGCGGAACGGGAATCCGCATGGCCGATTTCGACGCCGACGTTTTCGATCACAGCAACGTGGGTTTCATCCGCGGCGGCGTAATCGGCGCGACGATGACCGGCACGCAGCCGATTTCCACCTTCGGCGACTTGCCGCGCTCCGTGAAGGTGCCGCGCTGGGGATCGGCCTGGAAAAAAGCGTCGATGGAATGGTATGACCGCACCGCCAACATCGGTTTTGGCGGCGAGCACATTCCGTACGTGGGCAACTACTTCGATCTGGACACGACCTATAAGAATCCCGCAGGCGATCCGCTCCTGCGCATGACCATCAACTGGCGCGAAAACGAGCGAAAGATGGTTGATTTCATGAACGGCAAAATGGTGGAAATTGCCCGCGCCATGGGAGCGAAAGACGTCAATCCGTTCCCGGGCTATTTCAATTTCGACGTGACCCGCTACCAGTCCACGCACGTGCAGGGCGGCACGATCATGTCCGCGTCGCCCGATCGCGGCGCCGTCAACATGCACCAGCAGCACTGGGACATTTCCAACCTCTTCGTGATCGGCGCTTCCACATTCCCCAATAGCGGCGCGGCCAATCCGACGCCGACGATCCTGGCGCTCACCTATCGCACCGCGGACACCAT
Organism: Candidatus Acidiferrales bacterium; assembly: GCA_035295105.1. GTDB lineage: Bacteria > Acidobacteriota > Terriglobia > Acidiferrales > UBA7541 > Palsa-360. The sequence continues at coordinate 26,201 of DATGJQ010000019.1, read as the reverse complement.
CGTGGATCGATATTTGAAGAAGCCGGGGATGCTGGGTTGAGTGGGAGCGTTAAGTGGGGAGGAGAGTCGAGCGAAGGAGAGTTGAGTGGCGCAGGCTTCAGCCTGTGAGGGTTGATTTGTCCCCAGTTGAATTCACGTAAGCTCGTCCTGACGCTGCCGGAATTCTTCAGGCTGAAGTCCGCGCCACTCGAATCGGCGAAAGCAATCACCATTTCAAAACATCAAAGGACTCGAAAAATCCTGCACGTCTTTGTAGCGCCCGCCTTCAGGCGGGCACTTTTGTTGATCCAAGGATGCCCGCCTGAAGGCGGGCGCTACATTCAGTCCTGCTCAATCTTGATCCGCACCGGCTTGCCAATCTGCAGCCCTTCGGCCTGCGACTCATCCATATAAATGCTGCAGCAATAGTAGCGTTCGGCCACCGGAAGTCCGGAGGCGGGATCGCGCTCCAGCGTGACCATCACCCGGTACTCCGGCCTTTTGCTCCAGCCATGCCCGCGGACTTTTTCCGTGAGCGTCCCGGACAAAACGACCGATGCTTTCGGATCGCGCTCGCTCAGGGAGTTCGGTTCGCCGCGGCGCTCGGCTGCCAGCGCGGAAGCCAGAGCCCGTGCGAATTCTGTGGTGTTGAGCATGCCCGCCATCGGGGCGTCCTGTTGAGTGGCGCCAACTGCGTCCGGGCGCCGCACCAGGGATTCGAGATCGAGTTTCCCTGCCGCTTCCTTCACCGTTTCCACGTCGACATATTCCTGGCCGCGATTGAACGCCAGTTGCAAGGAACTGAAGCACAAGCTATTGATTCTGCGCGGCACGCCCTGGCTGGATTCCGCGATCTGGTCGAGAGCGTCACTGGAGAAAACCAGCTTGTCGCTCCAGCCGGCGGTGCGCAGGCGGAATTCGATGTACTCGGCGGTTTCCGTCGGCGTCAGCGCTTTCAGGCTCGCCAGGGCCGCGATGCGCTGGCGGAGCTGCACAAGGCCCGGCTTCATCAGGGTCTCGGCCAGTTGTGGTTGTCCCGCCAAAACGATTTGAATGAGCTTGGAATTGGTGGTTTCAAAGTCGGAGAGCAGGCGAATCGTTTCCAGCACCGGCTCCTGAAGATTTTGCGCTTCATCCACTACCAGCACGAAGCGGCGGCCGCGCAGCATTTCCTCGAGCAGCGCCTGGTTGAGCGCGCGATGCATGGCCACTACATCCATGCCGGTGTGATCCACTTCCAGTTCATTCAAGATGTAGCAGAGCAGGTCGCGGGAACTGCACTGCGTCTGAAACAAGAACACCACACGCGACGTCTCGCTCAAGTCTTCCATCAGCTTGTGCAGCAGCGTAGTTTTGCCCATGCCGGGCTCGGCCACCATCACCATAAATCCGCGAAAATGTTCGATGCCCTCCTTGAGCGACGCCAGCGCTTCGCGATGCGAAGAACTCGAATAGAGGTACGACGGATCGGGCGTCACGTCGAAGGGCTGCTGCGGCATTCCGAAGTGAGAGAGCACATCGCTCGACGCCGGTTTGTACTTTGACCAGTCCTCGGCCGGAACGCGTGGCGCGTCCCCAGCATTCTCGACCGTCGCGGCGGGCGCTTCGAGCGTCTCAACCCTTCGCGCGGTTCGTTCCGAGGTTTCCGCGGAACCCAGAATGGCCAGCGTGGCGGGAATCAATTCGGGGAGCGCCGGTTCGATCACCGGGGATTCCAGTGCGGAAATCTGAGCTTGGGCGATGGGAGCAAGTTTCTCAAACGGAAACGCTGCGGAATCCATTTTCACCTCTTCTGGAATGGGCGTGTGCGAGAGCTCGACAGGAGATGACAACAGGGTGGCGGAACTTTGTGAGGCGCTGGCCAGCGAGAGTTCCGGCTGCGTAGCCAGGGCGCCGTTCTCGAGAGCGCGGCCTGCCGGCGTGTTGGTGACGCGAGAGACGCGCCCCGGCTTGTTTTTCGACCCGGGACGCCGATTGCCAGCCAGCGACGGTGCGTAGGCCAAGCGGGTAGTTTTGGCCGGCGTTTTCCGGAATCTCGCTGAGACCACCAAGAGCGCCAAGAGCAAAATGCCCGTTGCAGATGCCAGGTACATTTCCATCCCAGGAGTCAGCGAGTGCATGATTTGTGGTCAAGGCCTCCGAAACGGTGCTCGATTGCAATCCCAGTTGAACATGGAATCGAAAAATGACCGATAGGCGCATAGCTTCAAATATTTTGGCCCCGGGGTACTGGAACCTGCTTTATACGCCTAAGAGTATTATTTGCAATCAGTTACAAAAACTCAACAGCCGCGGATGGGCGGCTGGGACGCCCTGGCACCGCTACGCGTGAGAGTACAGATGGTCTCAGTACCCGCGAGACCGTGCGCCGGCCGGGCAAAACAGTGGCGCTTTGCGGCTATGCTAGAATCTTGCACTTGAATCCTGCGGAGCGAACAAGCCCATGAAAATCAGCAGGGAGGACGTATTAAAAGTAGCGGCTCTGGCCAATCTGGAACTATCGGACGCGGAGGTCGATACCTATCGCGGCCATCTGGACGATATCCTTACGTACATCGATAAATTGAACGAGGTGGACACTGCCGGCGTCGAGCCGCTGACGCAAGTGGTCGCGGCGTCGGCTGGCGACTCGACCCTGCGCGATGATGTGATCGAGCGCTGCGACGTGATCAACGAAGTTCTGGAAGGCGCTCCCGATCCCGACGCGCCCTATTTCCGCGTTCCCAGGGTGATTGAAAAGTGAGCGCCCCTGCCGCATGGACGATTCCGGAGGTCCGCTCCGCGCTGGACGCGCGCAAAATTTCGGCGCGCGAGCTGGTCAAGGATTTCTACACGCGCATCGAGCAGCGCAACGCGGAGCTCAACATTTTTCTGGCGCTCTCTCCGGAGCGCGCCTATGCCCAGGCCGATCGCATCGACGCTGCCATCGCTGCCGGCGATGCGCTGCCTTTGCTGGCTGGCGTTCCGATTGCGGTGAAGGACGTCATCAGCACGCACCGGATTCCCACCACCTGCGGCTCGCGCATCCTGGCCGGCTATAAGCCGCCGTACGATGCGACCGCTGTCACGCGCCTCGAGCGTGCCGGCGCGGTCATCCTGGGCAAAACGAATTGCGATGAATTCGCCATGGGCAGTTCGAACGAAAATTCCGCTTATGGCCCGGTGCGCAATCCGGTGGCGCCCGGCCACGTACCCGGCGGCTCGAGCGGAGGCTCGGCCGCTGCCATCGCTGCAAATTTTGCCGTGGCTTCGCTTGGAACGGATACGGGCGGATCGGTGCGGCAGCCTGGATCGTTCTGCGGCGTCCCGGCACTGAATCCAAGCTACGGGCGGGTCTCCCGCTACGGTCTGATCGCGTACGCCTCGTCGCTGGACCGGATCGGCCCGTTCGCGCACACCGTTCGCGACGCGGCGGAAATCATGTCGGTAATCGCCGGGCGCGATCCGATGGACTCAACTTCGGCTTCCGTCCCCGTCCCGGACTACGCCGCGAGCCTTGGGAAATCCCTGCACGGCTTGCGCATCGGTATCCCGGATGATTATTTCGGCGAAGGCATCGATCCCGAAGTGCGGCAGAAAATCGAGGCGGGAATTGCCTTGCTGGAAAAGCTTGGCTGCCGGCGCGTCTCCATCCGCATGCCCAACACGGAGTACGCGATCGCCGCGTATTACATCATTGCCACCGCTGAAGCGAGTTCCAACCTGGCGCGCTACGACGGCGTGCGCTACGGCCCGCGCGTCCCTGGCGGGACCCTCATTGAGATGTATCAGAAGACCCGCGGCCGCGGCTTTGGTGCCGAGGTGAAGCGGCGTATTGTTCTCGGCACCTACGTGCTCTCGGCCGGATATTACGACGCCTACTATTTGAAGGGGCAAAAGGTTCGCGCGCTGATCGCGCGGGATTTCCGGGAAGCATTCGAACAAGTAGACGCCATCGTGACGCCCACCTCGCCGGTACCGGCGTTTCGGCTCGGCGAGCGCACCGCTAACCCGCTGCAAATGTATCTGGCCGACATTTACACGGTTACCGGATCGCTGGCGGGCGTGCCGGGCATTTCGGTTCCCTGCGGCAAAACCGCCGCAGGACTTCCGGTCGGCCTGCAAGTTTATGGTCCGGCGTTTGGCGAGGATCGCGTCCTACAAATTGCGCATGGTTTCGAACACGCCGGCGGAGCGACGCTGTAAGGTATCTTGACTCGCGTAGCGCCCGCCTTCAGGCGGGCATCGTGGCCGCACCCAGGATGCTCGCCTGAAGGCGGGCGCTACAACAATGAGCAGGATTGAATTTTTGTTAATAGGCTCTGAAGTCCGTGGCCAATCGCTCCCAATCGTGCACAAATTTTCGTAGAAGAGTACCAAAAATCACACACTTCTTCGGATCGCGGCCTCGCCGCCCGGACGAATCAACGCTCTTCATTTTCACTTCTCCACACTAAAGCTTGTGATTGGAAATATTTGCAAATTCACGAAGGCGTAACCATGCGAATCCCAAGAAACGGCAGAATGATTGCTCGGAAAATAAGCGCGTGGGTGTCATCGTTTTTCTAAAATAGAAAAACAGCGACCCGCGACGAGAACCAAACAGCGAAAGGGACACCGGGAAAAATGATCACCGTGAAATCGACCCAGAAGATTTTCACCGAGGACGAAATCTCCCGCCTGACAGGGATCTGCTCCGAACATCTTCGCGACGTGGCCCGCAGCAGGCATATCGGTTCTATCGTGCGCGCTGCCGGAGCCGCCGGGGGACAGGTGGAACGCTGGCTCTTCACGAATACCGATTTGAGCGTGTTGACCGCGCTGTTTTCCCGCTGCGAACACTGAGATTCGAGAGGCTTTTGTAGCGCCCGCCTTCAGGCGGGCAGCTCTTAGTTGATCGCAGGGTGCCCGCCTGAAGGCGGGCGCTACACGAGCCAAGCCCGCTTTCCCGTCGAGACTTGCGAACGCCTCGCTCCCCGGCCTCCTCCCGTTGCGCACCCCGCCCGACAGCGTTATTCTCGAACCATCGGGATCAACCTGAAGGACCCTGGCGGCATCGTAAAACCAGTGCACAACCTTGGATCAATCGCGTGCCGCAAGACTCTGCCAGGATGTATCGCAATACTCTCGGTGATGTTGCTTACTCTGCTGTCCGCAGGATCGAGAACACCCGCCGCGCCTCCACAGGATTCCGGCGCCAGGGCCGCGGCTCCGGCTGGCCAGATCCCCGTAGCCCCTCCGAAAGGCAAAAAACTGATCCTGACCGACGGCACGTTCCAAGTAGCCCGCGAATACACGGTGGAGGGCGACCGGGTACGCTACTGGAGCGTGGAGCGCTCGCAGTGGGAGGAGATCCCGTCAGCACTCGTCGACTGGGACGCCACGCGCAAGGACGAGGCTGAGCAGGCTTCCCGCGATGCCACGCTGAAAGCAAAAATCCGCGCGTCCAACCAGGCTCAACTGACCAAGGACATCGACGTCGATCGCAGCCTGGAGATCAAGCCCGGCCTGTTTCTGCCGGACGCGGTCGGCTTCTACGCCCTCGACCGCGACAAACTCATCCGGGGAATGAAGCAGAGCACCGCGGAAGTGAAAACATCGACCGGCCGGGAAGTCGAGAAAATTTTGAGCGGCGTCGCGCTGATCCCGAGCAAGAGGATGATGGATATCCCCGGTGAGCGCGCCTCCATGCGCCTGAAGACCGACGAGCCGGAATTCTTCATGCGCCCGGCCGATGAGCGCGAGCCGCACTTCCGCTTGCTCCGCGCCCAAGTCAAGGGAGGCCACCGCATCATCGACAACGTCAGCATCGAGTTCACCGGCCAGGAAAAGCACAAGACCACCGACATCGAGATTCAAACGTGGACTCCCGCCAGCGGCGTGTTCCGCTATACCGTCGACCAGCGCCTCGAGCCCGGCGAATATGCCTTCGTCGAGATGACCGCCGACGGCATCAGCGGCTACGTGTGGGATTTCGGAATCGACCTGCCGGGAACCAAAGCGAAGTAAAATAATTGGCTCAAACGAGATAGGACCGTTAAGTTCTGGCTGGGCCTGCGGATGCTCAGGATGCGCGGTCTTATGGCTCCAGAACGGCGGCGGACGGCAATTCGCTCACAATGGAGAGCAATTCGGAGATGCGGAACGGCTTCTGCAGAAAACGGTTTCCTTCGCGGCCGACTTGTTCGCCGACGGCTGCGCCCACCAGATCCCCAGTCATAAATATGAATGTGGGACGCGGACCGGGACGTTCGGACAGGACTTCCATAATGCTGTCGTGCAGGTCGAATCCCGAGACGACCCGCCCGGACACCGACTCCAGATTCAAATCGCACAGGATGACATCGTAAGAATTCTGGATCGCCAGCTCCATGGCCTTTTCCGAGGAGGATGCGCGATCCACCGAGCATCCGCGCGCCCCGAGACTGTCCGTCACCAGTTCCAGAATGCTTTCCTCATCATCCACCACCAGGATTTTCTTGTTGGCCAGAGCCGGCGCGGGTGTGTCGGTGTGTTCCGCCCGGCCCGCCGCCGGAGCGGCGCTCGGGACGACGACTTGCGACTCCGTGCAAACCGGAAGCGAGACGGTAAATACCGAGCCGCCGTCGGAGCCAGGCTGCGCGGAAATGTCGCCGTTATGCTCACGCACGATCGCCATGCAGATGCTGAGGCCCAGTCCGGTGCCGCGCCCCGGACGCTTGGTGGTAAAGAACGGATCGAAGATGCGCGGCAAAAGCTCGCGGCGGATGCCCACGCCGTCATCCTGAAAGGTGATCAGCACGCGATCACCAACCACGCCAAGCCGTATGCGCAGCGTGCCGCGTTCGCGCACTTCATGGATGGCCTGCTCGGCGTTCACGATCAGATTGAGAAACACCTGGGTTAACTGGTTGGAATCGCCCAGCACCGTGGGCAGGTCAGGGCGTGCGGCAAGGTCCACATGAACATGATTGGAACGCAGGGAGTGCTCGTGAAGCTGCAGCGTGCGCTGCAATAAGTCCGGCAAATGAAGTAGGGTACTGCGCGGCGTCGAGGGGCGAGAAAAAACCAGCAGGCTCTGGACGATGTGCGCAGCGCGGCGCGCTTGGCGGTGGGCCAGGTCGAGTTGCCGTGATTCTGTTTCATCCTTGGCCTGATCGCGGAGCAATTCGGTGACCCCCAGAATGGCGGTCAGCGGATTGTTCAGCTCGTGGGCCACGCCGGCGATCATCTGGCCCATGGCCGCGAGGCGCTCGGACTGAATGACCTGTTGTTGGAGCCGCTGCTGGTCGGTGATGTCCCGCGCGGAAGCGATGACCCCGGTGATGCTGCCATTCTCATCATGCAGCGGACGCGCGGAGGCGCGGAACACGCGCCACGCCCCGTTCTTGTGCTGGGTGCGGTATTCGATCTGTCCTTCGGAGAGCCGCTTGAAAATCAGATCGTCAAACAACTCCAGCATGGCGGTTCGGTCCGCGGGATCGGTGCGGCCGCCCATTCGCTTGCCGACCAATTCTTCCGGGCGGAAACCGAGAATTTCGTAAATTTGCGGGCTGACGAAGGTATACCGGCCATCCTTATCGAGGGCGATTACCAGATCGGGGAAACTGTCCATCAGGCGGCCTGCGAATTCCTGCTCGCGATGCAGGCGGCGTTCCATTTCCCGCTGCTCGGTGACATCCACGAACGTTCCCTGATAACGAACAAATTTCCCGGCCGGATCGCGGATGGCCGCCGTGGTGTGAACGGCCACGACTTCATGGCCGTCGACGCGATGGCGCAGCGTGACTTCGTGGGCCCGCAGGAACCCCAGGCTGGTGAGCTGGTCTTGCTCTTCCGCGCGGTCCGCGGGCTTCTGGTACAGCGAAGAAATCTCGCGGTTCAGCAAATCTTCCTTGTTTTCAAATCCCAGCATCTGCGCCAGCGCTGGATTGACTTCGGTGATGCGATCGTCGGCCGATGCCAGGTAGACGCCTTCGCGCAAGGTTTGAAACAGTTCGGTGAATCGGGTTTCGCTCTCTCGTTCCTTGGTAACGTCCCGCGCAAAGCCGCTGATTCCGTGCACCACGTCATCCCGCACAATCGCGTGCAGCACGCAATCGAAATAGCGGAGAACTCCGGTTTGCTTGACCCGCGCGCGCACCACGCCCGTCCACCGGCGGAGCTGCATGAAGCGTGGCAGCCACTGCTCGAGAGCCATGCGATCGCTGGCCTCGGGAAGATCGAAAAATTCGTCCAGGCGCCGCCCCACCACATCGGCGAAGGAAAGGCCCAGCAAATCGGCGAAGCTGCGGTTCACGGTGAGAACGCGGCCGTCGTTGGTGATGGAAAAGAGCAGATCTTCAAACGTGTCGATCAGGTCGCGGTAGCCCTGCTGCGACCGGGAAATCAGCGAAAAAAGCTGGTCGAGTTGCTCGGCATTGTGCCCCGGCTCGGTGCGCTGCTCGATGCCCCGGACGAGTCCCCGCAATTCCGCAATTTCAGTGGTCTTGGACCACGCGTAGGCCACGAACAAAAGCACCAGGATGACCAGGCCGACTGGCAAAGCTTTTAAATTGAGGGACAAGGCCTCAATCGATTGCCAGTTGGTGGCCGCGAATGCCACCGCCAGCGCGCCCAGCAGAAAGAGCGTGGAGCGCCAGACGCCGCGTTCCCGGCGACTGAGGCGGTCGCGTTCCGAGCGGATCGAAGGCGTTTCAGCCGAAGCGTCCACGCGCGGCGTAGAGTCTTTACTCATCAGCAAGTTATAGTGGAAGGCTGCTCCGGTTGGGCAGGGGCCGGGGAGAGCTGCCTTGCCCAAAAATTATGGCGTGATTCGCACACCGGGGCAACGCAAAGACCGCCGCGAATTGCGAATTCGATAACAGCGCCGGCCCAGGAGATGAAACACGGGCCTGGGCATCAGTACGTTAGCGTACCGTGGTGGGGACTGTAACCTGCCCCGGGATGAATTGTTGCGCCTCGTCCGCGTCGCTCTGATCGAAATCACGGCCGTAACTCTGGTGGACTGCGAAACATCGTACAATCAGGGCGCGAAGTTCAGAACCCGGGAGGAAATATGGAACACCGAAAGTTGGGCACAACCGGAACGCAGGTTTCCGCGCTGGGACTCGGATGCATGGGCATGTCCTTCGCCTATGGACCTGGCGATGATCAGGAATCGATTCGAGTGCTGCACCGCTACCTGGAACTCGGCGGCAACTTCCTGGACACCGCCGAAATCTATGGCCCGCACAAGAACGAGGAATTGCTGGGCCGTTTCCTGCGCGACGTGCCGCGTGATCGCGTGGTGGTCGCAACCAAGTTCGGCTTTCGCATCACTCCCGGCGGAGGCCGCGTCGTGGACAGTTCCCCCGAGAATGTCCTCCGCGCCTGCGATGGCAGCCTGAAGCGCCTGGGCATCGAAACCATCGATCTCTACTACCAGCACCGCGTCGATCCCAACGTCCCGATTGAAGAAACCGTGGGCGCGATGGCGAGGCTGGTGGCCGCCGGAAAAGTTCGCATGCTGGGACTGTCCGAAGCCGGACCGGAGACGCTGCGCCGCGCCGTGAAAGTCCACCCGATCGCGGCCCTGCAAAGCGAGTATTCGCTGTGGTCGCGCGAACCGGAAACCAACGGCGTGCTGGCGACCTGCCGCGAACTGGGCATCACCTTCGTTCCCTACAGCCCACTGGGTCGCGGATTCCTGACCGGCGCAATTCAAAAGCTCGAAGACCTCGACACAACAGACTGGCGCCGCACCAACCCGCGCTTCGGCGAAAAAGCACTGCAGGAAAATCTGAAGCTGGCCGCCGCGGTGAAAGAGCTGGCCAAGGAAAAAGGTGTGACGCCCGCGCAGCTGGCGCTGGCCTGGGTGCTGGCGCAAGGCAATGACCTCATTCCGATTCCTGGCACGAAGCGCCTGCGGTACCTCGAGGACAACATGGCTGCGCTTCAGGTGCAGCTCAGCGAGAGTGACAAGAAGAAAATCGCCGAGCGCGTCGCGCAGTTCCAGGTCGTCGGAGAGCGCTACACGCCGGACATGATGGCGCTGGTGCAAGGCGCATAGGCCCCCGTTCCGGCAGTTGTCATTCTGAGGGCTGCCGTGGCCCGAAGAATCTTTCTTCCTCATCTTGGCCTCAGAATGGGCCGCGACGAAGCGTACGGTTTGCGCTTTTGGGCCTAAGGATATACAATTACTATGTATATCTAGGAGGCCCAGTGCAAGTCTCCAAATGGGGAAACAGCCTCGCGGTGCGGCTTCCCTCGGCGGTGGTGGAGGCGCTCGACCTAAGGGAAGGCGACCAGATCGAGATTCGGATCGCCGGAGAGCGGACTTTCGAAGTGCGCCGCGATCAAAGCAAATCTCGGGCGCTCGCCCGCCTGCGCAAGCTCCGCCGGCCTTTGCCCCCCGGATTCATATTTGACCGCGAAAATGCCAATGCGCGGTGAAGCGTTCCTCGACACCAATGTGCTGATTTATGCCGTTGCCCTGGATGACCCGCGAAGTGCCCGGGCCGAAGTACTGCTCGCCTCCGGGGCAACCATCAGCGTGCAAATTCTAAATGAATTTGTGTCCGTAGCCCGGCGAAAACTTATCATGCCGTGGCGTGACGTAAGGGAAGCTCTGGCTGCCTTTCGCACTCTGTGCCCCGCTCCACTTCCCATCACGGTTGAATTGCATGAAGCAGCGATTGAGATTGCAGAGCGGTATGGCTACGGGATGTACGACGCACTGGTCGTTGCCGCCGCGCTCGAAGCGGGATGCGCGTACCTCTATTCCGAAGATTTTCAAGATGGGCAAACAATCGACGGGCGGCTTACGATTCGGAATCCATTCGCTTTATCATCCCGCTAACGGTCTCGGTCAAGCAACGAAATACAATCCCTACATCTTTAAGCATCAGCGGGTTGACATCAGACTTTGCGATCAGCCTAGAAGGAGTGACGGGCTGCCTTCCGAGGGCCGGGCTTCAGCCCGGCCGTTTCGGACGCGCCTCTCGCGGGCTTCAGCCCCTGAAGCTTCAGGGGTTAAAACCCCTGCGCGTCGTAACCGATTCATCGGGACTGAAGTCCCGACCTCCGAAACGTACCGTCTTAGCGAGCAAGAATCTGGACGGTGGCCACTCGTCGGACACCTCCACGACTAGAACAGAAAAAGTCCCGCAAGGGACGAAACAGCGTAGCCCACCACGGAAGTGGTGGGAAGGCCGGCACGCGTCCCTCAAAAGCCCCGGCAGGGCGACACAACCGGCGCCCGCCCCTCTACCCAAAAATATATTCCGTCCCAAGATCCACGTGATGTCTTTTCAAAAGTGCGCGGAATTCATCCTCAAAGCTGAACTTTCGATGATGCGCCTCCTGGCTCTGAATATATCGCGTGACCTGTCCCAGATTGGAGGAACTGACGCTGAATGCCCCGTACCCTTCCTGCCACGCAAAATTGCTTCCCTGTTCGCTCATCCATTTGGATGAATTGGCTTTCAATAATTGAACCGCCTTGGCCAGGGCCATCTTGGGCGAAAGGTGAAATAAAATGTGCACGTGATCTTCCGTCCCGCCGATCGCAACCGCAACCATCTCGTAATTCTTGCAGATGCCCGCGAGGTAAGCCCACAACCGCGGTTGCGTTTCCTTCGAGATCGAATTGCGGCGTTCTTTCGTGCTGAAGACTAAATGAATGTGGTTGCGGGAGAATGCGTGGGCCATTGTGCCGCCCCTCCGGGGCTCTATCCTACCGCATCCCGGGTTCCCACCACTCCCGTGGTGGGCTACGAACTGCCGTCCCTCCGGGACTGACGCCATTTCCAACAAGAAGGCCTTGCTTCCCAACATCAAAACCATTGTCTTATACGGCTGCCCGACGTCGAACCTCATTTTGACTCAAACGAAATCACACACAGCTTCCAGAATCCCCTAGCCAAGAAAGGATGCAAAAGGAATGACCGAACGAGGTCCCAAGCGCAACCAAACTCTTTAGTCCCGAAGGGACGATACAACGTAGCCCACCCCGGAAGGGGTGGGACCAAAGAACCAAAAGCGCATCAGCCCCAAAGGGGCGGCACTTTCCCGGTATTTCTGTCCCTGCATACACTCCTGTGCGTCCCGACGATTTTTGTGTGTCGCAGCCCAGGTACCGCAACCGGCGGGCGACTTCCGAACCCACATAATAAAACGGGCGGCCCAAACCCTCGGGCCGCCCATTTTTATTTTCGTTTGTAAACTTCCCGTTAGTCCGAACCGCCCTCCGCCAGCGCATCCGCATCCTTGCGCAGGAAGTCCAGCGCCGCGGCTTCTTCCGCCGAGAGTTCCGCGGGAGGCATGATCTCCTCGGGCGGAGGTGGCGGCGGCATTTCGGTCAGGAGCTGAATGTTGCGGTAACGCTCCAGGCCGGTGCCGGCCGGGATGAGGCGGCCCATGATTACGTTTTCCTTCAGGCCGCGCAGGTAGTCGACTTTTCCGGCGACCGCGGCTTCGGTGAGGACGCGCGTGGTCTCCTGGAAGCTGGCGGCGCTGATGAACGAATCGGTGGACAAAGACGCCTTGGTGATTCCGAGCAAGAGCGGGCGTCCCGTTGCCGGGCGGCCGCCTTCGCTGATGATGCGGTCGTTTTCCTCGCGGAAGCGGAACTTGTCCACCTGCTCGTCGAGGAGGAACGCGGTGTCGCCTACGTCTTCGACCTTAACCCAGCGCATCATCTGGCGGACGATGGTCTCGATGTGCTTGTCGTTGATGTTGACGCCCTGCAGGCGGTAGACCTCTTGAATCGCGTTCACGAGGTAGGCCTGCGTATATTTTTCGCCGAGCACGGCCAGCAAGTCGTGCGGGTTGAGCGGGCCGTCAATCAGCGGTTCGCCCGCCTTGACGTGCTCGCCTTCCTGCACGTTGATGTGCACGCCGCGGATGATGGAGTATTCCTTCTGCGTCTTGCCGTCTTCGGACTCGACGTAGATCTTGCGCAGGCCCTTGCTGATTTCGCCGTATTTCACGACGCCGTCGATTTCGCTGATGACGGCCGGATCGCGCGGCTTGCGGGTCTCGAAGAGTTCCACGACGCGCGGAAGTCCTCCGGTGATGTCTTTGGTCTTGGTGGTTTCGCGCGGGATTTTGGCCAGCACGTCACCCGGCTGCACTTCATCTCCGTCGGCGACCATCAAGTGGGCGCGCGAAGGCATGAGGTACTTTTTGCGGACGCGGCCGGCGGAGTCACGCACCTGAATCGTGGGCGCGTGCTTTTCATCGCCCGGCGGCAGCGTGACCACCAACTGCGAGAGGCCGGTAACTTCGTCGACCTGCTCTTCGATGGTGATCCCCGGCTGCAGGTCCTTGAACTGGATCGTGCCGCCCGCTTCCGTGAGAATCGAGAACGTGTACGGATCCCATTCGGCCAGCAGTTCGCCGAGCTTGACCGGCTGATTTTCCTCGACACGCAGGCGCGCGCCGTAAACCACGTGGTAGCGTTCCTTTTCGCGGCCCTTTTCGTCGACGATGGCGATCAGGCCGTTACGGTTCATGGCGATCAGGTGCTCGCCGCGGCCGCGCACCACGTTCATGTCAATGAAGCGCACGATGCCGCTGTTGCGCGTTTCGAGCTTGGACTGCTCGGTGATTCGAGTGGCCGTTCCGCCGATGTGGAACGTGCGCATGGTGAGCTGCGTGCCCGGCTCGCCGATGGACTGCGCGGCGATCACGCCGACGGCTTCGCCGAGCTCGACAAAGCGGCCGGTGGCCAGGTTGCGGCCGTAGCAGCGGGCGCACGCACCGCGCTTGGATTCGCAGGTCAGCACGGAGCGGATGTTGACGCGCTCAATGCCGGCAGCCTGCACGGCGCTGGCCAGCTCTTCGTTGATTTCCTGGTTCACATCGACGATCACGTTGCCTTCGTAGTCCTTGATCTTGTCGAGTGAAACGCGGCCCACGATGCGGTCGCGCAGCGGTTCGACTTCGACGCCCGCTTCGGTAATCGGTTCGACGAAAATTCCGTCGGCGGTGCCGCAATCGATTTCGCTGATGATCACATCCTGCGCCACGTCCACGAGTCGCCGCGTGAGGTAGCCGGAATCGGCGGTCTTCAGCGCGGTGTCGGCGAGACCTTTGCGCGCGCCGTGCGTGGAGATGAAGTACTGCAGCACGGTGAGGCCTTCGCGGAAGTTGGAAGTGATGGGCGTCTCGATGACTTCGCCCGAGGGCTTGGCCATCAGGCCGCGCATTCCGGAAAGCTGGCGGATTTGCTGTTTCGATCCGCGGGCGCCGGAATCGGCCATGACGTAAATCGGGTTGATGACGCCTTCCTTGTCCTGGCGCTCCATCGCTTTAAACATCTGCTCGGCGACTTTTTCGGTGATGTCGCTCCAGATGGCCACGACTTTGTTGTAGCGTTCGCCGTTGGTGATGGCGCCGTCGAGGTATTGCTGTTGCACCTTGACGACTTCCTTTTCGGTGTTGTCCACCAGCGTGAACTTGTCGCCGGGGATCAGCATGTCATCGATGCCGATGGAGATGCCGGACTTGGTGGCGTACTGGAAGCCCAATTCCTTCAGCTCGTCGAGCATCTGCACGGTGCGCTTCAATCCATAGCGCAGGTAGCAGAAGTAGCAGAGCTGCTGCACGCCCTTCTTCTTGATCAAACCGTTGATGAACGGCATTTCCTTGGGCAGGTGATCGTTGAAGATCACGCGGCCGACCGTGGTGTTGATGAACTGGCGTTTTAATGTGACCGACTCGGCATGCGGCACGTCCTGATCGTCATACGCGGCCGCGAGATCGATCATTTCGCCTTCGTAGCGCATGCGGATCGGGGTGAGCAGCTCGACTTCGCCGGATTCCAGGGCGAGAACGACTTCCTCGGTGCTGCCGAACGCGCGGCCTTCACCCTTGGCGCCGGGCTTGGACTTGGTGAGGTAGTAGATACCGAGAACCATGTCCTGCGTCGGAACCGCCAGCGGCAAACCGTTGGCCGGAGACAGAATGTTGTTGGCCGAAAGCATCAGGACCGAGGCTTCCACCTGCGCTTCAGGCGACAGCGGAATGTGCACGGCCATCTGGTCGCCGTCAAAATCCGCGTTGAACGCAGTGCAGACCAGCGGGTGAATTCGAATGGCCTTGCCTTCGACCAGCGTCGGTTCGAAAGCCTGAATGCCCAGGCGGTGCAGCGTGGGAGCGCGGTTCAGCAGCACCGGGTGCTCGCGAATCACTTCCTCGAGAATGTCCCACACCACCGATTCCTGCTGCTCCACCATTTCCTTGGCCTGCTTGATGGTGGTGCAGTGGCCCTGCGCTTCGAGGCGGTGATAGATGAACGGCTTAAAAAGTTCCAACGCCATTTTCTTGGGCAAGCCGCACTGGTGCAGTTTCAGTTCAGGACCGACGACGATCACGGAGCGGCCGGAGTAGTCGACGCGCTTGCCGAGCAGGTTCTGGCGGAAGCGGCCCTGCTTGCCTTTCAAAGTGTCAGACAGAGATTTCAGCGGGCGGTTGTTGGTGCCACGCAAGACGCGGCCGCGGCGCCCGTTGTCGAACAGGGCGTCCACCGCTTCCTGCAGCATGCGCTTTTCGTTGCGAACGATGACGTCCGGCGCGTGCAGTTCCATCAGCTTCTTCAAGCGGTTGTTGCGGTTGATCACGCGGCGGTACAGATCGTTCAAGTCGGACGTCGCGAAACGGCCGCCGTCCAGGGGCACCAGGGGACGCAGCTCCGGCGGAAGAACCGGAAGCACGTCCAGAATCATCCACTCCGGGCGGTTGCCGCTCTTGCGGAACGATTCGACCACTTTCAGGCGCTTGGCGTACTTGATGCGCTTCTGAAGGCTGGGATCGACCTTCATCTTTTCGCGCAGCTCTTCGGAAAGTTTTTCGACGTCGACGCGCTTCAGAAGTTCCTTGATCGCTTCGGCGCCCATCTGCGCGCGGAACTGTCCCGGAAAATCCTTCTGCAGTTCCCGGTATTTTTCCTCGGGCAGCATCTCGCGTTCCTTGATGCCGGGAACTTCGAGCGGGTCGATGACCACGTAGCCTTCAAAGTAAAGAATGCGCTCGAGGTCGCGCATGGAAATGTCCAGCAGGTAGCCGATACGGCTCGGCAGGCCCTTGAAGAACCACACGTGCGAGCAGGGCGAGGCCAGCTCGATGTGGCCGAGGCGTTCGCGGCGTACTTTGCTGAGCGTGACTTCCACGCCGCACTTGTCGCAGATCACGCCGCGGTGCTTCATGCGCTTGTACTTGCCGCAGAGGCATTCCCAGTCGGTGACCGGGCCGAAAATTTTGGCGCAGAACAGGCCGTCGCGTTCCGGCTTGAAGGTGCGGTAGTTGATGGTCTCCGGCTTGGTGACTTCGCCGTGCGACCAGGAACGGATTTTTTCCGGACTGGCCAGGCTGATCCGGATGGAATCGAAATCTGCAATTAAACTGGCGCGATCATAAGGGCTGCTTCGATACAAGGTATGTCCCTCCTGCCTCGGCTTTCACCGAAGCGCTCCCGGGGTGCCGGGAGTAAGAAAAGAACCTGAGAACCGGTGCTGCCTGCCGCAATCTTTATTTCGACTGCCGCGATCTTTGTGCCGCCCCTGCGGGGCTGGCGATTTTTCCGCCGCGTTCCCACCGCTTCCGCGGTGGGCTACGATCTGCCGTCCCTCCGGGACTTCCGGATTAGGGCCGCAGCGACTGTGCTTCGTGTAGCGCCCGCCTTCAGGCGGGCATTGGTGCGGCGCCGCACAATGCCCACCTGAAGGTGGGCGCTACATGGCCGCGAACTAGTCCGCGGCCTGTTTTTCCGGCGCCTTCTGGCGCTTCATCAATTCGACGTCGAGGCAGAGCGACTGCAGCTCGCGCACTAGGACGTTGAACGATTCGGGGACGCCCGGCTCGATTCCCGGTTCGCCTTTGACGATGGCCTCGTAAATCTTTGCGCGGCCATAGACGTCGTCCGATTTCGCAGTGAGCAATTCCTGCAGGATGTGCGCTGCGCCGTAGGCTTCGAGGGCCCACACTTCCATTTCTCCGAAGCGTTGGCCGCCGAACTGCGCCTTGCCGCCGAGCGGCTGTTGGGTGATGAGCGAGTACGGCCCGATGGACCGCGCGTGAATTTTGTCGTCGACGAGATGCGACAGCTTGAGCATGTAGATGTAGCCGACGGTCACAGCCTGGCCGAATTCTTCTCCGGTCATGCCGTCCCACAGCGTGATTTTTCCGGCGTTGGGCAGGCCCGCCACTTCCAGCAGGTGGCGGATTTCCGCTTCGCGCGCGCCGTCGAATACCGGCGTGGCCATGGGAATCCCTTCGCGGAAGCTGTCGGCATATTCCAGCAGCGTGTCGTCGTCCAGATCCGTCAGAGTCTTCCAAATGGCGGTGTCCGTAAACACTTCGCGGAACCAGCGGCGCAGGGCCTCGGAGCGCTTGTGCTGGTCAAGCAGGCGCGCCACGCTTCGGCCGAGTTCTTTGGAAGCCCAGCCAAGGTGCGTTTCGAGAATCTGCCCGACGTTCATACGCGACGGAACGCCCAGCGGGTTTAGGACGATTTCCACCGGGGTGCCGTCCGGCAGATACGGCATGTCTTCTTCCGGAACGATGCGCGCGATGACGCCCTTGTTCCCGTGGCGGCCGGCCATTTTGTCGCCGACCGAGAGTTTGCGCTTCATGGCGATGTAGCACTTCACCAGCTTGATCACGCCCGGGGGAAGTTCGTCGCCCTTGCGCAGCTTTTCTTTACGCTCTTCTGTGATCTTGCGCAGCACGTCGATCTGGCGCGAAGTCATCTCCTCGATCTCATCGATTTTCTCGATGAGCAGGGGATCCTTATCGGCCAGGCGCAGGCGCTTCAGGTTGCGCGTGGCGATTTTCTCGATGATGTCACGCGTCAGCTCGGTGCCCTTGGTGATCAGGCGCTTGTTGGTCTTCTCGTCGTGCAGGTCGGCGGTTAGTGCTTTGCCTTCGAGCAGGACGGCGAGGCGCTTCAGACGCTCGTCGGTGAGAATGCGGATTTCGTCCGACAGGTTCTTTTCGAGCTTGAAAACCTGCGCGGCTTCGATGGCCTTGTGGCGTTCGTCCTTCTCCGCGCCCTTGCGGCAGAAGATTTTCACGTCGACCACCGTGCCCTCGATGCCCGGCGGGCAGTAGAGCGAGGCGTCGCGCACGTCGCCGGCCTTTTCACCGAAGATCGCGCGCAGCAGTTTCTCTTCCGGAGTCAGCGTGGTTTCGCCCTTGGGTGTGACCTTGCCGACCAGGATGTCTCCGGGGCGGACGGTGGCGCCGATGCGAATCACTCCGCTTTCGTCGAGGTTGCGCAGGAACATTTCGCTGATGTTGGGAATATCGCGGGTAATTTCTTCGGGGCCGAGCTTGGTGTCGCGGGCCTCGATTTCGTATTCCTCGATGTGAATCGAAGTGTAGTAGTCGTCCTTGACCAGCTTTTCGCTGACCAGGATGGCGTCTTCAAAGTTGTAGCCGCGCCAGGGCACGAAGGCCACCAGCACGTTGCGGCCGAGAGCGAGTTCGCCGCGATCGGTGCACGGGCCGTCGGCGAGGACCTGCCCCTGCTTCACGCGGTCGCCCACGCGAACGAGCGGCTTCTGGTTGATGCAGGTGTTCTGGTTGGAGCGCTTGAACTTGATGAGCTGGTAGATGTCCGCGCCGACTTCGCGGGACAGAACGCCCGAGTGGTCAGACTCGACGCGCACGATGATGCGCTCGGAATCGACTTGGTCGACCACGCCGTCGCGGCGGCAGATGACCACCGCGCCCGAATCGCGGGCGGTGACGCGTTCCATTCCGGTGCCGACCAGCGGCGCTTCTCCGCGAATCAGCGGCACGGCCTGGCGCTGCATGTTCGATCCCATCAAGGCGCGGTTGGCGTCGTCATTCTCAAGGAACGGAATGAGCGACGCGGCGACGGAGACCAGCTGCTTCGGCGAAACGTCGATGTAGTCGACTTCATCGCGCGACTTCAGCACGAAGTTTCCGGCCTGCCGGCAGTTGACGAGTTCGGTGGTGATTTTTCCGCGCTCATCGAGCGGCACGTTGGCCTGGGCGACGACGTAGCGGTCTTCTTCCCAAGCCGAGAGGTAGAAGCAGTAGGCCTCGTTGGTGACCTTGCGCCGCTTCAGCTCCTCGTTCACCGCTTCCACTTTGTCGCGCTCGATGATTTCGCCGGCCTTGAATTCGCTTTCTCCGGCGTTGACGATCTGCACGTAGTCGATCACCCGGCCGCCCTTGACCTTGCGGTAGGGCGACTCGATGAATCCGAATTCGTTGATCCGCGCGTAGCAGGAAAGCGAGCTGATCAGGCCGATGTTCGGACCTTCCGGCGTTTCAATCGGGCAAATGCGTCCGTAGTGCGTCGGGTGCACGTCGCGCACCTCGAATCCGGCGCGCTCGCGCGAGAGGCCTCCGGGCCCGAGAGCCGAAAGGCGGCGCTTGTGGGTAATTTCGGACAGCGGGTTGGTCTGGTCCATGAACTGTGAAAGCTGCGAACTGCCGAAGAACTCGCGGATCGCGGCCATGACCGGCTTGGCGTTCACGAGATCATGCGGCATGGCGGTGGACATTTCCTGGTACACCGACATCTTTTCCTTGATGGCGCGCTCCATGCGCACCAGGCCGATGCGGAACTGGTTTTCAAGGAGTTCGCCGACCGCGCGGACGCGGCGGTTGCCCAGGTGATCGATGTCGTCCAGCGTGCCGATGTTCTTGCGCAGCTTCATCAGGTAGCGGATGGCGGCGACGAAATCGGCGGCATCGAGCGTGCGCGTGTTGAGCGGCGTTTCCAGGCCAAACTTGATGTTGAATTTCAAGCGGCCCACGCGGCTGAAATCGTATTTGCGCGGATCGAAGAACATGCCGTTGAAGAGAGCGGTGGCCGTTTCGAGCGTCGGAGGATCGCCCGGGCGCAGCTTGCGGTAGATTTCGATCAGCGCTTCGCGCGGCGACTTGATGGCGTCCTTATCCAGGGTGCGGGAAAGAACCACGCCGACGTCATCGCGATCGGGGAAGAAAATGTCGACGCTGGTGATGCCCGCTTCGGCCAGCGAAGTCCAGATTTCGGCCGTCAGCGGCTTGTTGGCTTCGAGCAGCACTTCTCCGGTCTGGCGGTTCACCAGGTCGGCGACGGAATAGGCGCCTTCGAGGTCAGCAACCGTCACGTGCGCCGCGGGAACCTTCGCCTTCACCAGTTCCTTGTACAGGGCTTCGGTGATGCGCTTGTGCGAGCCGACCAGCACTTCGTCATTCTTGGGATTCTTGATTTCGTGCGACAGTTTTCGATCGATAAGCCCTTCGGACACGTTCCAGTGCAGGTCGCCGTCGCGCAGGGTGATGCGCTCCACCTGGTAGAAGGTGCGCAGGATTTCCTCATTGGACTTCATGCCCAGGGCGCGCAGGAAGATCGAGCCGAGGAACTTGCGCTTGCGGTCGATGCGCACGTAGAGGATGTTTTTGGTGTCGTACTCGAATTCCACCCACGAGCCGCGATAAGGAATGATCTTCCCGAGGAAATAGCTGCGGTTGTTAGCCGATTCGTAGAACACCCCGGGCGAACGGTGCAACTGGCTGACAATCACGCGCTCGGTGCCGTTGATGACAAAGGTGCCGTTATCGGTCATCAGCGGGATGTCGCCGAAGAAAACTTCCTGCTCCTTGATGTCGCGGATATTTTTCGCGCCGGTGTCGGGATCCTTGTCGTAGATGGTCAGACGGATGGTGACTTTCAGGGGAGCGGCGTAGGTCATGCCGCGCTCCTGGCACTCGTTCACGTCATACTTCAGCTGCATGCCTACAGGGTCGCCGCACTTTTCGCAGAACGTCGGAGTGTTTTTGTTGAACGTGCCGCACTTGGTGCACAGCACGTCGCCCGTTTTATAAGGATCGGTGACCACCGACGCGCCGCAATTGCGGCAGGTGGCGCGCAGATGGTGCAGCCCCTTCAGGTTGCCGCACTTGCATTCCCAGTTGCCGATCGAGTAATCGACGAAATCCAGCTGCGACAGGCCGCGGAAATCCTGAATCGGAAACACCGAGGTGAATACCGACTGCAGGCCGCCGTCTTCGCGCTCGGACGGTAGAAGGTCCATCTGCAAAAATCGCTGATAGGAATTCTTCTGAACCTCAATCAGGTTCGGGATCTGGATGGAGCTGCGGATTTTGGAGAAATCCAGCCGCTCGCGTTCCCGCATATGATGATTTCCATTTCCATTGGACATGCTATGACCTCATAAACTGCGCAGGGTTGGGCCGAAACGCCGACAGGCGGCATGATAGACACTGCCGCCCCGGGTCCCGGCGGGACCGAGTCAAGGTTAACAAATCACTTTTAGGAACTGGCGTAAGCAAACCCCTCAGGGCGCGGCAGATATCGTCGTTTAAACACTGCGCACGGACGATATCGCCTCGCGCCGGAATTGCTGGGTTACTACGATGCCGTTACTTGACTTCGACTTTGGCGCCGACTTCCTCGAACTTCTTCTTGATGGTGGCCGCCTCGTCCTTATTCACGCCTTCCTTGATGGGTTTGGGCGCGCCATCGACTAGGTCCTTGGCTTCTTTCAGGCCCAGGCTGGTGACTTCGCGCACGGCCTTGATGACGTTGATCTTGTTCGCGCCCACATCCGTGAGCACGACCGAGAATTCGGTCTTCTCTTCCGCCGGAGCCGCACCGCCCGCCGCCGCGCCGCCCGCTACCATCACGGGAGCCGCTGCCGCCGCGGATACGCCGAAGGCCTCTTCCATCTTCTTGACCAGGTCGGCCGCCTCGAGCAGCGTCAGGCCCTTGATTTCTTCCAGAATTGCTTCCACCTTGTTTGCCATTTCTCGTGTCCTCTCTAAATTAGATGCAGTTGAGATTCTTTTCTATTTATTGAGCCGTTTCGACCGGGGCTCTTTCGCCGCCCGGTCCAAATTTGTTGGCCTTCACCGCTTCGCTGACCGTGACGGCCAGGTTGCGCGTGACCGCCGCCATCGCCGTGGCGATGCGCTGCGCCGGCGCGTTGACCAGGAACATGATCTTGCTGATGAGTTCTTCCTTCGACGGCAGCGAGGAAAGCTGCTGGATTTCGGCGATGGATAGAACGCGCCCCTCGACGATTCCGGCGCGGAACTGGTAGGCCGGAACGTCCTTGGCGATTTTGGTGAGCGCCTTGGCCAGCGAGACCGGGTCGGTGGCCGTGTAAGCGATGGAATTGGTTCCCTTCAGATCCTTCAGCAGCGGCTCGATGGGCGTGCCGCTTGCGGCGCGCTCGGCCAGCGTGTTTTTTACCACCTGGTAGTGCCCGCCGGCCTGCTGGACAGCGCGGCGAAGCTTGTTGTCGTCTTCCACCGTGATGCCTTGAAAGGTGGAGAGGATCACCGTCGAAACGGTGGCCAGCTTGTTTTTCAGTTTGTCCAGGTCTTCCTGTTTTTCACTGCGCTTTTTCATTTCCCGCTCCGAATTCTCAATCTCAATTTGGTCAAGATGCGCCGCGAACTTCCGCGTCCGTTAGGCCGCCGCAGCTACCGCGGATTCGACTTCGGCCTCGTCGATCGTGACGCCCGGGCCCATGGTGGACGTCAGCGTCACTTTCTTGACGAACTTTCCCTTGGCCGCTGCCGGCTTGGCTTTCAGAATGGCCCCGATCAGTGCGTGCGCGTTTTCCGCGAGTTTGCCGGCATCGAAACTGATCTTGCCGATCGGCGAGTGGATGATGCCCTGCTTGTCCACGCGAAACTCCACTTTTCCGGCCTTGATTTCCTTGACGGCGTTGGCCACTTCAAACGTGACCGTGCCGGTCTTCGGATTGGGCATCATGCCGCGCGGGCCGAGAACTTTTCCCAGGCGCCCGGCGGAACGCATCATGTCCGGCGTGGCGATCACCGCATCGAAGTCGGTCCAGCCTTCCTGAATCTTCTGCACCATGTCTTCGCCGCCCACGAAATCCGCTCCGGCATCCTGCGCCTCGCGAACTTTTTCGCCGGTGGCAATCACCAGCACGCGCTTGGATTTTCCCAGGCCGTGCGGCAGAACGACGGTGCCGCGGACCATCTGGTCCGACTGCTTGGGATCAACGCCGAGATTGGCAACCAGCTCCACGGTCTCGTCAAATTTGACGAAGTGGGCTTTCTTGATCGCCTCGGCGGCTTCCGTCAACTTGTAAGGACGCGCTTCGATCGTCGCGCGCGCCTTGGTAATATTTTTTCCCGGTTTCTTGGCCACGTCTTATCCTTTACCCTGAGCAGGAGCGCTTAGCTCCCTCCAAGGGATTACCCTTCCACTTCCAGACCCATGTTGCGCGCCGTACCCATCACGGTGCGCACCGCGGAGTCCAGACTAGTGGTATTCAAGTCCGGCAACTTGGTCTTGGCGATCTCCTCAACCTGCTTGCGCGTCACCTTGCCGACCTTGTTGCGATTCGGTTCGGCCGATCCCTTGACGATTCCCGCAGCGCGCTTCAAGAGCTCGGAAGCCGGAGGCGTCTTGGTGATGAAGGTGAACGAGCGGTCGCTGTAGATCGTGACCAGCGCCGGAATGATCATGCCATCGGGTTCTTTGGCAGTCTTGGCGTTGAATTGCTTCACGAAATCCATGATGTTCACGCCCTGCGGACCGAGAGCGGTTCCGACGGGCGGCGCCGGCGTGGCTTTGCCGGCCGGCAATTGCAGTTTTACGGTTGCTTGAACTTTCTTGGCCATCCCAGTTCCCCTGTCCTGCCAATTCGCGAATGCCTTGCAGCGCTTCGAGTCTTTCCCGTTCGCTTCGTTCCGTTCCGCTTCGCTTTGTGTCGCTCTGCTCTGCCGGCCTTGGAGGGCCGGGCTTCAGCCCGGCCGTAACCGCCTGCCTAACACCGGCTTAGCCGCTGAAGCGTCCGGCCGCGGCACGATCAAGCCAACTTCCTTAGGCCATCTTCTCCACTTGCACGAAGTCCAGTTCCACGGGCGTCGAGCGCCCGAAGATCGTGACCGAAACTTTCAGCGTGTTGCGGTCCGCATTCACGTCGTCCACCACGCCGGTAAAATTGGCGAAGGGACCCTCGATGATGCGCACCTGCTCGTTGCGCTCGAACACCAGCTTGGGCTTGGGCCGGTCCGCGGAGGTGGTCACGCGGTGCAGAATATTTTCCACCTCCGCTTCGGAAAGCGGCGTGGGCGTCTCGCCCGATCCGACAAAGCCGGTGACGCGCGGCGTGTTGCGCACCACGTGCCAGGTGTAGTCGTCCATGTCCATCTCGACCAGAACGTAGCCCGGATACAGCATGCGCGAGGAAACCACTTTCTTGCCGCCGCGCACTTCCAGCACGTCCTCGGTCGGAATCATCATCCGCCCGATTTTGTCCTGCAGCCCGAACGCGGCCACGCGGCTTTCCAGGCTTTCCTTCACCTTCTTCTCAAATCCCGAATAGGTGTGGATGATGTACCACTGCTTTTCCATATCCAAACTCGTACCTCGGTGGCCCCCCAAAATCAGTGGCCAAAAAATTTAATGACCCGCTGCACCAGCCAGCTCGCGGCGCTATCCACTCCGAAAAAAAAGACGCCGAAAAACGCGACCGTGACAATCACCACCCAGGTGGTAATCAAAACCTCGCGGCGCGTCGGCCAGGTCACCTGGCGCATCTCGACGCGCACCTCGTGCAGAAACCCGCGCCACCGCTGCGGATGCTCCGCCAGGCGTCCAAAGAAGCCCAGCATTTCTAGTGGTGAGCCGCGCCCCTCTGTATCATCGGTCTTCAATTTTCCCACCTGCGTCGCCATCGTTCGCCGCTCTCTCCGCCCTCAACCCGCTTGCTGCGTCTACCGCCTTGCGACTTCCCGCTGCCCGCGTCTTCCGCCGTCGCCTGCCAAACTGGCAGGGGAGGAGGGATTCGAACCCCCACTCTCGGTTTTGGAGACCGATGGTCTACCGTTGAACCTACTCCCCTTTACCCTGAGCGGGAGCGATCAGCTCCCGCGAAGGGTTCGCCCCGTTCACTTGCCTTTGGGCTTGCCCTTCGTACTTCTCAAGACTGGCAACCAAGTTCAGTTTCTTTTCCCGCCGCCAGCCCTTCAACTCAATTTCTCTCTTACTGCACCCGAGCCGGAACGTCGTTTGACATTCCTACATATAAATGACCGTCGCTGCACCGTAGCATGTAACAAAACCAGGGCTCACTCGCCATTCCGCCCCCGCCGCTAGTCTACCCTTCGGCCCTCATAGCCGGGCCTCAGGGCAAGCCGTTGAACCTACTCCCCTAACAAATTCGACTTACTTCACTTCCTTGTGGCCGGTGTGCTTGCGGCACGCCTTGCAAAATTTCTTCGTTTCCATCCGGTCGGAATGCTTCTTCCGATTCTTGGTGGTGGTGTAATTCCGGTTTTTGCAATCGTTGCACTGCAAAGTAATGATTTCGCGCATCAGATTCCCTCGGGACGAATTTCGGAACTACTCGATAATCTCCGTGACCGCGCCCGCGCCGACGGTGTGCCCGCCTTCGCGAATCGCAAAGCGCAATCCCTTTTCCAGGGCTACCGGCGTGATCAGGCTGATTTCCGCACTGACGTTGTCCCCCGGCATCACCATTTCCACGCCCGTCGGCAGCTTTACATCTCCCGTTACGTCCGTCGTGCGGAAATAAAACTGCGGACGGTATCCCGTGAAGAACGGCGTGTGCCGCCCGCCTTCTTCCTTCGTCAACACGTACGCTTCCGCCTTGAACTTGGTGTGCGGCGTGATCGATGCCGGCTTGGCCAGCACCTGACCGCGCTCCACTTCTTCTTTTTCCGTCCCGCGCAGCAGGAGCCCCACGTTGTCTCCCGCCATGCCCTCATCCAAGAGCTTCCTGAACATTTCAATCCCCGTCACCACCCGCTTCATCGTCGGACGGAAGCCCACAATTTCCACTTCCTCGCCCACCTTCACCTTGCCGCGCTCCACGCGCCCCGTCACCACCGTGCCGCGTCCCGAGATCGAGAAAATATCCTCGATCGGCATGGCGAACGGCTTGTCCACATCGCGCACCGGCTGCGGGATGTACTTGTCCACCGCATCCATCAGCGCGTCAATCTGCTTTTCCCACTTCTCTTCCCCGTTCAATGCCCCGAGAGCCGATCCCCGAACTACCGGAATCTCATCCCCAGGAAACTGGTAGGTCTTCAACAGTTCGCGCACTTCGAGTTCGACAAGGTCCAGCAGTTCCGGATCCTCCACTGCGTCGCACTTGTTCATGAACACCACGATCGACGGCACGCCCACCTGCCGCGCCAGCAAAATGTGCTCGCGCGTCTGCGGCATCGGTCCGTCCGTCGCCGCCACCACCAGAATCGCTCCGTCCATCTGCGCCGCGCCCGTG
>DATGJQ010000018.1:0-27738 GCA_035295105.1 Candidatus Acidiferrales bacterium | reverse complement strand
CGATCATTCAACCGTCTCCATGATTTCTAGCGGCGAAAGTCGAAATAAAATTCGACCGAAACGCTATTGCCCGAATAATTCGACGGGAGCGGCGACACGGGGCTGGAACTCAGAATCGCGCGCAAGGCCGAATTGTCGACGGAACGATTCCCGCTGGATTGCGTCATTTGAACGTTGGTTACGGTGCCATCCCGCAGGACCTGAAATGTGAACTGCGCCCGCGGCGCCCAACGTACCGTCGGGTCCACGGTGGACTGCAGCCAATTGCTGCTGATGCGGTTCCGCACGGCATCCACGTACGAAGGAAACCTGCCGGAGAAATCGCCGCCGCCGGGCCCGTTGAAACCCATGCCGCCCGTCGACGCTCCGTTGTTCATTGCAAACGATGAATAAGGCAGCGCCGGCGAGCCGCCCTGGCCATAGGGAACCGCGTTGGGCGGCGGCGGAGTCTTGTCCTCAAACACTTTTGACGGCTTGGTGATGTAATGCGGAGCCTTTTCCTTGGTAAATTCGGGAATCTTTTGGACGTCCGGCGGAATTTCCTTGGGCTGTGGCTTCGGAGGCTCCGACTTGTAGAGGCCTTTGCTGGTATCTACCGTCTGGCTTTGCGTGACCACATCCGGACGGGGAAGCATCACGCCTGGAACTTTCGCCACCAACCCAACCGAGACTGCGCCGTCTCCTCCCGAACTTCCCCACATGTCGCCGGTGTGTGAATAGATCGTGGAATAGGTCAGGCCGCCGAACAGCAGCCCGTGAAAGACGACCGAAAACAGAAGGGGCTTCTTCAGTCCTACGGCGCCGGGATGGTGAGGAAGCTGTTGCATAGCGCTCAGTGCGGAGTGTCGTCCAGCGGTTCGGTCACCACACTGATATTTTGGATGCCGGATTGGCGCATGGTGTCGACCACCATGGCAAAAGCGCCGAAGGGCACGGTCTTGTCGCAGCGCAGGTAGACGGCGTCGCCCTGCGGGTTATGCATCTGCGCGTGCACCTTGTCGCCCAGTTCGTGAATATTGACGGCGTCATCGCCAATGTAGATGCGCTGGGCGCGATCGATGGAAACGACCACGCGTGACTCGGAAATCTCCTTCACCGTTTTAGTCTTGGGGACGTCCACCTCGATCCCCGATTGCAAGATCGGCGCGGTGATCATGAAAATCACCAGCAGCACCAGCATCACGTCCACGAAGGGAACGATGTTGATTTCCGAAAGGGAAGTTCCGGTTTGGCGAGCCAGTTGTGGCATCTTCGTTGTCTTCTTTTAGAACCCAGCGGATCACAGAACCAATGATTGAACGGCGGCCTGGGTTTGCTCTCTCAGGTTTTGACTGCGTCTTCCGTGTTTAATGCTTCAAGCAATCATCCGCGGCCGCCCGGATAGAGCTTCTCCACGACCGCGGTCACTTCCAGAGCGAAGCTGTCCATTCGCGCGCTGAGTTCCCGGATGTCGTGCAGAAAGTGGTTGTAGGCGATCACCGCGGGTACCGCGGTGAACAGCCCGGCGGCAGTGGTAATCAACGCTTCGGCGATGCCGGGCGCCACCGCGCGCAGGCTGGCGGCGCCGGCGGTGCCAAGTCCCGTGAACGCATCCATGACGCCCCACACCGTACCGAACAGTCCAATGAAGGGCGTGACCGATCCGGTCGTGGCCAGCCACGGCATGTATTTTTCCGCTTTGCGGACTTCGTCCGCGGCGGCGAGTTGCATACTTACTGTCACCGCATTCAGGCTAGTCACTTTGCCCGGCGGGTTTCCGGTGCGCACCTGGCTTTCCAGTTCACGAAAGCCGGCGCCGTACTCGGTTTCCAGCGGAGAACCGCCGCCGCCCATTTGCCGCGGATCGGGCAGGGTGCGATTGGCGCGGAAGATTCGGAGAAACAGGGATGTCTGGCGGTTAATGCGGCCGAACATCAGTAATTTTTGGAAGATGAGCGCCCAGGAAAAAAGTGAGAACAAGAAAAGCATTCCCAGTACCACTCGAGCGACCCAGCCGGTCTGCTCGATGAGCGTGTTCAGTTGGCCGGCGTACAGCAAAAATGCGGATAACGGAATGGTCTCCCCCTCAGAAAGCCGATAAATGGCCCCTCAAGGCAACCTAGCACACGCAAAAAACGCGGTCAAACGTTTACAAGCACAAAATTATCCTGATGTTCCGCCAGTGTAACACATCGTGACACGATGTATTTCGCAGGATTTCGTGGCACAGACTTCCGTCTGCGAGCTTTTGCTAGGCAGCAGCTGAGCCACACGCCTTGGCTTGCGAATGGAACCCCACAGACTGAAGTCTGTGCCACGGAACCCAAAATTCGCTGTGGTATGATGGGATCGAATCGCATGAATGAACGTGTGGACGTCCAACTTGACGCTTTGACCGGCTTGCGCGCAGCGCAACCCCGCCCTGAGCCTGCGCCTGCTGATCTCTCCGGCGACGGAAAAACCTTCTACCTGGAAACCTTCGGCTGCCAGATGAACGTGCACGATTCGGAGAAAGTGGCCGGCGTGCTCCTCGGACGCGGGTACCAGCAGGTGGAGACGATCGACGCGGCTAAACTGGTCCTCTATAACACCTGCAGCATTCGCGAAAAAGCCGCCCAGAAAATCTACTCGCGCCTGGGCGCCTACCGCAAATATGCGGGTGAGGAAAAAATTATCGGCGTACTCGGATGCGTCGCGCAGCAGGAAGGGGAAGAGATCTTTGAGCGCTCTCCCTGGGTGCGCCTCGTGTGCGGCTCGGCCAGTTACAGCAAGCTGCCCGATCTGGTGGCGGAGCTCGAAGCCGGCAACCGCCGCGTCATGGGTCTGGACAAAGACACGGACGCCATCTTTGAAACGGAAATTACCCGCCGTGACAATCCCTTTCGCGCCTACCTCACCATCATCGAAGGCTGCGACAAGGCCTGCTCCTACTGCGTCGTGCCGTTCACGCGCGGGCCCGAGCGCAGCCGCGCCAGCGCGTTGGTGCTGGCGGAGGTCCGACGGCTGGCCGACGCCGGCTATTCGGAAGTGCAACTCCTCGGCCAGACCGTGAATTCCTACTCCGACCCATCGAGCAAGAAGATGACCTTCGCGGAACTTCTGGTGGCTGTGGCCGCGGTGCATGGGATCCGCCGCGTGCGCTTCACCACGTCGCACCCGCGGGACTTCGGGCGCGACATCGTCGAGGCCATTGATTCGGTACCGCAGCTTTGCGATCACGTCCACCTGCCGGTGCAATCGGGATCGACGCGCATCCTGCGCGAGATGTTGCGTACCTACACACGCGAAGAGTACCTGGAGAAAATCGCCATGATCCGCGAGGCGCGCCGGCCGATCAGCGTTACGTCCGACATTATCGTCGGTTTCCCGGGCGAGACCGAAGAGGACGTCGAGGAAACTCTTTCGCTGCTGGACGCCGCGCAATATGACGGAGTCTTCGCCTTTCAATATTCGCCGCGGCCGAATACCTCGGCGCAGCATATGCCGGACGCCATTCCCGAAGAAGAAAAAGGGCGGCGCCTCGCGCGCGTCATGGATCGCCAGCGCGAAATTCAGCGAGCCCGCAACGAAGCGCTGGTCGGGCAGACGTTTGAAGTACTGGTGGACGGAGCTTCGCGGCGCGAGGGCCAGTGGTCGGGTCGCTGTTCCAGCAACCGAATTTTAAATTTCACTTCGCCGCGCGAGAACCTTCTGGGAGAATATGTCCCAGTGCGAGTTTCGAGCTCCAGCCCGAACTGTCTCGTCGGTGAGCACGCGATCTGAAGGTTGGCGGCCGGTGCGTCGCCGGCGCCGCGAATGGTTCGGGGGCTATGGGACTCGGGGTCCGCACTCGATGTCCGGGGAGGGTTCAATGGAAGTCGAAATGAAAATCCGCGGACTGATGATGGACCCTGTTACCAACATGCCGATCGTGGTGCTCAAGGATGCGCAGGGCACCGCGGTTCTGCCGATCTGGGTGGGCATATACGAAGCCAACGCCATCGCCCTGGAAATCGAAAAAGTTCAGACCCCGCGCCCTATGACGCATGATTTGCTGCGCAATGTTTTCCTCGGCCTGGATGTGCGCGTGCAAAAAGTGGTGGTCAACGATCTGAAAGATGACACCTTTTACGCGCTGATCTGGGTGGAGCGCAACGGCGATATTTTCTCCATCGATTCGCGTCCGAGCGACGCCCTGGCGCTGGCACTGCGCGTCGATTGCCCCATCTTCGTGGAAGACGAAGTCCTGAAAAGCTCCAAAATTTCCAGCGCCATCTCCGAAAAATCCACCAGCGAAGAGCTCCGCAAATGGCTGGAAGGCCTTTCTGACGAAGACCTCGGCCGTTACAAGATGTAATGGTTTATGTAGGATAGGCTTCAGCCTGTCTGGTTTTGATCTCCGCCAGCCACAAATCTAAATCTGACAGGCTGAAGCCTGTCCTACCGAGCCTTGCGCATGAACAGCGCTATGGCCGTCCCGGCAAACGCCGGGATCGCCAGCGTCAGCAGGCCCGTCTGATAGTTTCCCGTAAAATCTTTCGCCCGCCCCATCCAGTACGGTCCCAGAAATCCCCCGACGATCGCAATCGTGTTGGCCGTGGCGATACCCGCTGCTGACGATTTTCCGGTAAGAAAGCTGGACGCGATGGCCCATGACGGCCCGGCGGTCGCGTTGAAGCCGACAAAAATAATCACGTAAGCCGGCAGCGCAAAGACCGGCGCAACGGTGAGCCCTCCCACGATGAATGCCACGCCGATCAGCAGGGATGGCACGGCGATATGCAGGAAGCGCTCGCCGGCGCGGTCCGAGTGCTGCCCGTTGAGCACCAGTCCCAGACCGCCTAGAAGCCCCATGAGGGCAATCAGGAAGCCGACATTCGTGTTGCTGAGGCCGGTGGACTGCTGAATCAGGACCGGCGCGGAAAATGAAAACGCGTAGAACCCGATGTACAAGCACAGCAGAAAAATCCCGAGCTGCCACACGCGCGGATTGAAGATGGCGCGCAGAGCGCTGGCCGCGTGGTGCTCGCCGGCCGCCGCGCGGCCTGCGGAACTGATCGATTGATTGTCGGCGCGCAGTTGCTCGATCAGCCAGTCGCGCTCCGCGGGGGTGAGCCACTTGGCGTCGGCCGGCGTGTTTGGCAGAAAGAAAAAGAAAACGAAGCTGAGGATCACCGCCGGCAGTCCCTCAGCAAGAAACAGCCATTGCCAGCCGGCGAGTCCCAGGCGTCCCTGAAGATTTAGAAGCACGCCAGCAAGCCCGCCCATGAACACCGAACTGAGCGGCAGCGCCACATAAAACCGGCTGATCGTTCGCGCGCGCACGTTCGCCGGAAACCACTGGCTGAGATAAAACACAACTCCGGGGAAGAAGCCAGCCTCGGCCATGCCCAGTAGAAAACGCACGGTGTAGAACTGCACTGGCGTCTTCACCAACATCATGCCCATCGCCAGCAAACCCCAGGTGATCATGATGCGCGCGATCCACCGCCGCGCCCCGAAACGCACCAGCAGCAGGTTCGATGGAATTTCGCACGCCGCGTAGCTCAGGAAAAACAATCCAGCGCCCAGCCCGTAGGCCGAAGCGCTGAAGTGCAGATCGCGATTCATCTGCAGCGCGGCGAAGCTGATGTTCACGCGATCCGTGTAAGCGACGCCGTAGGCGATGGCGATCAGCGAGATGAGCCGCACGCCGGCCTTGCGCAGCGCGGAACGGCCAACGTCCGCATTCGCGGCGACTGCAGCAACTCCGCGTTGCGGCGGCAGGGGAGGCAATGGTTCGACGACACTCATCGGTGCTCTTGTAGCACAGCCGCTCCCGGCTGTGTGGTTTTTGCAATCGTGATTCGGGTATGCGCGTAACCGCGGTCTACAAAACCACACAGCCAGGAGTGGCTGTGCTACGAAACGCGTCGATGCAGCGTTGTGCGCAAACCCTTCCACATTGCGTTTCGTTCAAAGTGAAATCCAAGTTTCGCGGCGACCCGCAGCGACCGCTGGTTGCTGGTTTCGATCAACGCAACGATGCGGTCCATGGCGATCGGCAGGGCAGTTGCCATACGAATCTGCGGAAATCCCCGTTCGAGGATGGCGCTGCCCATTTCCGTCGCCAAACCTTGCCCCCAGAATTTGGACGCCACGACGTAGCCCAGCTCAACCTCCGCGGCGCCTTCAACCTCCACGCGGCGCAGCCCGGCGCGTCCGGCCACCTCGCCGTTCGTTGCATGGCGGAAAACCCAAATGCCAAATCCATGCCGCTCCCAGTGCTCCAGATTTTCGCGCAGCCAGCGCTCCGACTCTTCTTCCGAGCGCACGCCGCCCAGCGTGGCCATGATCTGCGGGTCGCGATCCATCTGCCGCACCTCTTCGCGATCCAACATGGAAAGCGGAAGCGCGATGAGCCGCTTCGTTTTGATCATGCGGGAGTAGCATCTGCGCGCGGGCGGACTGAGTGCAAATGTCTTGAGCTGCTCCGTCACGTCGATGAGGGAACGGAAGACACCCGTTGCCGCCCGCCTGACTTCATCTGAAGGCTCAACCAGATCGGGGACCTGAAACACCTGCATTCCGGCTGCGCGCGCGGCGAACACGCCGGCTTCGGAATCTTCCAGGACGAGGCAAGAGGAAGGTTCCACATCCAGCCGCTTGGCCGCCAGAAGAAACAGGTCCGGGAAGGGCTTTCCGCGGGATACTTCATCGCCCGTGGCTACCGCGTCTAACCGCGCCAGCAAACCTGCTCGCGCCAGGCGGGGAAGCGTCAGCCGACGTTCGGTCGAAGTGGCTACGGCCAGTGTCACTTTCGTTCGATCGAGGAACGGCAGCAGTTCGTCGAGACCCGGCTTTTTGGGCATCGGCGGCCCGGCGAATTCCTGTTCCTCGTACTGCGCCGCCAGGGTTCTGAATTTTCCCGGCGGAAATTTTGGCCCAAAAGTTTCCGCGAGAGTTTTCTCGGCATCTTTTCTGCCGCGCCCGACGAGGCTCTTGTAGATTTCGTCCGTCAACAGGAAGCCGCATTCCGCGGAAGCCCGTTTCCAGGCGATCCGGTAGAGCGGCTCGGTGTCCAGCATGAGCCCGTCCATATCGAAAATGACGGCTTGGATGGCCATGGGGGAGTTGCGAGCGTTCGAGTCGGCGTTGTTGTCCGGTAGGTTCAGTGGATCCGTCCGTTCGATTCGTAGTTGGCCGCGGGCATTATTTTGCCGCGATGTAGAGGAAACGCGCCAGCCGGTTTTCCGCGGTGAGCGTCTGAACGCAACGGAGGAATGTTTGCAGGCCCTCGAAATTGTTCTCGCCTTCGATTTTTACCAGCGCGTCTCGACGGCTGGCGCGCGCGTCACGCCAGCGCTGCGCGACAATCGCAGCCTGCGGCGTGGTGTCCTTTGCTGCTACCAGTTTGAGGCCGGCCTCTGCGATGAGCCGCTCGTTTTCGCCGCGCGGCACAAACACGTAGTAGCCGATGGAGCTGCGCGCCGCCAGTTCCTCGTTCGTGACCGCGCCGTTCACCACCAGCGCGTCGCTGAAGAGCAGTCGGCCGCCGGGTTTTAATATGCGGCGGCATTCCATCAACAATCTGTGGCGATGCGGAATGTGGCAAAAGGCGTCGTTGGAATAGGCGGCGTCAAACGTCCCATCAGCGAAGGGAAGCGGGGAGCCGGCGTCGAGCGCCAGAAACCGCGTCCGGTCGGCAAGTTGCTGCGTGCGGGCCGTCTGCTCGGCGGATCGGATGCCGTGCGCGTTCGCGTCAATCCCGGTCACGTGGCAATCGATGCTTGCGGCAAGCCGCAGCGCGCAACCGCCTGCGCCGCAGCCAATGTCCAGCGCGTTGCTCGAAGCAGTAAGATTCAGATGGCCGGGAATCTCCGCGAACTCTTCCAGCGTCGCCCAACTGGTCTGGCCGAGATCCTCGCCATAGGTCTCTCGGCGAATTTCGGAATAGACGTCAGCCCCGGCGCTGCCGTACGAGGTGTTGTAGAGATCGATTTTCTCCGCGCTCATGGCGATTCCGGGCCTCGCGTGAACTATCACGCGCGCGCTCAAGAAGTGTGCCGAGTGTAGCAGAACAACGTCGAACGGCGGGCACCGGTCGGAATGCCAAGAGCCGGCACCGCAGGTATCCCACTCTTGCGACTTACGCAAGGGTGGGGATTTTCGGGCTTCGTTTTCGCCGGTCTCGTCACTCCCGGGCCTTCAGGGATATAAACCCGCACCCTTTGAAAATCATAAAGGGCGCGGCACCCGCTCTTGTTCGGTCCGTCGCGGGCCACTCGAATCTTCGTCCACAGCCAGAATCCGCTTTTTCGCTTGCACTACTTACACGGGCCGAGTAGATTTGGGCGTACGCCGAAAGCTGGGGGCAATCCCGCACATTTATTTTTTCTGCAGGGAAGTGGCCGCCCAGGGAGGTTCTTATGCCCCGTCGCCGCCGGGGCGGATTATGACCGCCATCCTGACCATTGCCAATCAGAAGGGCGGCGTGGGGAAAACCACCACAGCCATTAATCTTGCTGCCGCGCTTGCGCAACGCAAGAAGCGAACGCTTCTCATCGACCTCGACCCGCAGGGCAATTCCACCATTACCTTTTTCGATCTGAATGACGTGCAGAGCTCGATGTTTGACGTGCTGGGCGAGCACCGCGCGGAAATGGCCACCGTCATTAAGGTGACCAAGGATCCGATGCTCTCGGTGGCGCCTTCGCGGCTGGCCCTCGCCAAGCTGGAGCAGCAGCTTTCCGGGCAGTTCGATGCGCCCTTCAAATTGAAAGACGCGCTGGCGCCGGTGCTGAAAGACTACGACTACATCATTATTGATACGCCCCCTGCGCTGGGCATTCTCACGGTGAACGCGATGGTGGCCTCGACACATCTGCTCGTGCCGATTCAGGCCGCTTACTTCGCCATCGAAGGGACCGACGATCTGCTCGAAACCTACGAGCGGATTCGCGCGCGCCCCAATCCCGATCTCAAGGTGCTTGGCGTGGTCATCACGCTGTTTGACAAGCGCACCAACATCTCCCGCGACACACACGAACAAATCCGTTCTGTGTTCGGTTCCGTGATGTTCAAGACGCGCATTGGCAAGAATGTGCGCCTGGAGGAGAGCCCAGCCTATAAAGAAACGATCATGACCTTTGCGCCCAAATCGCCCGGCGCCAAGGATTACGGCAAGCTCGCCCTGGAGGTTATCCAACGTGTCGAAGAGAATGGGATTGCCCGTCACGCTGAAGATGCGGCATGACGCGCACTACGTAGAACAGCTCGCCAGCTTTAGCGGCGCGGCCATCGGCCGCATGGTTCCGATCGATAAAATCAGGCCCAACCCCGATCAGCCCCGAAAATTCCTGGGCGACCTGCGCGAACTGACCGAATCGATCCAGGAGAAGGGCGTGCTGGAGCCGCTGCTGGTGCGCTTCATGCCGCGCGACGATTCCTACCACATTATTTCCGGCGAGCGCCGCTACCACGCCTCGCGCGCCGCGGGTTTGCGCGAAGTGCCGTGCATCGAGAAAATCGCCGATGACGCCGAAACGCTGGAACTGGCGTTGATCGAAAATCTGCAGCGCAAGGACCTGACGCCGTTTGAAGAGGCCGACGGGCTGCAGCGCCTTGCCGAGCAGTTTGAATACACCCACGAGGACATCGCCAAGAAGATTGCCAAGGCGCGCTCGTCGGTGACCGAAACGATGTCCCTGCGCGTGATTCCCGAAGAGCTGCGAAAGATGTGCATCGACGCCGGAATCGTTTCCAAATCGCTGCTGCTGCAGATCGCCCGGCAGCCCAACGAGCGCAAGATGATGGAGGCCATTCACCGCATCGCGCAGGCCGGACTGACCCGCGACGAAGCCCGCCGCGAGCGCCAGGAAGAGCAGGGCGCCGGACCGCGGCCGCAGCCGTTCATCTTCAATTACCGCCCAGAGAACGAGGCGTTTCGCCTGCGCATCCAGTTCCGCAAGAGCAACGTGACGCGCTCGGAGTTGATCACATCGCTGCGCAACCTGATCGAGATGCTGGAGCAGGACGAGAATTCGTCCGGCAGCAGCAAGGCCAATCCGGCGGTTGCCTGAGCGCGCTGCGAAAAAAAACGCTGTCATTCTGAGCGAAGCGAAGAATCCCTCTTCGATTTTGCTATCACGGAAAAGAAACCCAGAGAGATTCTTCGCTTCGCTCAGAATGACAGGACGAGACACGTTTCCACCCGCACTACCGCCATTTAAACTCTTGCATCAATGAACGAATTCACCCCGCAGCAGATGGCCATTCTTCAGCGACTGATCTCCAAAGAATTCAGCCTGGTGGCGTTCCCGCTCTACGCCAACGCGGTCGGCGTGCGGAAAGAAAACTGCGCCGCGCTGCTCGATCCGATTCCCAACGGCGGATTCCGCGTGTTCGGCGAACCGTGCATTTTGCTGGACGGCAATCTCACGGTGCGAATTACGGAGAAAGGCAAGACGTGGTTTGTGTGGAAGAAGCAGCGAGTCGAGGCAACGCCGGAACGGCTGGCGGAGTTGAATGGATTTATAACTGAATTAACGCTATTGCTGGAGACCCACTTGTAGGACAGGCTTCAGCCTGTCAGGTTTAAATGCTCGGAGGCCGATACTCTAAACCAGACAGGCTGAAGCCTGTCCTACTTGGCCTTGATCGAGTTGTACTCGAGAATCGCTTGTTTTGTGCCTTCGATGTCCAGGTCCGGCGTTAGCGTGCCTTTGAATTCCGCGTACAGCCGCACCGTGTTCATCAACAAGCGCTCCGGGCCCATCCAGTTGTCGTACTTGCCCATTTTGATGTCCGCGGCGGCTGCGCCGGGAGTCATCTTCGCGTCGTAGCGTTTTTTCACTTCCGGCTTCAGGAAACGGAAATACTCTCCCGATTCGGCCAGTTCTTTCTTTCCGCCGACGGGCCCGTGTCCCGGAACGATCACGTCCACATCCATCTTCAAAACTTTGTCGATCGATTCCATCCATTTGGAGATGTACGCGTTGTGGCAGTAGGGAACGAGGTAGAAGAAGGCCAGGTCCGCGGCAAAAAGGATTTTGTGCTCGGGCAGAAACGCGACGAGGTCTCCCCACGTATGCGCCGGGCCCACGAAGCGGTACTCCACGCGATTGCCGCCGATGTAATAGACCAGGTTGTCTTCAAACGTTACCGTGGGCGGCGTAAGTTTGCGCACCTCGGTGCCGTCGGCCAAGCCTTCTTGCTTCGGCCAGGATGACGGCGTCGCTGCGATCGCCTTCAATACTTCCTGCCGGCAATAGGGATGGCTGGAAATCTGCGCGGGCAGAAAAAATTGGTTGCCGGCCACGTGATCCCCGTGGTGGTGGCTGTCAATCAGGTGGGTGATGGGCTTGCCGCCGCCCACCTGCTTGGACGCGGCGATGAACGCTTTGCTCTGCAGCGGAAATCCCAGGGAGTCGAAAACCATCAGCGAATCTTCGCCGACGAATAGTCCCGCGTTGGAGATGCCCGCGTTCAGGAGTCCGGTGCCGCCCTGCTGCTGATAGGCGTAGACATTGGGTGCGAGCTGCTTCAGTTCCGTTTTCCAGGTCGGCACGATGGGGTAGCGTTCGTCGATCGGCGGAAGCTTGGCCACTGCCGCGCCAAAGATGCGGCCTTGCGACTCGTCGACGCGCGGCTGTACTTCGCCCATTAACTTTTCCATGCCGCCCGCTCCCAACATTCCGGCCGCCACGCCAGCGCCGGCCCAGGCGGTGCGCGCCATCACTTCGCGGCGGGTCAGGCCCTCACCGGCAGAATTCCTTTCGTCACTCATCGTCGCTCCCGAATGATCTCTCATATTTCCGTCCTCCCAAATTATCACCGCTCCCAAACTACCGCGCGCCAGGCCAGCGCAGATATTACGGACTCAAAATCCGCCACAAATTATGTTTAGAAATCAGATATCCCGGGACGCCGGCCATTGTACACCGGATCGGCAACGAAGATTCCTTTCGGCGCGACAGACTTTGCTATTCTTTCCGCCATGAAATCCCTTATCGCCGTAGTGATTGCCATCGCAAGTGTGGTTGCCCTTCGCGCCGCGCCGCAGGCCGGCACCGGCGCGCGAGCACTCGAGCTGATCGAAAAACTCCATCTCACCGTCCTGCCCAAGGAATCCGGCTATCTCGGGATCATCGGCGTTTCAGCGCAAAAGGTGACGCTCGGCGGCCGCGCGCTGGCCGTGCAGAGCCAGAACTACTACATGCTCACGCGCGAGCGGCCCATCAACTATCTGCATTGGCTCGCGCCGGATGACACGCACATCCTGATTGAGGGCGGACCCGTGGACTATTTCATTTTTCATCCCGACGGCCGCGCGGAAAAAGTGACGCTGGGAATGGACCTCGCCGCGGGGCAACGTCCGGTAGTGGCCGTGCCCGGAGGCTGCTGGAAGGCGCTGCGCCTGCGCGACGGTGCGAGTTACGCTCTGATGGCCAACACGCTTTCGCCGGAATTCACGCCGGACCGGGTAAAAATCGGCGAGGGGCCGGAGTGGGTGAAGCGGTTCACGAATGCTGCTCCGTGGGCCACGGCGAAGGCCTTGCGCGAGATGATCGGCCCGAACTGGATGCCGCAATAGCCCGGCCCGTGACGCCTCGCTGCGAACGCCGAATTCGTTGGCCCTCCCGGCGCACACCCGTAGGTGACCTGTGTCACTGACGGCAGAGCCGCCCGCTGGCATCCTGGAATTGGATCGGAGGGGCCCGTGACGGATAATTTCTCGCCGGCAAGAACGCTTTGCCTGCTCAACGAAAACGCGCAGTGCAATCCCATTTGGGTATCGCGGCCGGACGGCCTAAAGCTCGTCCATTTCCAGACATTCCAGGAGGAAATTACCGGCAGGGAAAACGTGCCCGCGGACGCCAACTACGAAAGATGCGAGCGGCAATGCCTCCAGGCCGGGTTTTGGTCGTAGAAAACCGAACGGCGTCGGCGCGAAGTTAATCGGCTGTCCCGGAGGACGCCAACCTTCGCGGTTGCATACAGTCCACACGGCGAGCCGTTCCAAGCCGAAAGATATTCGCACGCACACCGGGAACGATTACGGTCATAACGAGATGATTCCTAGCGTTCTTCCGCGAAAAATCACTCTATTCCCGCGGCGAATAAAACCATACTTCCGCCACTTTTCCGCCACGAGCGGGGACAGCAAGAACGAGCGTACCGACTTTTGCCTTTTTTCCCACACGGGAGAAAAAGCCAGAGGTATGCGCCCCGGGAGGGGTTGGAACATTCGCGATCAGGCGATAATGGTCGGGATCGTCTTGCTGAAAGACACTGATAGAACCCTCCCCGGGGACGTACACACGTTTGAGATCGGCGTCATAGTACAGGTCGTCCATAGCGGGCGCGGCGGGCAGGCTGGCAACTACCTTGCCAGAGTTCGTATCGAGGACCACCAGTCGCGGCGGCGTACGAACACCGATCAGAAGGCGCTGATGCTCCTCATCTAGCGCCATAGGAAAGTTGGCGGCAAGTCCCGCCAACTTCCATTTGGTGACCGTTCCGGTTTTGCGGTCCACTACCCCAACCTGATTTGCATCGGCAATGTTCACAAAAATCTTCGTTCCCGACCTCTCCAGCTGGAACGATTCTGGGTGCGCCCCAAGCGTGTACTCGCCTACGCGTTTGTCAGTCATCGCGTCAATCATGCCGATGCCTGCTGTCGGTCCGTCGCCAAAGCCCACATAAACTCGCTTGTCAGTCGCATCGTAGCGAAGATTGTCACAATCCGCGTGAAACTCGATGGTGTCAACGAGCTTCAATTCAGCCGAAGATGCGTCAAAGACCTTCACGACTCCTTTACCGGGCAGGTCCGGGTCATGGGGACCGGCGACCCGATTGCCAACGAACAATTTCTCAACCTCCGGAGCGTAGACCACTCCCTGCGGCATCCCTAGACCGGTGACACTCTGAATCCGCGTACCTCTCGTGGTGTCGATCACCTCCACGGAGTCGTTGCCTAGCGCGGAAAGGTATATTCGAGCTTTCTCGGGATCGGCACTAAAGTGGTCGAAGCGTCCCTGAACGCCAGCCAGAGGCAGGGCCTGCGTGAATTGAAGCGGCAGCGCTTTTTTTTCCGTCTTTGCTGCCGGTTGTTGTTGTGCCATTGATATCGTGGTTGCAGTGATCATCGTAACTACGACGGATATGCAAGACATCCTGTTCATAGTTTCCTCCGTTCAAATCAACTGAACTGAGGCGCATCGTACGCTTCCTCTGTCCTCGGAACAACGAATTTGCCGCCAGAGTAGGGGTGCGAGGTTGAGCAAGTCCGCCGCGCGCGCCCGGTCGTCACAAGTCGCTATTAATTCTTCAGTGCCACTCCGGTTTCTGCGGCAGCCGCTCTGTGTGCCGGGAGAATAACATGGGGGAGATAAGGCGAAGGTTTCCGTAAGTCATTCCAGGCGCCGCCAAGCCAAACGCCCGGAATGGATTCCCTGAGCTACTCAATCTTTCGGCGTTTTGCGTGAGCAATCATTATGATCAAGCTCGAAAAGTGCGGCGTTGCAGAGTGTGGTCGGCCCGTGGCTGCGTGGCTCGACGGCGGCGCGCTGTGCCGGGGGCACTTCATCTCGGACTGCTACTCGCGCCTCGACCACTACGAAGAAGTTCGCAAAGGGCCCGGACTGAGCGCCGCGGACACCGAATCGGTGCGCCGTTTCATCAAAGAATGCACGCGGCAGGCCGACGAAATCGAACACAATGCCAAAGACCTCGATAATCTCGATCGCGCCAAGCTCTTGCACATCATTCTTTCCGCCAGCGAACTTGGCCGCCACCTGCGCCGCAGCCCGCGCAAAGCGGCGGCGATCCCCGTGCGCCTCAGTTCCGAACGCCTGGGCGGAGCGTGGGAAGAAGACACGGAAACAGTGCTGGTCAGCCGCTATGGAGCTTTAGTGCGCTGCAAGCACGGCGCGAAGGCCGGCGAGACCATTCAAGTGATGCGCGCGGACACCGGCGAGCAGGCTCTCGCGCGCGTCGCGTGGCAACGCCCCAACGAATATGACGACACTCGCATTGGAGTGGAGTTCGTCGGCTGCGAAAATTTTTGGGGATTGGATTGGGGAGCAGTGGAAGAGGCCCGCTAAGATTACCCGTAAACGCAACTGATCCACGCACAATTCACAATTTGAAATTAAATTAACGAGAAAGCGGGAATCACTACGCGTAGTGGTGTACGTCGGGAACCGCGGGTTGCTTGGTGTCGCCTTCCGGCAGCCACCCGCTGACCACCAATTCGAGGTCATGCGCGCTGGAAGTTTGTTCGGGATAGCTGATCGTTTCGATCTTGAAAGTAAAACGCTCGCTGGCGCCGGCCGCATCGGGCAAACCTTCGGCGATCCGAGCCGCCACGCGCTTGGCGCCCGGCTGGTCCACGCCCGGAAGAATGACTCCGAAATACGAAGTCCTAAGGACGAAAAGGGAATCCTGCTCGCGCAGCTTTCGGGAAACGGCCTTGGCGGCATCGCCCAATGCAGACATCGCCAATCCGGGCTCCGAGTACGCGGGGTTGAGTTTCACGCCAACCACCAGCACAGAGAGTTTCAATTCCGCGGCGGCAGCGCGGCGGAATTCCATGGTCAGGCGATCTTCAAACGTATTGAAGTTCGGCATCGTGGAAAGCAGGTCTGCGCTGGCCTGCCGCAGAGCTTCAGAAGTGCGCCTGCGATCGGCCGCCAACTGGG
This sequence comes from Candidatus Acidiferrales bacterium, assembly GCA_035295105.1. GTDB lineage: Bacteria > Acidobacteriota > Terriglobia > Acidiferrales > UBA7541 > Palsa-360. The sequence goes on along the minus strand of DATGJQ010000018.1, from coordinate 12,097 downwards.
CGCGCAACCGGCGAATGGTAACCTGCCGGTCGACAATGTAGGCCACCAGCAAGCACGCCAGGGCGCAAAATCCGAAGAAAGCAACTTCCGGCACCGGGGCCCGCGATTCGTCGCGAATCGCGAAGACCGTTGGGTACATGAGCAGGGCGATTCCCCCGGCAAGCACCACGATTGCCGAGCAGGCAAAGATACTGAGATGAATTTCCCGGCGTTCTAAGTCTGAGGACGGAATCTGCCTGTCAGTCGCCATAAAGGGATCACCGCACAAAAATTATACTGGATCGTTCCGGCGAGGAATGGACTACGAATTGTGGAAGTGCCCGAAAAGGTACGCAACATCAGATCAAATGAGCGCCGGCCAGGCGGTTAAAGGCTCTAAAGGTGCAGGAAATCTGTTAGGTCGAGGATTTCTTTACGGTCCCGCCGAACAGAGTCGTCGGCATAACCTCCACGTCAAACGTGACATAAGTCACATCCTTGAGGGTATCGGCGGCGGCTTCATCGAGTTCCGTCTGCTTGGTTTGTGGAGGCACCAGCCGACCCTGCATGACGGCGAGCTTGCTGAATTGGTTCATGTCCGGCAACTGATTTGCCGGAATCAAAACGTACGTACCGCTTTGCAGCAGGATACCCTTCGCTGAACCCAGCACGCCGGTCTTGTGAACGGCCTCCTGGGTGGCAAATACGCGAAGCGGAGCGGACTGAATGACGTTCACCGAACTGGCGTGCAGCGCCCCATACAAATTGTTGAACGATTGCAGCGCGGACATGGCGATTCCCGGGAGTCCCAGCACCGGCGCGAACATTCCGCCCTCTTTCACCACGTTTTGCAGCACTTTGCAAAAGAGGGAATCTTTCCTCTGGGCCTCCAGGTTCAGCGCCCAGCGGCCCTCGCCGCCCGGCAAGGGGATATTCTGCATCTTCTGCCAGGTAGCATCGGACGACACGCTGATGTTCTGAACCACCGGCTGGGATTTCTTCTGCGCCGCCGTTCCTTTTGTTGTGACCTGCACCGACCTCATGGCTCCGACCACCGTATAAGCCATGGCTTCGAGCACCGGAATCACTCCGGTTTTCTGTGCCAGATCGACGCGAAGTTGCGCGTTTTGCACGCGCTCGAAAGTTTTCTGATCTCCGGTTCCGACTTTGACGGTGGAAGTATTCACGCTGACCATGACATCGCCGTCGTTCACCATCTTTGACGGGTTTAGTTCGCCGGCATTCTTGAAGCCTTCCTCTCCGTAGTGCAGAAAGACCGGCTGCACGTCGTTGGGTCCCGCGGCGGGCGTCTGCGCGCCGCCGCGCGTTTTGCGGCCCGCGAGAGACGGCGTCGCATCGGTAGCTACAAAACCGGACCAGAAATCGAAAGCCTTGGCGTCGATGTCAGGATTCAATGCGCTCGCGGCCTGCGCGTCGAAAAACGAACCCGATTTTCCGGATGCGAGCGGCGAACCCAGCAGGCCGGGAAAAGCGCCCAACGCAACTAAGTGCCTGAGGAGGTCTCTACGTGGAATGGGCATGTGCCACCTCGGGAAGCGCTTCAGGAGCGCCAATTTGACGACCACCTATAGCACCGGCGGTCTTTGAAAGGCAAGAGCCGCCCGCCGCACCCGAAACGCCGGGTAAAGGTATTTTGATTCGCGCCGATAGATCTCCTGTTATGCCGGGCCTGGGGCCTTCACCAGCTTCCAGGCTCTGGCGAATTCCGTTGGGAGGGCAAAGATGGACTTCGATCACGCGATTGCAGCGCATTCCGCCTGGAAAACGAAGCTTGCCGCTTATCTGAAAAAACCGGACCATTCATTGAACGCCGCCCAGATAGCCTTAGACACTGCGTGCGATCTCGGGAAGTGGATTGCCGGGGAAGGCAAGCAGTTTTCGGGCTTGCCGGAATTCGCCAAAGTGAAAGCTGACCATACGCGATTTCACAAGGTCGCCGCGCAGGTGGTGGAGCGCGCCAACGCCGGCGAACAGCTTCTCGAAGAGGTATCGCTGGGAGCAAAGAGCGAATTCGCTTCCGCCTCCAATGCCGTGGTGCGGTCGATCATGGCGCTGAAATCGAAAGTGGGAGCGCCGGTCCGCGCCTAAGCCGCCAGACTGCCCCATGGCGCATGCTTTAGCTTGCGCAGTATCATTTGGCAGCCCTGTCTACTGCGTCAGGGTAACTCCGCAAGCTACAGCATGCGCCACCCATCCTCAGACGCCGCCCTCACGCTCCTCGCACCCTTGCCTTCTGTCTGAACCGCAGGTAGCATAGCAAGTCCGCGTTTGGCTGGATCCCTCCTAAAGAATCCGTGGTTTTGGAGTGGCGCGGAGGCGTGTGGCTGTCCGGACAGGTTCGCCTGTACCGTGTCGCCAACGCATGCTCCGAGCGGGTTCGCGGAGTGTGCCGCAAACCGGATACGGACTTGAATTTGCCTGGGAGCAATTTGCCGATGAAGTCGATTGTAGTGGTGGGCGCTCAGTGGGGTGACGAAGGGAAGGGCAAGGTGGTGGACTACCTTGCGGCCTCGTTCGATTACATCGCGCGCTGCGCGGGCGGCCACAATGCGGGCCACACGGTCATCTTCAACGGCAGCCGTTTCGTGCTGCAGCTTATCCCCTGCGGAATCCTGCGTCCCGGCAAGCACGCCGTGATTGGCTCGGGCGTGGTGATCGACCCTGCGGCGCTGGTGGGAGAGTTGGACACGCTGGCGAAAGCCGGGATCGATATCACCGGGCGGTTGCATCTGGCGACCCGGGCCCACCTGATTTTTCCCTATCACCGGCAAATGGAAAAGGCCGCGGAAGCTGCGCGGGGCGCCGCAAAAATCGGCACCACGTCGCGCGGAATCGGTCCGGCGTACGAAGACAAAATGGCGCGGCATGGCATTCGCGTCGGTGACATGCTGAACCCGGAGCGTTTTCGCGAAAAGCTGGAGCGCGTGATTTCCGAAAAGAACGCGGTGTGCCAAGCCACTTACGGAGTGCCTCTCGATACCGCAGGCCTCGCGGACGAATACTTGAAGCTGGCCGAACGCCTGCGCCCGCTGGTGACCGACGCGTCCGAACTGATTAACAAGGCGCTGGACCAGGGGCGTTCCGTGTTGTTTGAAGGCGCGCAGGGCACCATGCTGGACATCGATTTCGGAACGTATCCCTACGTCACTTCCTCAAACGCCATTTCCGGGGGAGCTTGCACGGGGCTCGGCGTCGGGCCGACGCGCATCAATGCCGTCGCCGGCGTGACCAAGGCCTATACCACGCGTGTTGGCAGCGGCCCATTTCCCACCGAGATGCCCGACCTTGAAGCCACCGAAGTGCGCGACCGCGGCAAGGAATATGGCGCGGTCACCGGCAGGCCACGGCGTTGTGGCTGGCTGGATTTGATGGTGCTGCGCTACGCGGTGCGCATTAACGGAATTTCCTCGCTGGTGGTTACCAAGCTCGATGTCTTCGATACGCAGAAGGAAATTCAGGTGTGTACGGGGTACCGCTACAAGGGCACGCCGGTGAAGGAAATGCCGGCCGCGGCGGAAGATCTGGCGGAGGTCACGCCGGAATATCGCACCCTGCCAGGATGGCAGTCGGATACCTTTGGCGTGAAGGACGCCGCCAAACTTCCGCGTGCCGCCGTCGATTACTTGAAATTTATTTCCGATTTTCTGGGCGTCGAAATCGGCATGATTTCAACGGGACCGGACCGCGACGCCACCATCGTTTGCGCCGGCACCCAGCTGGCCACGTGGATTTAGCGCGGCAATTCCATGCTCTCCTACACTGATGCGCGGCAGAAAGTAATTGAGATCGCCGGAACTCTTCCTCGAGCCGCAGCACACACAACGATTGAAATCGAGCAGGCCTTCGGCCGTATTCTGGCCGCGCCCGTGCTTGCCGATCGTGACTATCCTCCCTTCGATCGCTCCACGCGCGACGGTTTTGCGTTGCGCTCCGCGGACGCGCCGGCGCCGGGCGCGCGCCTCGAATGCGTCGGCGAACTTCGCGCCGGCGGACAAATCGAGGCCAGCATCTTGCCGGGGCAATGTGTGGAAATCATGACTGGCGCGGCTGTTCCGCAGGGCGCGGATGCCGTGGCAATGATCGAACACACCACGCGGGAAGGCCGGATGATCACGGTGGATCGCGCCGTGCCCAAGGGCGACCACATCGTCTATCGCGGGTCGGAAGCGCGCGCGGGAGCCTTACTCGTCGCGCCGAAAACGCGGCTGGGCTACGCGGAGATGGCTCTGGCGGCGCAAGCGGGCGCCACGCGGCTGGATGTTTTTTCAGCCCCGCGACTCGCAATTCTCTCCACCGGCGATGAAGTTGTGGATGCCCGAAGCCGGCCCGGTCCGCTCCAGGTCCGCAACAGCAACGGAATTTCCATCGAGGTTCTTGCGCGCACCGGCGGTGCTGAAACCCTGCAACTCGGAAACGCGCCCGACGAGAAAGTGGCTCTGCGTGCCTTGATCGAACGCGGGCTGCAGGCGGACATTCTGGTTCTCTCTGGTGGCGTGTCCATGGGCAAGTACGATCTGGTCGAGCAGGTCTTGGCTGACCTCGGAGCCGAGTTTCATTTCACGGGCGTTTCGATTCGTCCGGGAAGGCCTGCGGTGTTTGCAACGTGCCGCGGCAAGCTGGTTTTCGGCCTGCCCGGGAATCCCGTATCGACGATGGTTACGTTTGAACTTTTTGTCCTTCCCGCGGTGGATATCCTGAACGGCGCGACGGCCCGGCCCCTGCCGGTGTTTCGGGCGAAACTCGCTGCACCGGTCCATGAAAAGGGGCCGATGACTCACTTCTTGCCGTCGCGGATTGAATGGGAAGGCCGGGAAGCGCGGGTCACGCAGTTGCCGTGGCAAGGTTCCGGCGATATCGTGGCTCTGGCGCTGGCGAATGGGTTCCTGATTGTGGGACCCGAGCGGCCCGAAATTGCGGCTGGCGAATGGGTAGACGTAGTACCCCGCAGGGGCGCGCTCTAGGATTTAAATTACAATTCAGGACGTTCTCTCATTCCACTAACAAGTAAAGACGCTGTCATTCTGAGCGAAGTGAAGAATCTCTCTTCGATTTAAGCGTGAGAAAAAACCAAAGAGGGATTCTTCGTTTCGCTCAGAATGACAAAATAAATTCTTTCCGAGGCCGTGAAGCCCATCGCACGAAAGTAGTAGACTGATCCCATGGCGAAACTGACGCATTTCCGAAAACGCGGGGAAGTGGCCATGGTCAACGTGACCGCAAAGGAAGTCACGGACCGCACGGCCCTCGCGCGCGGTTTTGTGCATATGTCGCCCGCGGTTTTGCGCGCGCTGCGCGGGCAGAAGCTTCCCAAGGGCAATCCTCTGGAAATCGCGCGAATCGCGGGCATTGCCGCGGCCAAGCGCACCTCGGAATGGATACCTCTTTGTCACCCGCTGCCGCTGACCCACATTGATGTGACCGCCCGGCTATGCAAGAATGGCGTGGAGATCACTTCTCGCGTCACGGCGACGGCGCGGACGGGCGTGGAGATGGAAGCGCTCGTGGCGGTCTCGGCGGCGGCCCTCACCGTCTACGATATGTGCAAAGCCCTGGACAAGGGCATGGAAATCAGCGATATCGTGCTGGTCGAAAAAATCGGCGGCAAGAGCGGCCACTATCTGCGCCGAACCAACAAGTAACGGCTCCCAATGAGCGCCCCTTCACAAACCGTGCAGGTTTTGATTGTCGATGACAATCCGACGATTCGCGACCTGATGTGCCGGGGAATGGAGTCGCACTGCTCGGTGACTTCCTCGAGCGACGGCGCCGACGCCCTGCTGAAATCCATCGACAATCCTCCCGACCTGATCATCTCCGATTTCCGCATGCCGGGCCTCGACGGCCGCCAGCTGTACGAAAAATTGCGCGGCCGTGCCAGCACCCAGAACATTCCATTCGTCTTCGTGGCCAGCCGCGGTGACATCGAGGAAAAACTGCGTCCCGCGGTCGGCGGCGGCGTCGAGGAATTCATTCCCAAGCCGTTTTTTGTGGCGGACCTGGTGCGCCAGGTCAAGAAAATCGTGGACCGCCTGCACCTGGAAAAAATGCAACGGCAGACGTCCCGTCCGGGGGTCATTCAAGGGCGCCTCGAGGAAATGAGCGTCACCGAACTGATGCAGTCGCTGGAAATGGGACAGAAGACTTGCCGGCTGACGCTGCGCCGCAACGGGGAAGAAGCCCAGCTCTACTTTGTCGCCGGCCAGTGCAAGCACGCGTCGCTCGGTGCGACCGAAGGCGATACCGTGGCCTACCAGGTGATCGGTTGGCTCGACGGTGAATTTGAAATTCAGTTCGGCGCAACTTCGGATCGCGAAACCACCACGCTTTCCACCACCGGCCTGCTGATGGAAGCCATGCGCCTGATGGATGAGGCCAACGAGAGCGTGCAGGGCTGAGTGGCGCAGGCTTCAGCCTGTGGCCTTCTTCAAGTGCAGCAAAAACTTTTTTCCTCCGAATGGAAATCGACAGGCTGAAGCCTGTCCTACTGGAACACAATGCGCGTCGCCATTCTTACTATCAGCGATTCCGTTGCGCGCGGCACCCACCGCGATGCTTCGGGACCGAATCTGCGCGTGCGCTGCGGGGAACTCGGATGGAGCGTAGTATCCGAAGGCGTTTTGCCCGACGAGCCGTCTGAAATTAGCGCGCGTCTCGTGTCCCTCGCGGACTCCGACGATGCCGATCTGATCCTCACGACGGGCGGCACCGGAATCGGTCCGCGAGATTCCACCCCCGAAGCGACCACGCAAGCCTGCCACAAACTTTTGCCGGGACTTTCCGAACTGATGCGCGACGAAGGCCGCAAGAAGACTCCTCGTGCCGTGTTGTCCCGCGCGCTTGCCGGCGTCCGCGGCCGCGTGCTGATCGTGAACTTGCCCGGCAGCCCGCGTGGCGCGGTAGAATCCCTCGACGCGATCGCCGATCTGTTGCCCCACGCGCTGCAAGTGCTAGGCGGGGCGCGCCACGACTGACGTAGGACAGGCTTCAGCCTGTCCGGTTTAAATTCCAAGTTACCGACAATTCACACGCGCAAGAGCGGCGCGTCTCACGGCAGAGGTTGACGTAAGGCCCAGCCTCGTCAACAATGCTGGCACCATGAAAACCTCGCTTTCAGACAAGAAGCTGGCGGTGCTAGGCGCCGGCAAAATCGGCGGAATTCTGCTGCGCGCATTCCTCGAGCAGAAACTGATGCAGCCCAAGCGCGTCCACGCCACCGTGCGCCACGCGGAAAAGGCGCGCTCACTCGCCAAGCAGTTGGGCATTGCAGCGTCCACCGACAATCGCGCGGCCGTGAGGGATGCCGATATCATCCTGCTGGCCGTGAAGCCGCAGGCCGTGAAGGAAGTGCTCGAGGGAATCAAGCCGGAGATGAAGCCGGGAAAGATGATCGTCTCGGTGGTTGCTTCCGTTTCCACGCAGTTGATGGAAAAACATCTGGGCATGGACATGCCGGTGATCCGCGCCATGCCCAACACTCCGTGCGCGATCGGCGCGGGAATGACCGGCCTCGCGAAAGGGATTCATGCGGCGAAGGAACATCTGGAAATCGCGCAGGCCATGTTTCAGGCCGTGGGGCGCGTGGTGGAAGTGGACGAAAAGCAAATCGACGCGGTGACCGGACTTTCCGCCAGCGGCACGGCATTTATTTATATTATTCTCGAGTCGCTGGCTGAGGGCGGCGTGAAAGTCGGCCTGCCGCGCGACGTTTCCACGTTGCTGGCGGCGCAAACCATGATGGGCGCTGCGCGCATGGTTCTGGATACCGGAGACCATCCCGCGCTGCTGAAAGACGCGGTGACCACGCCGGCGGGCTCGACAATGGACGGCATCCTGGAACTCGAGGACGGCAAACTGCGCGTCACGCTGATCAAGGCGGTGATGAAAGCCACGCAACGCGCCAAGGAATTGATTGTAGAATCGTGATTCGCCGATGTCTTGATCTGTCATTCTGAGCGAAGCGAAGAATCTCTCTTCGATTGAACGATAAGCGGAGACTAACGTTACGAAGAGAATCGAAGAAGAACCCACGGAGAGATTCTTCGCTTCGCTCTGAATGACAACCGTAATAGTTTTGTCGCAGTTTTTTTTGGAATTTTAGGCAGTTCAATCGCAGAGGAGAAAAATAATCATGCTACGAAAAGCATCAGCCGTTTGGAATGGTTCGCTCAAGGAAGGGAAGGGAAAAATCTCCACGGAGAGCAAGGTGCTGTCCAACGCGCAGTATTCTTTTTCCACGCGCTTCGAGGACGGCGTCGGCACCAACCCCGAGGAGTTGATCGCCGCGGCGCATGCCGGCTGCTTCAGCATGGCGCTGTCTGCGCAACTCGGCAATGCCGGAATCACTCCAGAGTCGATTGAGACGACCGCCGCCGTCACGCTGGAAAAGACCGACGCCGGGTTCACCGTCACCAAGGTCCATCTCGACGTGGCTGCGAAAATTCCCGGCGCGAATCAAGCCGCCTTTGATACCGCCGCGCAAAACGCCAAGGCCGGCTGCCCCATTTCCCGCCTGCTGAAAGCCGAAATCACCATGACCGCCAAGCTGGTCGGCGAGCGCGCCTCCAGCGCATAGGAATCAGCACATCGAAATTCGTGGCGCCGGCGGCTTGCCGGCAGGCTTTAGACGTCTCGACGTGCGGCACAAAAATTGCCGGCGGGACGCCGGCGCTACGTCAGATGGAAAGAAAACCAGCGCCCCAGAGTAATGATCCCCAGCCACAGCAAGATCGAAAACGTGCCGTAAATTCGGGCTCCAACCGGAGCGACGCGCGCGTTATTCCACGTCCCCACGTGCTTGTACACCGTGGTGTGGAACACCAGGGCGTTGATCCCGACTCCCAGGAGCAGGGCCATCTTGTACCAGAAGAAGGAATTCACCGCGGACCGTGTCGCCTCAGCGGAAAACATGAGTGTCCCCGTAACTACCTGAAGCGCAAACCCCGCGCACACCCACGGCAAAATCCAGCGCGCGAGTTTGTCCACCGGTTCGTCGCGCATGGGCCCGATGCCGAAGAGCCGCAGATCCAGCAAGAACGCGGACGTCACCAGCGCGACAATCCCGAACACGTGCAGCGTTTCCACGACCGGAAACATATACAGCGACTCGCGCATCAAGTGGCCGAAGGAAGTCTGATCGAGCCACTGAGCAAAGTGAAACATCCAGGCAGGCAGCCATCCGGGCATTTCCGCACCCCTTCACAGTGTTTTCAGCAAGCCGTTGCACAAGCTTTACACCACGACCGGGCAGCTCAATTTCGAGCCATCGCGATGCTTCTGTATTTTTCAACGGGCTTGAGTTTGCGCTCGGTGATGGAGGGCACTGATGGGCGTGACATTGGTCACTGCGAAGGTTCGATAGATTCGTGGAGTCTCTCGGACGTCGCTAGAACCCCAGCGCCACTCCGCCAACGGCCTGAAATGATCTCTGGAAGGCGGAAAAGAAATGCGACTCCATCTCATCGGCCTCTATCCGCACGGCAAAATGATGTCGCAAGTGTACGTCTAATCCAATTCCCGCCAGGCCGGCGAGCGCGGTGTTGCTGCCGAGCAATGCCGAAGTCTGGCTGAACCGGAAATGCTCCATCCCGATCACCACGTGCGCCCACGGTTCGTAGCGGGTATTGTTGGTGTAGGTGAACCGCGGCCCGCCGCCCGCAAACACGGATTTGGAGCTCAGGTTTGGCGGCGTCGTGGCCTGGCCGGTCTTACCCAGAAAACCGGTGCCCACCTGCGCCTCCACTCCGAACCGCCTCCGAAAGTAGCGAGCCAGGCTGAAATCCACGCCGTGCGTATTGAACGGGCTGCCCAGCAGGTTGTCCCGGTTATACTGGTAGCCAACAGCAAATTGCCAGGGATTGCTGTCGCGCTCGCTCGCCGAGGTAACCGGACGTCCGCCTTCCGAGCCAACCCCCGCCGGCCCTTGCGCCGCTGCCGCGGCAGAAAAGAACAGGCAAACTCCCACCAGGAAAATCGCCACACGCATTCCGACCCTCCGTCGAAAGCCGATATGTTCCGTTGCGGAACAGCCTGGCTCGATTGTATCTGTCGCCCTCCGCCGCCGTGCACGAATTGCCAGTCCAATTTGTTCAATCCATACGGAGTTACCTTCACGCGACATTTGGCGTCGCGAATGGGACGGGTTTGCGTCCCGGCTTGGCAGTCCTGTACGAACACCGAGTGACTCGCTCTTGACGCCTGTGTTAGCATTTCCGGCGGTAATCGTGTGGGCTCCGGGGAGAGCCTTTCAGCAGAAGAGCCATGCCGACCCAGTACATCCCGATCTTTATTTTTGCCGCGCTCGCGGCCGCCTTTCCGGCCCTTTCACTCATCGTTTTCAAGCTGATTCGTCCGACCCCGGCCGCTGTCGGCGCGAAATTAAAGCCTTATGAATGCGGTGTGGAAGCGGAAGGCGACACCCGGGGGCGATATTCCGTGCGGTTTTATATCGTGGCTATTTTGTTTGTGATCTTCGATGTGGAGACGACGTTTCTGTTTCCCTGGGCCGTGCTGTTCTCCACCCGCGATGAGGGTTTTCGCCTGCCCGAGATTTACGCCCTGGCGAGCATGTTCGTTTTTCTCGGCATTTTGATCATTGGGTACGTCTGGCTCTATCGAAAGGGCGCCCTCGAATGGGTGTAGGTTGCGCCCGGTTCTGAACCCATTGACTCCCGGCCACGGAAGGTGACCGGGATTTTTTTTGGGTCGGCGGCAAACGAATTCATCAGCCTGAAGATGCTCGCGGAACAGGTTGACTCTGTTTTCCGCCGTGTGCTAAAAGCTACAACTTAATATTGGCCGCGCGGTTTTCGCGTGGCCGCTCTACTCCTAATTCATGGCAAACGATCCGGAAGATAAGCAGCCGTCTGCGAATCCACCGAGTGAGCCGTCTGAGCCGAAAGCGCCGGCCGCCGGGGGAGAAGCCGCACCTAAACCGCCTGCTGCTCCGGCCGCGCCTGCCGCTCCCGCTGCGAAACCGCCCGCAGCGCCTGGCACTCCAGCCGCCGCGAAACCTCCGGCCGCTCCCGGCGCGCCTGGTGCAAAGCCTCCGGCGCCTGCCGCGCCACGGCCGCCCGCTGCTCCACCGCCTCCCAAAGAAGGCCCGGTGGCGCTCGATAACGACCTCGTAAAACGATACAAAGAGAAATTCGGGCCGGCGATCCTGGAGGCCTGGACAGACCGCAAGCAGGCCATTCTGGTGGTCGCACGGGAACTGCTCGGCGAAATCACCGTCTACAGCCGCGATAACGAGAAATTTGACTGGCTGAGCGATCTCACCGCCGTGGACTGGCCGAAACGCGAGAAGCGCTTCGATATCGTTTTGAATATGTACTCGTTTGAAAAGAACGAGCGCCTGCGCCTGAAAGTGCAGGCGTCGGCGGACGAACGCGTTCCCAGCGTGCAGGGAGTCTGGTCCACCGCCAACTGGATGGAGCGCGAAGTCTTTGACATGTTTGGCGTGATCTTTGAAGGCCATCCGGACCTCAAGCGGATTCTGCTTCCCGACGAATGGCAGGGCTACCCCTTGCGCAAGGACTACGACATTCTGACGCAGGACACCGCCTGGGTTCGCGAAAACCTGGGCATCGAGAGCGGACAATAGCGCATGCCCGACGAACGCATCCCGTTTGCCACTCACGCCGATCAGACCGTGCTCGGCGCTGATGAAATTGTCCTGAACATGGGGCCGCAGCACCCGTCGACGCACGGCGTGCTGCGCGTGAAACTGCGGCTGGACGGCGAAAAAGTAATCGGTTCGGAGTGCGTGATCGGCTACCTGCATCGCGGCGTGGAAAAAATCGCGGAGCACCGTAGCTACCAGCAATTTGCGCCGTACGTGGACCGCATGGACTACGTCGCGGCGGTTTCCAACGGCCTGGGATACTGCGAAGCGGTCGAAAAACTGCTGGGAACGGAAGCTCCGCCGCGGGCCCGCGTCATCCGCACAATCCTTACCGAGTTGCAGCGCATCGCCAGCCACCTGTTCTGGCTGGGCACGCACGCGCTGGATATCGGCGCGCTGACGCCGCTGTTTTATTGCCTGCGCGAGCGCGAAGAGATTCTCAAGATTTTTGAGAAATTCTGTGGCGCGCGGCTCACG
>DATGJQ010000017.1:0-53484 GCA_035295105.1 Candidatus Acidiferrales bacterium | reverse complement strand
GCTGGGACGGCCATTTTCGCTGACTGGTGAAATTCATGCCGGGGCCGGGCGTGGGCGAACCATCCTCTTCCCTACACTCAATCTGGCGCCGGAGCAGGAACTTTTGCCGAAACTCGGCGTGTATGCGACCGAGTCCGTGGTGGGCGGAAAGACCTATGCCTCAGTGACCAACGTGGGGACGCGCCCGACATTCAACGGCGCGAGTGTAACCGTGGAGAGCCATCTATTCGAGTTCCAGGACAACTTGAACATCGGAAGGATGGAGGTAAAGTTTCACTCGAGGATTCGCGACGAACAGAAATTCCCAGGAGTGGACGCGCTGCGGGCGCAGATTGCGCGGGACATTGAGGCGGCGCGGAGGTTTTTTGCGGAGCGGGCGCCGGCAGGAAACTACTCGGGACACTAGCGCTCGATGGACTTCAGGGGCTGAAGCCCCCGCTTTCCGAGTCTTTGAATGTCGCGGCTGAAAGCCGCGACCCACAAGGAACTGCGGAGTTCCGGCCAGTCCCCTGAGGTTATCGTCAGATGGCCTTTTGTTAATTCCCACATGACGATAAGACCGCTTCACAAGGGCTATCTTGGGTTTGCTTTGGTATATTGCAGTAAGCACTCCCGACGATATTGCACAGTTTCAGATTGGCGGACCAGCACGAATGTTTCCGCATCCATCAAAACTCGCTGGGCCAGTTAAGCGCTCAAGCCCCGATCCTGACACCCTGATCCTAACGTGTGACCGAGGGCCAAAATGGCCGATCCTGATCGGATCAATCGGCATCGGTTTACTTTTAGGCAGCGTCTGGGTTCCCGTTTTGCTCTTGTACTCTCCGTTCTATGGCGTACCTTGTTTATTCGCTGCCCTCTATTTTGTCGTGCTGCGGGCCGATGTAGTTTTGTCGAGAAGAAACGCTCTGCTCGAAGTGCGGCCAATGATTCCATTGTTCCAGTCGCGCAAACTCCGCATTCCTTTCTCAAGCATACGAGAATTTCTCGTTGAATCGGAGTTTGACCTCGGTACTCTGGAATCCTCACCGTTCGTGTGGCACCTAACTGCTATAACTCTCGACGGTGTGCATCATCGCCTGACTTGGCATTTTACCCACGACCCAATATTTCTCGCGGCTCAGGAGGCGGCACTGATAACGGGGAAACCGCTCCGAGAAGAACGCGACCCATCCCAGTCGAGCACATGGAGCCATTGGGGCTACAAATTACTTTAGAACTAGACACAGATACGAGGTGCGCTCTCGACCTTCAATCTGCCTCTCCACTACGAGGCTCTGTCATCCCGAACCCGGCCCCGTTTTTGGGGACGGCGGTGAGGGATCTGCTTTGGCTTTTTGCTTAGGCGTAAGACTCTCCGCGAGATCCTGCCAGGTGGGATTGTCCCGTTCAATGAGCCCAATTTTCTTTTCCCTGCGCCATCCTTTGATTTCCTTTTCGCGTGCGATTGCGACCCGGATGTCCCCGAACGGTTCCCCATGAACCAGCCGGAAGATTTTGTACTGGGACGTGAACCCGGGGACGAGTCCGAGCCGGTGTTCAACCATCCGGCGCTGGACATTATTGGTTACGCCAACGTACAAGTTTCGCGAGCGGCTTGCCAGGATGTAAATCCAATATGTGCGGCTCATTCGACGACGCTGGAGCGAAACAGCAGATCCCTAACCGCCGTTCGCCGAAGGCGGGCGACCGGGTTCGGGATGACAGGCTAACGCCACGGATCAACGCAGGCGTGCTTACCTGCCATCACCGATGCGCTTCTGTATGGCTCGCATCATACTACGGCAAGCGAAAGGCTCAGCCACCCAAAAGCCCGCACTTCAAAAATCGAGGGACCTGACATTCAAACTTCAACTTCAAAGGCGGGACCAACCGTCCGTTTCATCAATGCCACCGGAGCGAAACAGCAGATCCCTCACCGCCGTTCGCCAAAAGCGGGCGACCGGGTTCGGGATGACAGCTCACCGACGCGGTTCTGTTGGGCTCCCAAGATATTGGGGCAACGCGTCAACGACTCGTTGCGACGCGTTTGTCCATTGATACCACTCGCCCTATCGGAATGTGGGAAAATGAGCCGCGGGTCGCGAAATCGGAACGGTAGCGGACAGGAGCATTCATGCCAAAGGTTCGTGTCGCGGGATTCGGTGTTTCGTTGGACGGTTTCAGTGCGGGGATCGAGCAGAGCCTGAACGATCCGCTGGGAAAGCGGGGCCCAGAGATCTTTCAGTGGTTTTTTCATACCAGGACATTCTGCGCCATGCAGGGGAAGGAGGGCGGATCTACCGATGTGGACGACGCGTTCGCTCGGAGGGCCATGGAAAACTTTGGCGCCTTCATCCTTGGCCGCAACATGTTTGGTCCGATTCGTGGACCGTGGGTGGACAACTTGTGGCGGGGATGGTGGGGTCCCAATCCGCCGTACCATGCGCCTACTTTCGTTCTGACGCACTACCGGCGTGAGCCGCTGGTGATGGAGGGCGGGACGACGTTTTACTTTGTCACCGGCGGAATCGAGGAGGCGCTGCGGCTGGCGAAACAGGCGGCGGGTGACAAGGACGTCAAGATCGGAGGCGGCGTCTCCACCGTGCGGCAATACCTGCAGGCGGGGCTCATCGATTCCCTGCACCTTGCGTTTGCACCGGTTGTCCTCGGCCAAGGTGAGGCGCTGTTTACCGGAGTGGACTTGCGCGCGCAGGGATTTTCCGTCACGGAGCACGAGGCCACGAAGCACGCAACCCATGTGGTGCTCACAAGAAGTTAGAGGGTAAATCCCTGCTTTGCGAGGGTTCGGTTATTTACACTGCGCAATTACACTTTCCAAAATGGCCGCAAACGTTGCGGCATGCCAAATTTCAGGCGCTGTTACTTCGTAGAGAAAGAGACGACGGCATCTTCATATTTTCCGGAGCCCATTTCATTCTCGGCGAAAATCCGGTGTGCCGCGATCCATTCGAAGGACTGTTCGAAGACCTCTTTCGTGTAAGGCTCGAAGACGATTCGCTCTCCGGGTCCCCACCGCCGTGTGTCCATCGAATCAAGAAAGCGTTCGGGGAATTCTTTCCGGTAGTAGTGAGTATAGAGCTCGGGACGCAGGTCGATGTCGCGCTGGGCATTTCGCAGAGCGCGGAAATATTTGGCGACATCCTCGTCGACGGGATCGTTGGTGAGCATGGAAGCCATCATGAAGGTCGTGTCGATGACCTTGCGAAATCCGAGTTGCTCCAGGAAGTAGTACGGCCCGCTGAATAACGAGGCGGCAGGAACCTTTCGGTCGATCAGCAGCTCCATTCGTTTGAACAGCAGTCCATCTTCAAAGGAAAGACGGATCTCGGCGGGCTTCAAATACTGTTCGAGCGCCTGAATCGTCGAATAGTGACTGCCGGACTGATAGCCAACCGAAATCGGCACGCCGGCAAGCTGTGCCGGATGCAATATGCCGGACTCCGGGGGAACGAAGACTCCCGCCGGCGAGACGGAGTAGGCATCCGCGTAGAGCTTTCCGTGTCCCACCGACGCGGCGACATTTACTGTCCAGTGGCACGCGCAACTCACATTCGATGATCGGCCGGCTTCGAACGTTTGATACGCACCCACTTTGCTGCCCAGATCGTGCTTTACGCCCTGCTTGGACGTGAGCAGTTCGCGAAATTCGTAGTCCAGCCCTTCGGCCTTGAAGTAGCCCTTCTCCTCAGCGACCCACTCCTGAAGGCGCATGTGCGGAGCGATAACGAACTTGGACATTGCTTTGTCCTCTCAGGAGTCGACGGCAACTCCCATTCAGTTTTTCTTCCGGCAGTTCTCGCAGTAGCCGCCTACTTCCGTTCTTGCTGTGGTGATTTCGATGCCGCAATCTTTTTCAATTTGTTTCTTTAGCTTTTCGTAGATGGGCGACTCGAATTCGCGGACAGTGCCGCATTTCAGGCAGGCTACGTGAATGTGGTCGCGCGGGCCGTGGCTTTCATAAAAATGCTGGTCGCCGCGCAGGTGCAGCAGGTCGAGTTCGTCGATCAAGCCGTTGCGCTTCAGGAGGTCGATGGTGCGGTAGACCGTCACGCGGTGGACTCGCGGGTCGAGCTTTTGGGCGCGGTCGAGGATGGCGCCGGCGTCCAGATGGCGCTCGGCGTTGTCCATTACCTGGAGCAGGACTTTGCGCTGGCGGGTGAGGCGAACGCCGCGCTTGGTGAGCGCTTCCTGCAGGCGGCCGGGACGCTGGTGGGCGTTGATTCGCTCGCCGGTGGAGACTCGATGTGCGGTGGTGGACATGATGGCGGGCGTTCGTGATTCTCGAGTAAACGCTTCAGGGTCCGAAATTCGCGCTTCGTCACATAGTCAAAAGCGCTTCAGTGACTAAAGCCCTTGTTGTTCAAAGGCCTGAATGTCGCGGCTGAAGCCGCGACCCACAAAGACGCTTTGTGCGATGACTTGTGAATTCCCTTGCTTCGGAATTCGATGACTTCGGACTCTCAGTGATGCGGAATCAGCCGCACGACGTCATTGTACATAACGATTGCGAAGACCAGCAACAGGAAGACCATGCTGACGGTTACGAAGCGCTCCTTCACGCGGACGCTCAGGTCTCGCCGGATGGTTCCCTCAATGAAGAGCATCAGGATGTGGCCGCCGTCGAGCGGAGGGATCGGCAGCAGGTTGAGAACCGCGAGATTCACGCCGATCATGGCCATCAGGGAGAACAGCGTGGCCGGTCCTTCCTTGGCCGCTTCACCGGAAGCCTTGGCGATTCCCAGCGGGCCTTCGAGCTGCTTGAGTGAAATATTTCCGCGGAAGAGTTCCACCACCACGTAGGCCACTTGCCGGGCCATCAGGATATTGGTGCTGACGGAATCGACCATGGCGGGAAACAGGGACAGGCGCCGCTCCACCAAGTCGCCGCCGCGAATGCCGATGCCGATCTGCCAGCGGGCCACGCCGTTATTCACGCCGACTTGCTGCGGGCGAACTTCGACCTGGAGGGTGCGGTCGCCGCGCTGGACATCGAGGTTCATGGGGCGTCCCTGGGATTCCTGAACGAGCGCGGGAAATTCCGCGGGGCTGGCCAGATCCTTGCCGTTCACCTTCTGAATTTCGTCACCTTCTTTTAATCCGCTGCGTTCCGCCGGCATTCCCGAGGAGACGGAACCGACGATCAGGCGATCCGGAGGGAAACCGTAAATGTCTTCCAGCGATTGCCCCGAGGGAACGGAGAGCGGAATCTGCTGGCCGTTGCGATCCACGACCATGGCCAGCGAGTGTCCCGGCAGCGAGGAGAGCAGTTCGAGGCGGGCTTCATCCCAGGTGGGATTATTTTTGCTGTTAATTTTGATGACGTGGTCGCCGGCCTGGAGACCTGCTTTCTGCGCGGTCGAATCGGGCAGCACGCCGGCGAGAACCATGGGCTTGTCGAGATAGGCGGGCTGTTTGCTGCCGTACATGTAGATGCCCGCGACGAGCAGCACAGACAGCACGATGTTCATCGCCGGGCCCGCGAGCGCGATCAGCACGCGCTGCCAGCGGGGCTTGGACAAGAACTCGTCAGGGTCGCCCTTGCGCTCTTCGAGCGGATTATCGCCGGCCATCTTCACGTAGCCGCCGAGCGGCAGCGCGCTGAGGCGGTAGTCGGTGTCGCCGCGCTTCACGCCCCACAGGCGCGTGCCGAATCCGATGGAAAAAACTTCCACGCGCACGCCGAAGGCCTTGGCCACGATGAAATGTCCCCACTCATGGACCAGCACCATGATGCCGAGGACAATCGAAACCGAAACGATCATCGTTAGAAAATCCGACACGGTTCATTCTCCCATTCAAAATTGCCGCGAACTTATAGTCTTCCCTGCTTCCAGCTTATGCGACGGCGGTTCGCGCTGCTTTCGAGGCCACTTCTTCGCGAGCCAGGCGCCGCGCTTCGGAATCGGCCGCCACAACATCTTCGATTCCGGATAGCTTTACTTTTCCGGTGCGCTCCAAAACACGCTCGATCACTTCGGCGATGCCGGAAAAAGAAATGCGCCGATCGAGGAAGGCCTCGACGGCCACTTCATCCGCGGCGTTAAAAACGCACGGATAGGCACCACCCTTGCGAAGCGATTCGCGCGCCAGGCGTAAACACGGAAAGCGACGAGTCGAAACCTTGGCAAAGTCGAGCCGGCGCAGCTTACCCCACTCGAGTGCTAGCCCATTAGATGCGGCCCGCTCCGGGTAGGTTAGCGCGTACTGGATGGGCATACGCATGTCCGTGGGCCCGAGCTGCGCCAGGATCGAGCCGTCCACGTACTCAACCATGGAATGAATGGTCGACTGGGGATGGATCACCACTTCGATCTGGTCGGGGCGGACGTCAAACAGCCAGCGCGCTTCGATGACTTCAAAGCCTTTATTTACCAGCGTTGCGGAGTCGATGGTGATGCGGCGTCCCATGCGCCAGTTGGGGTGGGCCAGGGCCTGCTCCGGGGTGGCGGCGGCCATTTCGGCCAGGGGCGTTTTGCGGAACGGGCCGCCGGAGGCGGTCAGGATGAGCTTCTTGACCTCGCCGTGCTGCCCGGCGCGCAGGCATTGATGGATGGCATTGTGCTCGCTGTCGACGGGGAGTAGCTCTACGTTGGCCCGGCGGGCGGCAGCCATGACGATCTCACCGGCGGCCACGAGGACTTCCTTGTTGGAAAGTGCGACCTGTTTGCCCGCCTGGACTGCGGCATACGTGGCAGCCAGTCCCACGACGCCTACCGCGGCGGACACCAGGATAACGGCTGCCGGATGAGTGGCTACGGAAAGCATTCCCGCCGATCCGTGCTGAATGTCCGGCAACTTGGCGACGCCTGCGGCGCGCAGCCGGTCCGCGAGATTCGCGGCGACTTCCGGTGTGGCAACCGAAACGAGTTCCGGCCGATGGCGCAGAACCTGCTGGGTCAGCTCTTCGGCGTTGTTACCGGCGGCCAGCGCTACGACGCCGAAGCGCTCGGCCATGGCCTCGACGACCGCGAGGGTTTGCCGTCCGATGGATCCTGTGGAACCGAGAATGGCAATTTGCTTCAAGTTCGGGCGCTCTGCTTGGCGGAGGGGTTCGCTGCCCGAAGCGAGGTTACGGCCACGGCTGGCGCACCACAACCCTTGGGATTTGGTCCTTCTTCCGACTCAGTATTTCTTCAAGAAGATCCATTCGAAATAGTACCAGACTGCGGGGGCCGCGAGGATGAGCGCGTCGATTCGGTCCAGCATGCCGCCGTGTCCCGGCAGGATGGTCCCGGAGTCCTTCACCACGGCGCTGCGTTTCCAGGCGGACTCGAACAGGTCTCCAATCTGGCCGGCGATACTTCCGAACACCGCCATGCCCAGCATGTGCGCCGGAGGAATTTCAATGCGGTAGCCGAAAATGGCGGCTACGAGCAACGCTCCCAGAAAATTGGCAACCGCCCCTTCCCAAGTCTTGTTGGGGCTGATTTGCGGCGCCAGCTTCCAGCGGCCGATGCTGCTACCAACAAAGTAAGCAGCGGTATCGCCGACCCAAACCATGACGACGGTAAAAAGAAGCAGGCGCGGGCCGAAGTTATCAACGCCGTGAATGCGCACGACGGCGCTGAACGGGAGAGCGATAAACACCAGCCCGCCGGCGCTCACGGAAATGGAGGAAAACACTTCGCTGATGGAGCGCTGGCTTCCCAAAGCAATGACCGCCACACCCAGCACGAAAGCGAAGAGGACGGCCTCCACGGTGACTCTCGGCGAGCGATCGAGCAAGTCGCCCAGGCGAGTGACGCTGGCCTGGCGCGACGCGTACCACTGCTGCGCGAAGATGCCCGCGGCCGCTAAATACGTCCAGAGTTTGTAGGATTGATATCCGAGGTGCGCGGCAATTGAAAAATATTCACGCATCGCGGCGATTGCCACCGCTGCGGACACGACGGCAACAAGCCAGTTCGGTCCCCACCAGATCGCCGCGACGACCAGTGGAATCAGGATTGCCGCTGTCAGTACGCGCGGACCAAAGCCGGGTTTCATCTGGCTGGTTCCTTCCTGAACTTTGTTCCCATCTTCCGCCAGCAAATTCGGGTCAACATCGGGACGGGTCGCGAGCAAGGGCCGCCTCCTTCAAAATCGAACGCCGCCCCGACTCGGACGGCTTCGCGAGGAAACGCTCGTTCTGACAGCATCCGGTGGCCCCGGGCTGCGGTTCGCAGCCGGAGCAGGATTCCGCGGTACTTGACGTTCGTTGTGCCCGGTATCGAAATCGGATGCAGCGTCTCTCTCTACTTTCTCGCAATCTGGGCGCAACTTCACAGGGAATAAATTGGAGTGTGCCGCTTTGGGAAACGATGGCGCCGGGCGATTGTGGCGATTTTTGACCGTGCCGAGCGAGGTCAGGCCATCACGCGGCGGCGCGTTTCGGCCAGGCCGCCGTATCGGCGCTCGCGCTTCTGAAAATCGACCAGGGCTTCGTAGAGTTGCGCGCGGGTGAAGTCCGGCCACAGGGTTTCCGTCACATAAATTTCCGCGTAGGCGATCTGCCAGAGCAGAAAATTGCTGACGCGCATTTCGCCGCTGGTACGAATCAGCAGGTCGGGATCGGGAAGCCCGGCGGTATACAGATGCTGCGAAATCATCTCCTCGTCAACGCGGGCGTTGGCCAAACCGTTGTTGCGGACGCGGTCAAGAATGCGATTGAAGGCGTCGACGAGTTCCGCACGGCCACCGTAGTTGAGAGCCACGGCCAGCGTCATTCCCGTATTGCCCGCCGTCTGCTCCATGGCGCGATCGATGTCACCGCGAACTTCGTCGGGCAGATGATCGGCGCGCCCGATGACCAGCATGCGAATGTTGTTGCGCTGAATGGTGGGAATTTCCTTGCGCAGGTATTCGCGCAAAAGGTGCATCAGAAAATCGATTTCTGCTTTCGGGCGGCGCCAGTTTTCCATGGAAAACGCGTAGAGCGTCAAGGCCGGAATGCCCAGTTTGGCGCAGGTTTCGATCACCGTGCGCGCCGATTGCGCTCCCGCGCGGTGGCCTGCAGCGCGCGGCAGATGGCGCTTCTGCGCCCAACGGCCGTTGCCATCCATGATGACAGCAATATGTTGAGGAAGCCGCTCCGCATCCAGATCGAGGAGCAGGCGCTCTTCATCGAGGTCCGTGGGCTTCAGAGATTCCGGTAGTTTCACGCGACTATTCCCGCGAAGTGGACGAAGTGGCCAGAGGTGGTTTCGCGAGCATGTTGAAAAGCTAACATAGGGATTCTCATGGCGCAACACGCAGGCCGCGTGACTTAGTGAGAGTGACAACGGAGCGCCGGCAATCAAAACAGCGGTGCATGCACTCGACGAAACGGCCCGCCCCCACGGCATCCGGGGCGGGGTACGGAGGAGACCTCCGTTAGCCCGTCGTACCAGGCATCGCGCTTGGATGGATGACGGTTACGTAGACCAGGACTAGAGTGAGAGCGATCACCGCAATGGCGGTGACCCAGGCGACGACGTTGAACGTGGGGGTATTCACGAAGTCGCCCATCAAATCGCGGCGATTGATCAGCAGGAGCATGAAAATCAGCACTACCGGAAGCCAGACGCCGTTGCCGACCTGGGAAAGCACCAGAATTTTTTCCAGCGGGGCGCGCGGAATCAGGATGACCGCGGCGCCGACGACGATCATTCCCGTGTACAGGCTGTAGAAAATGGGCGCGTCATTGAACTTGTGGTCGATGCCGGCCTCAAATCCCATTCCCTCACAGATCACGTGGGCCGTGGAGAGCGGCAAAATGGACGCGGCGAACAGCGAGGCGTTCAGCAAGCCGAAAGCGAACAGCATGGCGGCCCATTTTCCGGCTAGCGGCACGAGGGCCTGGGCGGCATCTCCGGCGTCATTGATCACGTGATGGCCGGTGACGAACAGCGTCGAGCCGGTGCAGACGATAATGAAGAAGACGATCACCATACAGCTGACGCTGCCGAAAAGAACGTCCATGCGGGCCTGCGAGTATTGCCGGGCGGAAACGCGCTTCTCGACGAAACCTGCCTGCATGTAGAAAAATTGCCATGGGGCGATGGTGGTGCCGATGAGCGCGGTTAGCATCAACAGGTAGCCGCCATCCATATGCAACGTGGGAATTACGGTATTTTTTGCCGCCAGCAGCCAGTCCGGCTTGGCCAGAAACGCGGACGCGACGTAGGACAGATATAAAACACAGGCGGCCAGGAATATTTTTTCCACCTGGCGCGATGTTCCGCGCAGCACCAGAATCCAAACCGCCAGCGCCGCGAGCGGCACGGAAATGTATTTGGAGATGCCGAAGAGCTGCATGGAAGCGGCGACGCCCGCGAATTCCGCGCAGACGTTGCCCATGTCCACGATCAAGCCGGCAAGAATCAGGAAGAAGGTGGGGCGGAAACCGAATTCCTCACGGATCAGGTCGGAAAGCCCCTTGCCGGTGACCACGCCCATGCGAGCACACATCTCTTCAGTGACGTAGAGCGCGATGGTCATGGGAACGAGCGACCACAGCAGCGCGTAGCCATACATCGCGCCGGCCTGGGAATAGACGGAAATTCCGCCGGCGTCATTGTCGACGTTGGAGGTAATGACGCCCGGGCCGACCACCGCCAGGAACAGCAGCAGGCGGCGACGCCAGAGGCGAGTGCGGCGGCCGAATTCGGAAATGCGGGTGCGCCAGGGCTCGATCCAGTCCGGGATGAGCTTCCACCGCGTCACCAGGGGAGTGGGCTCCGGCGACTGCTTTTCGTTTTCGGGTTTTCCTAGGACGGCCATTTTCTAAACCTTTTCCCTGCGTACTTCTAAGCGAACCGGAGAAGATTTCCTCGCACTCCAATCGAAGAGAGATTCTTCGCTTCGCTCAGAATGACAAGACCTTGTGGCGCGCGCGTGCCGTTAGCGATGGCGGATGCGTGTGACTACGTCATCCACTTCGATGGCGCCGATGGGCCGGCCTTGTGAATCGACCACCGCCAGGCTGTGAAGATTGTACTTGTCGAAGAGTTCAAAGACTTCCTTGTCTTCCGCGTCCGGTGCGATGGAAAGCAACGGCTCCATTTTCAGATTTTCCATGCGCTCGTCCGGCGACGCAAAGAGCAAGCGGCCAACGGCCACGGCGCCGGAGAATTTGGCGTCGCGGTCAATCAGAAAAACGGTGTCCAGGCGTTCAAGATCGACGTCCATTTCCTGAATCCAGGCGATCACTTCGTCGCGCGTGGCGGCTTCGCCAACGTAGATAAAATCCGTGTTCATCATGCCGCCCGCGGAATTTTCCTCGAATTTCAGAAGTTCGCGGACTTCGCGGGCTTCCTCCCTGGGCATTTCGCGCAGCACTTCGCTGGAAGTTTCCGGAGTCATGTCCGCGAGAACGTCGGCGACCTGGTCAGGATCCATTTCTTCCAGAATGTCGGCGACTTTCTGGGGCGCCAGGTTCTCCACGATCTGCGTGGTCAGGCGTTTGTCGAGTTCGGCGAGGGCTTCGGCGGCAGTCTCCTCGTCGAGAGATGCGATAATGGACTGGCGCTCGTGCGGCGACAGATCTTCCATAATGTCCGCCAGGTCGGCGGGGTGCATACGCTCCAGCTTCTGGTGGGTGATGCGTAGCTTCACGCGGCGCAACGGGTCCGGCTCGATCAAGTTGACAAATTCCCAGGGAATGACGCGCGTCGGCAGCTTGGTGGTGAGCCCGCGCACCAAACCCGGCGAGGCGACGCCGTGCAACAGACGGCGTGCCGCGCCCGTCAATCCAACATCCACTTGGGTGACGCGCAGCTCCACGGTTCCATTTACGCGCTGCTCGGCCAGATCAATATCGTTTACGCGCACTACCTTGCGCCCGCTGGTGTCGATGATCTGCTGGTCCAGCAAATCCTTGCGCATGGCCAGCCAAGCTTCGTTGGGCTGGTAGTGTTCGAGGTCCTTCTCTTCCACATTGAGGCGGATCACGCCCGGAGCGACGAATGCGATGTTGTCATAGCGCGCCGTCAGGGGCAGGAATTTTCCGCGGCCCAGCAGGACGCGCGCGATGCGGTTGGGCTGTTCGGCAGGCTCGATGAAAAGCTCGTTCACCTGGCCGACGAAATGGCCGTCGCGGTCGTATGCCTCCCCACCCAGCAGGTCGGTAGCGTGCAGCATGAGTCTCCTTTCTCAAGACGAAGGGGGGTGATGCGACACCCCTGAGGCTCGTCCTTAAATTGCCATCCGGCGGGCGCTGCCTGATGCTTACGGCCCGCAATTACAAAAAATTCACATGAATTACGGGGATCGTGGTGCGTGAATCCCGCAACCCGGGTGTGGCCCGGCCGCGGGTTAGAGGACTTCCAGGTCTACCCGAGGCTCTTACGGCTCACGATTGAAGCATGGCGGCGAGGCGCTTGCGAATCAGTAAATCGCGCCAGACTGAAACTGGGTGCCGCCGGTCGGTTCCTACACGGAAAGGGTTCTAACTTTTCGGATTCGCTCATAGCCACACAAAAAAACTCCAACTCAGTAGGTAAACGCTCTTGAAATCTTTGTCAAGGAAAGAGTGCTCTTCAACGCGATTTTTTTAGTGGCGGAAAGAGCATGTTGCCGGGTTTGCGGCGACGGCGGCGGCAATCGGCGAGGTATAGCGCCCCGTAGGAGTCTTTACGGTAGTCGTCATGGCCGTATCCGAGGAGGTGCGCGGCGCGGTTGATGCCCGCCACGGTGCCTTCCAACTCCAGATAGACGCCGATGGGCGTCTCGTCCAGTTCGATTTTGAGGCCGCTGGCGCCCGGGAGGGAGTAAGTGGTGCGGAATTTTTCGTAGCGGAATGACGGTTTCAGTCCCAGGGCACGGAGGATGCGGTCGATCTCGCCGGCTCCGCTCAGCTGGACTTCGGCCTCCTCCTTCACCTTGAAATGCCCGGGGATTTTGGCAGTCCTGGCGGACTTTGCAGCGCGGCTTGACGCGCGGGATGGTCCTTTATAGGTCAGCACGGCCGGGAGATCGTTGTTTGGACTTCTTTTCCCGAACTTTGCGGCGCGGCGCTCGATTCGGATGCGAATGAGCTGGCCACGGCGGCGAAGATCGCCGCTCGGCGTGTCGTAGAGGGTGTTGAATTCCCAGGTGCGCGGCACAATTTCCCGGGCGTGCAGTTGCTTCAGCCGCCGGCGGAACTCGGTGACGTTGGATACGTTCAGCTTTACCTCGATTTCTTCGCGACGCGCTCTGCGTTTCATAGGCAGGAAGTATACGCCGGGTTGCGGCCGGGCAATTCTGGCTGGCCGGTGGTGCCGCTCGCCGGTGATTCCGCGGCTCGACAGGAGCAAAGCGCTCGCGGTATAACCTTTTGTTGCCGCCCAGCGCCCTCAATTCCGCGTGCCTCCAATGCAGACCGCACCCGGTTCCGGCGCTCCACCAGACATGATCGAGCCAGCCACACCCTTAATGCGGCAGTACCAATCGATCAAAGGGCGCTACCCGCACGCGCTGGTCCTGTTTCGATTGGGGGATTTCTACGAACTTTTCTACGAAGACGCGATCGCCGCATCGCGTGAACTGCAAATCACGCTGACCTCCCGAAACCGCGAAAAGGGCGAGCCGGTGCCGATGTGCGGAGTTCCCTACCACGCCGCGGAGGGCTACATCGCGCGGCTCCTGCGGGCGGGTTACAAGATCGCCGTGTGCGACCAGATGGAAGCGCCCGGGCCGGGGAAAAAGCTGGTGCGCCGCGAAGTGGTGCGGGTGATTACGCCGGGAACGGCCACCAGCGTGAACGTCCTGGAGCCCAAGGAAAATAGTTATCTGGCGGCGATTTTTCGACCGGCCGGCGGGCTGCCGATCGGCTTTGCCTATGCGGACGTGACCACCGGCGAATTCCGGGCGGCGGCATTTTCCGGGGAGGACGCCGAGGAGAAATTGCGCGACGAACTGCACCGGCTGAAGCCGCGTGAAATCCTGATCCCGCGGCAGGCCAGTTTGTTTGCCACCGCTGGAGCGGACGGCGATTCGGGCGGGCACTCGCAGGCGGTGCGGCCGGAGCTGCGCGAAGGCGTGGAAACGCGGATCGACGAATGGATTTTCCGTTTTGATTATGCCGAGCGAATGCTGCGCGAGCAATTTGGCGTGGCCACGCTCGACGGGTTCGGTCTGGCGGGCCAACCGCACGCCGTTTCGGCGGCGGGCGCCGTGGTGCATTACCTTCGCGAGACTTCCGCGATGGACGCCGAGAATGGAAATCATTCCGGCGCGGCGCTCGGACATCTGGACCGCGTGCGCTACTACGAGCAGGCTGACGCGCTGGTGCTGGACACGGTGACGGTGCGGAACCTGGAGCTGGTGGCGCCGATTTTTTTTGAGGATGGCGCTCGCGGCGCGGCGCCCACGCTGCTTTCCACGCTAGATGAAACGAGCACCGGCATGGGGGCGCGGCTTCTGCGGCAATGGATCCTGCGCCCACAGGTGAATCGCGAAGAAATTCAGGCGCGGCTCGATGCGGTGCAGGAATTGACCCACCACACCGTGCTGCGCGAGGAGATCCGCCACAACCTGACGGGAGTGCAGGACCTGGAGCGCCTAGCCGGGCGCGTGACGCTGGGCGTGGCTTCGCCGCGCGACTTGTTGGGGCTAAGGCAGTCACTGGCGCGCATTCCACTGCTCCGAAAGTATCTGGCCAATTGCCCGTCGGCGCGGCTGTGTTCGCTGCACAACGAGATGGACGAGCTGGCCGACGTCCGCGAGCGGATTGAAACGGCGCTCTCGGACGACCCTCCGGCGCTGGCTTCCGATCCTGGAGTGATTCGACGCGGCTATAACGCGGAGCTGGACGAGTTGCGCGAGCTTTCGCAGCACAGCAAGCGGACCATTGCCGCGATGGAAGAGCGCGAGCGCAAGCGCACCGGCATCGGTTCGCTGAAAATTCGTTTTAATCAGGTGTTCGGCTATTACATCGAAATCTCCAACGCCAACCTGCACCTGGCGCCCGCGGATTTTGAGCGCAAGCAAACGCTGGTGAATGCGGAGCGCTACACCACGCCGGAGCTGAAGGAATACGAGCGCAAAGTTTTGGAGGCCGACAATCGCATCGCGGAAATCGAGCGGCGGCTTTTTGCCGAATTGCGATTGTGGATCGGGCAGCAGGCGGCGCGTCTGCGCAAGACCGCGGCGGCCATCGCGCAATTGGACGTGCTGGGAAATTTCGCGCGGCTGGCCGCTTCGCGGAACTACACGCGGCCGGAATTTTCCGGCGAGCCGCAAATCATGATCGTCGCGGGGCGCCATCCGGTGATCGAGCAACTGCTGGAGCAGAAGGGCGAGCGCTTCGTTCCCAACGATTTGTTTCTGGATGACGCGACGCAGCAAATCCTGCTGATTACGGGTCCGAACATGGGCGGGAAATCGACCTACCTGCGGCAGGCGGCGTTGATTATCCTAATGGCGCAGATGGGTTCGTTCGTTCCGGCGGACCAGGCGCGGCTGCCGGTCACCGATCGAATTTTCACGCGCATCGGGGCGGCGGACAATTTGGCGCGCGGGCGATCCACTTTTCTGGTGGAGATGACCGAGGTCGCGGCGATTCTGAATACGGCGACGCCGTCGAGCCTGGTGCTGCTGGATGAGGTGGGGCGCGGAACAGCCACGTTTGACGGGCTCTCCATCGCCTGGGCGGTGGTGGAACATTTATCCAGTGAGACGAAAGCGCGAACGCTTTTCGCCACGCACTACCACGAATTGACGGAGCTTGCGGAATTGCTGCCGGGAATCAAAAACGTGCACGTATCGGCGCGTGAAACTTCCACCGGCATCGTGTTTCTGAAACATGTGGAAACCGGGAGCGCCGACAAGAGTTATGGAATCGAGGTCGCCCGGATGGCCGGGCTGCCGCCGGCGGTGATTGCGCGGGCGCGGGAAATCCTGGAGCGGCATGAGCAGTCTGAACATCAGTTGAGCGAACGATTGACGCCGGGTGCTGCCGCCGGCGGCGAACCGGCGCCTGCACAGCAGGCGCTATTCACTCCGCTCGACCGGCGGGTGCTCGATGCGCTGCGCGACGCGGATATCGACAACCTGAAACCGGTTGAGGCGCTGAATCTTTTGAACGAGTTGAAGAAACAAATCTTATGAAACAATCCCGCGGACGCGGCCTGCTGGCGCTCGGAATCATGTCGGGAACTTCGGCGGACGGGATTGACGTAGCGCTGGTGCGGGTGGCGGGGCGCAAGGCGTCTCTGGAAAACTTCGCGGCGTTTCCCTTCCCTCGCGGCGTGCAGCAAATCATCTTAAGCCTCGGCGAAGGCCGCTCGACTAGCACACGCGAAATCAGCCAATTGAATTTCCTGCTCGGAGAGGTTTTTGCGCAGGCGGCGCTTTCCGCCTGCAAGAAATTTCGCGTGCCGCCGTCGCGCATCGACGTCATTGGTTCGCACGGGCAAACTGTGTTTCATCAAGGCAAGCCGACGACTCTTCTTGGGCGCCAGATCGCGTCGACACTGCAAATCGGCGAGCCATCGGTGATTGCGCAGCGCACTGGGATCACTACGGTCGGCGATTTTCGTCCAGCCGACATTGCGGCTGGCGGCCAGGGCGCGCCCCTCGTGCCATTCGTCGACTTTCTGCTTTACCGGCATGCACGGATCGGGCGTGTCGCGCTGAATATCGGGGGCATCGCCAATGTTACGGTGATTCCCGCGGCCGCAAATCTTGGAGATGTTTTTGCGTTTGATACCGGGCCGGGAAACATGGTGATCGACGCGCTGGTCCGGCATTTCACTAATGGAGGGAAGCGATTCGACCGCAATGCGGAAATCGCCGCAGCCGGGACGTTGCTTCCCGGATTGCTTCGGACACTTCTGGGTGACAAATATTTTCTGCTGGCTCCGCCGAAGACCGCGGGACGCGAGCAGTATGGCGAAGCTTATGTTCGCGCAGTCCTGACCCACCCCGACGTTCGACGGGCCAAGCCCGAAGACGTGATTCGCACCGTTGCGATCCTTACGGCGCTTTCGATTTTGGATGCGTTTCATCGTTTCATTCGACCCAAAGCGAAAATCGGGGAGCTTATCGTTTCGGGCGGCGGCGCCCACAATCCTTTGCTGATGGCTCAACTTCAGTCCGGATTGGAAGGAATCCGTGTGCGCGAAGCTGGAGAACTGGGAGTACCGGGAGACGCGAAGGAAGCGTTTGCGTTTGCCGTGCTGGCGTGCGCGACGCTACGCAGGAATCCATCGAACGTGCCAGGGGCGACCGGCGCGAGGAAAGCGGTGGTGCTGGGTAAGGTGTGCTATGCGGGGTGATCGAGCAAATGCGGGAAATGGAGGAAGTGGAGGAAATATAGGAAGTAAAGGAACGGAATGGACCCTCGGGCGCGCTCCGTTCTTAGAGGCGAGTTTTTTCCGTTCCTTCACTTCCTTTACTTCCTTAATTTCCTCTACTTCCCTTCTGCTCCTTCTGTTCAGCCTCTCCTCCTGCTCTCGAACCGTAGCTACAGAGCCAGGCGTCGTCAATTTTCTAGTCGAGTCCATGCCTACCAACCTCGACCCGCGCATTGGAACGGACGCGGTTTCGCAGCGCCTGGACAGCCTGATCTTCAGCAGCCTGGTGGAACTGGACGAACAGCGGATTCCGCGCGGCGATCTGGCGGAAAAGTGGGAGACGCCTGATCCGGTCACCTATGTATTTCATTTGCGCGGCGGGGTGAAATTTCACGACGGGCGCGCGATGACTTCGGCCGACGTGAAGTACACCTTCGATTCGATCCTGAACCGCACGGTGATCTCGCCGAAGCGCGGTTCGCTGGCCATGATTCAGTCGGTGAGCGCGCCGGACGCGGGCACCGTAATCTTTCATCTGCAGAATCCGTACGCCGGGTTTCTGTGGAGTATCGCGCGGCCGGCGATTGGAATCGTGCCCGCGGGCTCGGGGGCGGATTTTTCCGGGCGGCTTACCGGCAGCGGTCCGTTCCGGTTTGTCAGTGCAAATCAAGACGACAACATCGTGCTGGAGCGGAATGGCGGATATTTCGGCGGAGCGCCGAAAATTTCGCGCGTGGAATTTCGCGTGGTGCCGGACGCCATCGTGCGCGCTCTGGAACTGCGCAAGGGCAGCGCCGACCTGGAAGTGAACTCGCTCGCGCCGGACATGATCCCCGTGTTGCGCCAGCAATCCGCCATCGACGTCACCGACGTCGCGGGAACCAACTATCAGTAT
Organism: Candidatus Acidiferrales bacterium; assembly: GCA_035295105.1. Taxonomy (GTDB): domain Bacteria; phylum Acidobacteriota; class Terriglobia; order Acidiferrales; family UBA7541; genus Palsa-360. The sequence continues at coordinate 35,349 of DATGJQ010000017.1, read as the reverse complement.
CTCGCATTTAATCTGGACGACGCCACACTCGCCAAGCGCGAAGTGCGGCAGGCGCTGGCCTACGCGACGAACCGCGAGGAAATCATTCGCTATCTTTACCGGGGGCAGGCTCATCCCGCAGACGGGCCGCTGCCGGCGAGCAGTTGGGCGTACGAGCCCGGGATCCGCCGCTATGAATACGATCCGCAGCAGGCTGAGCGGCTGCTGGACGCGGCCGGGTTGCCGCGCGATCCCCAGGCGGAGGGCATGCGCTTGAAGCTCACGTTGAAAACTACTACCGAGGAATCGTCGCGCCTGCTGGCTTCGGTCTTGCAAGAGCAGTGGCGGAAGGTCGGCGTCGACCTCGACGTTCGGCCGCTGGAGTTCGCTACTTTATTTTCCGACATGGCGCGCGGAAGCTTTGAGATGTTCACGCTGCGATGGATCGGGGCGAACAACGATCCCGACACGTTTTTCGATTACATTTTCAATTCCGATAAAATTCCTCCGGCCGGAGCCAATCGCGGCCATTATCGCAATCCGGAAATCGACGCGCTGCTGGCGCAGGCGCGCGTGGAGGGCGACCGGGACAAGAGGCGCGTGATCTTCAGCAAGGTTCAGAAGATTATTGCCGAGGATTTGCCCTACGTTAGCCTGTGGTTCATGGACAACGTCAGCGTGCACCGGAAGAGGATCAGCGATGTGCAGCTTTCGCCTACCGGGGATTATGATTTTCTACGGACGATTGACGCGCGGTAGGTTGTTGCATTTTGTCATTCTGCGCGAAGCGAAGAATCTCTCTTCGATTTAGGCCTAGGGAAGAACCCAAGAGAGATTCTTCGCTTCGCTCAGAATGACAATGTTTTTATTTTTTGGCAGCCGGTTAAGCTTGCGCCGCGAGACGGCTCAGGCTTCGCTGTCGTCTTCGAGGCAGGCGCGGATTTCCGGCTCGCTGACCACGCCTTCGCGCATGATTTCCCAATCGTCGCCGTCGAGCTTCACGATGGTTGAGGCGAGATTTCCGGGCGTTTCTCCCGCATCGATGATCAGCGGCAGGCGGTCGCCCAGTTGCTCCAGCAGGTCAATCGCGTTAGCGCACGCCGGCTGGCCGGAAATATTTCCGCTGGTGCCGGTGATGGGCCCGCCGATCAGGTCGATCAGCGAGTTGACGATTGTGCATTTCGGCCAGCGCAGGGCCACGTTGCCGGTATGCGCTGTGACCTTGCGCGGAACCCCGGTGGAGGCTTCCACCAAAAGGGTCAGAGGCCCCGGCCAGAATTTGGCGGCCAGTTTGTGGAACGTGTAGGGGACATCGCGCGACAGCGAAACCGCCTGTGAAGTGGTGTTGACCAGGATTGGCAGAGCGCGCGTTTCGGGGCGCCCCTTAACGCGATAAATTTGGTCGACCGCCGCAAGATTGAACGGGTCCGCCGCGATGCCGTAATAGGTATCCGTGGGGATCGCTACAAGCTCGCCGCGGCGAATAAAGTCAGCCGCATATCGAATGGCAGCAGGATCGGGGTTTTCAGGCGAAATTCTCAGCAACTCAGCGGACAAATTGGCAACCCTCATTCCTAGAACGGCAAAGCGAAAAGCGACGGCACCCAAACACAGTCGAGTGAAACTACCATAGACGTGTAGAGCGTTCAAGGCGATAGGCTCTTGTGTATCTGTCGCCTCCCGCCGTTGCTTTACCCTTCCGGAGGGGTTTGTTAGGCTGGTGGCCATGGCTCCTTCCGGCGGCCCCACGCGAAACAAGGCGCTCCGAGAAAATTCCGCATCGATCACCAGCCGGGAGAATCAATGGCTGAAGCGGTTTCGCGCCGCGCTTGCCGGCGAACCGGGCGGCGAAGGAACGGCCGGAGTGGAGGGTGTTCGCCTGGTGGAAGCCGCGCTGGGATCCGGCCTGGCGATCGAGGCACTCCTTGTCAGCGAGTCGGGCGCGCGCCACCTTCCGCGCATCGTGCCCGTACTTGCAGGGGATGTTCCGGTCCTTCGGACCTCCGACAAACTGTTTGCATCGGTCGCGGATACGCGAACGCCGCAAGGGATTGCCGCGCTGGTGCGACTGCGGCGCGCGACGATCGAGGATTGCCTGCGGGGCGCGGCGCTCGTTCTCGCGATGGTGGGCGTTCAGGATCCCGGCAATGTCGGCACGATGATTCGCGCTGCGGAAGCGTTTGGCTCGACCGGTGGGGTTGCCTGCTCTGCCGGGGATGTTGGTACCGCTGATCCATTTGGACCGAAAGCCTTGCGGGCTTCGGCCGGCGCTGCGCTGCGGCTGCCGGTTGTTCATGGAATCGCCGCGGGCGTATTGATCGAGAAATTACGCGCCAGCGGAACGAAAGTTTATGCCGCCGTTGCTGCGCCGGAGGATGCCGCGGGCAAATCGCCCGCTGCGCCTTCCCGTTCGCTGCTTCCGTGGGAGGTCGACTGGAAAAGCCCTTCCGCGATTCTGATCGGCAACGAGGGCGCTGGACTGCCCGAAGAAATCGTGCGGGCGGCCGACGCTCGCGTGTGTATTCCTCAGGCTTCCGCGCGCACGCGCATCGGGATCGAATCGCTCAACGCTGCGATGGCTGCCAGCGTGTTGCTGTATGAAGCCATGCGGCAGAGAAACACGGAGCGAAAAAAGCTTTCATGAGCCTGTTCGCAAAACTCGAGCCTGATGAAGGACCCGGCCTGGCGTCGCAGCCGCTGGCCGAGCGCATGCGCCCGCGCACGCTGGACGAATTCACCGGGCAGGAAGCGCTGCTCGGTCCGGGGAAGCCGCTGCGGACGCAGATCGAGCGCGATGAAATCGGATCGATGATTCTGTGGGGCCCTCCCGGCTGCGGAAAAACGACGCTGGCTCGGCTGATTGCGCGAATGACGCATTCGGAGTTCGCGGCGTTCAGCGCGGTGCTGACCGGAATCAAGGAGATCAAGGACGTGATGGCGGCGGCCGAGCATGCGCGGCGGGCCGGGCGGCGAACCATCGTGTTCATCGACGAGGTGCACCGGTTCAACAAGGCGCAGCAGGACGCGTTTCTGCCGCACGTCGAGGCTGGCAACATCGTTTTGATTGGCGCGACGACTGAGAATCCATCTTTCGAGGTCATCGCGCCGCTGCTTTCGAGGACGCGCGTGTACGTGCTACAGGCGCTGACGACCGAACAGATCGAAGCGCTGCTGCGGCGCGCGCTGGGCGACCGCACACGAGGATTGGGAAACGAGAAGATTGAGATCGGTGACAACGCGCTCCAGCACATCGCCGTGTTTTCCGGCGGCGATGCTCGCGCGGCGTACAACACGCTCGAGGCCGCAGTTCGCGCCGTGCAGCCGGATGGGTCCGGGACGCGCACCATCACCCGGGAATTTCTAGGTGAGCTGCTGCAGAAAAAGTTTTTGCTGTACGACAAATCGGGCGAAGAACACTACAACCTGATCTCCGCGCTGCACAAATCGGTCCGTAATTCCGATGCGGACGCTTCACTGTACTGGCTGGTGCGCATGCTGGAATCGGGCGAGGACCCGCTGTACATCGCGCGGCGGCTGGTGCGCATGGCCAGCGAAGACATCGGCCTCGCCGAGCCCGGGGCGCTCGCGGTGACCATTGCGGCGATGCAGGCGGCGGACTTTGTGGGGCCGCCGGAAGGCAACCTTGCGCTGGCACAGGCCACGGTCTACCTGGCGCTGGCGCCGAAATCGAATGCGCTGTACACCGGCTATGGCGCGGTGACCAAGGATCTGGAGAATACCCGAACCGAGCCGGTGCCGTTGCACCTTCGCAATGCCCCTACGGGGCTCATGAAAAATATTGGCTACGGCAAGGGCTACCAGTACGCGCACGATCTGGAAGAGAAAGTGGCGGACATGGAGTGTTTGCCGGAATCGCTGGCGGGAAAGACTTACTTCCGGCCGACCGATCAGGGATTTGAAGCGCGATTGCGCCAGCGGATGGAAGAGATCCGGAGGATTAAGGGGCCACGCAAGTCGGGCAAGTAGGCTTGCGTGTCCAAAACGTTTGTCATTCTGAGCGAAGCGAAGAATCCCTCTTGGTTTCGTTGCTTGCACTTGAATCGAAGAGAGATTCTTCGCTTCGCTCAGAATGACAAACTACGAGATCGTTTTGCACCCGCGCCTACCTGCTGCGTTTGTAAATTTCCTTGGCGATGCAGTTGTCCATGATTACGAAGAGGCCGGCGTGACGGGCGCGTTCGGCGGACGCCTCGTCCTCCACGCCCTCCTGCATCCAGATGGCGCGCGCGCCGATGCGAATCGCGGAATCCACAATTTCGGGGACAAATTCCGAGCGGCGGAAAACATCGACGATGTCGATTTTTTCGGGTATGTCTTCGAGTCGCGCGTAGCACTTTTCGCCGAGCACTTCGGTGAGATTCGGGTTGACCGGGAAGATGCGGTACCCGGAAGCCTGCAACGTTTCCGTGACTCCGAAGCTGGCGCGATACGGTCTTGCGGAGAGGCCCACCACGGCGACCGTTTTTGCCGTGGCCAGAATCTCGGTGATGGCGGCTTCGTCTGGAGTTGTTGCCATTTGGAAAGCCTCTCAGCGATGGGGCGGTCTGGAACCGGATTTCGCGCGGAATTTGGGGCGCGATTTCGCGGATGATCCGCCGCTGCGCTGCGGCGCTCCTTTGCGTTGCGGAACGGATCCGGGTTTTTCCTCATCGCGGCGGGGGCGCCACACTCGTCGCACTTTGGCCGTAGGCACCGCCGGTTTCGGTTGAGCGAGCGCATGATCGACCGCGCGGACCAGTTTTGCGACTTCCGGGGGCGTCAGCCGGCGGTAGTTCCCTTCCGCCACGCTGTCCGCTTCGAGCGACGCCAGCTTCATCCGCCGCATTTTTTCCACGGGGTGCCCCAGCAACTGCAGGTTGCTGCTGAGGAGGTCATGGCGAACTCCCGCGAATTGCGCTTCGTACCACGGGTTCGGCGGATTTTTTCCCGCAGCGTGCGTTGCGCGCAGGGGAAAGATTTTGCCGCGAATCATGTGCCCCAGACTTTTCATCTGCGCATCGTTCAAGCGGCCTTTCACCTTGATCCAAACCGTTTGCGGCAGCGCCAGCGACGCTTTCAGCATCTTGCCGGCCAGCTCTCCATCGTTGGTTAGAAAAACCGCGCCGCCCGCGGCGTACTCCAGGCGGCCGACAGGAAACACTCGTTCCGATACGCCGACGAGATAATTGCGAAGCGTGCGGCGACCTTCGGGGTCCGCCAGAGTGGCCACCACTCCGGGCGGCTTATTCATCAGCAGATACACACGCGCCTCGGAAATCTGCGCAACCTTTCCGGCGGCTTCGACGCGGTCGCGTTCCGGGTCGGCCTTGGCGCCGAGCTCGGTGACCACGACGCCGTTGACCCGCACCTGGCCGCTGCGGATCAGATCTTCCGCATGGCGTCTTGACGCAATTCCGGCGCGCGAGATGATTTTCTGCAGGCGTTCCAGCATGGTTGGTTTAGGAAGCGCTTTCCGCCTTGGACTGCTCGGCGTGTTCTTCTTCGGCTTGCTTTTGTTCGATTTGTGCGGATTCCGGAGGCTCCGGAATTTCCTGGGCGACTGCCTCACCGACAGGAGTCGGTTCCACTTCCACTTCGCTCGCACTTGTCGCGTCGTTCATTGGCGGCGTCTTGACTGACGAAGATTCCGCATCAGCTAGCGCATCCAGGGATTCCGCCGCTTCCGGCGAATCCGGTTCGATCGGCGCGATGCCTTCGTCCGAACCGAGCGCCGCGCGCGCGAGTTGTTCAAATTCTTTGAGGCTCGGGAGTTCTTCCAGATCGGAGAGCCCGAAGCGCATGAGGAATTCCCGGGACGAGCGGTACATGATGGGCCGGCCCATCACGGCTTTGCGGCCGGCGGTGACGATCAGGCGCTTCTCAAGGAGAGTTTTGATCACGCCGGAGACGTTCACGCCGCGAATTTCCTGGATCTCCGGACCGGTGACCGGCTGGCGATAGGCGATCACTGCCAGCGTTTCCAGCGCGGGCATGGTCAGGCGCAGCGGCGGGCGCAGGCTCTTGATGAACCGGCGCACGACTTCGTGGTGCTGCGGCTTGGTGTAAAACTTGTATCCGCCGGCGACGCCGCGGATTTCCACGCCGCGATCTTCGGCGGCATAGGCGGCGATCATTTCATCGAGCGCCGCGCGCACCGTGGATTTTTCCTCGCCCACGGCGTTGGCAATCTGATCGAGCGTGGCCGGCTCGTCCGCAGCGTAGATGATGGCCTCGAGCGCGCCTTTTAATTCTGTCGGGTTCATACTCATTGGTATTGTTCGTCAATTCCCCTGAGCGGCTCAATCGCGGCGTCGGAAGAAATCGAATCGCCGCCGGCGAAGACCACGTCGAACATTTTATGCTTGCGCAGCCAGATCTTTGAAAACAATTCCTGCTGAACCAGAACGATCGCCTGCAGTCGCGTGAGCTCGAGCACCGCGAGGAGCGCGACGATCATGGCGTGGCGCGACGGGCAGGACTCGAAGAACCCGATCAGGTCGACGCCGTCGTCGACAGCCACCAGTTGCTGGCGCAGCAAATCCATCATCTGGGCCACCGTGAATTGCTGGTGGTGCAGCTCGATCTTCACCACTTCCTTGCGGCGCTCCAGCACCTGCTGGAAGACCTTCACCAGGTCCACCAGCGAAACAATCAACTCGCCTTCCGTTTCCTCGCCTTCGTACAGCGTCAGATCGGGCTTGGACCAGACGTGCTCCTCGATCTGCTGCCGTTGGTGCAGCAGCTGCGCGGCGCTCTTGAATTTTTCATGCTCCACGAGGCGGTGAACGAGGTCGGCGCGGGGGTCTTCCGATTCCTCGGGGCCGCCGAGCGGATCGGGCGGCAGGAGCATTTTCGATTTGATATAGATCAGCGTCGCGGCCATGTAAATGAAGTCGGCCGAAATGTCCATGTCCAACTGTTCGAGCTTGTGGAGATAGTCCAGATACTGTCCCGTGATTCTGGCGATGGGGATATTGTGGATGTCGATTTCCTGCTTCTTGATCAGATCGAGCAGGAGATCGAGCGGGCCGTCGTAGGTATCGAGATGAATTTTATAGGGTGATGCCATTTAGTTGCCTCGCTTGCCCAGTCGCTCCTGCGTTACGGAGCCAGCGGCTAAAGCCGCTTCTGTTTTAGCGTTTCACGGCACGGCTGAAGCCGTGCCCTACAAACATCCGAACTACCATCGTTTTGTAGGGCACGGCTTCAGCCGTGCCGTTACAGCGCGAGAATATCCGCGGCTTTAGCCGCTGGCGGTCTGGCAAGCGCTGTCAACGCTTCGCCTCGGCCTTCGCGCTGCCTACTTCCGCGCGCTTTTCCTTCCAATTGAACACCGCGTCGCGAACGCGGGACATCGTTTTCTGAGCGACTTCGCGCGCCTTCACCGAGCCTTCGTCCAAAATCCGCAGGACCTTGGCCGGGTTCGCGGCATATTCCTCGCGCCGCGCTCGGACCGGTTCGATCCACTTGATCAGGTTGTCGGCCATGGCCATTTTACACTCGATACAGCCGATTCCGGCGCTGCGGCAGCCTTCCGCGGACCATTTCAGCGTTTCCGGCGGCGAAAATAGTTTGTGCCAGTCATAGACGGGACACACGTCGGGATTGCCGGGATCTGTGCGGCGCTTGCGCGCGGGGTCGGTGATCATGGCGCGCGATTTGGCGCGGATCGATTCGTCGGATTCACTGAGCGAAATGAAATTCCCGTAGCTCTTGGACATTTTCCGGCCATCGGTGCCGGGGACGCGCGGAGTTTGCGTGAGAAGCGAACCGGGCTCGCGAAGAATTGCGGAGCGCGAGAACAAATGCCCGTATTCCTTGAACGAATCGAGAAAGTTTTCCACGCCTTGCTCGAGCGCCTGGCGGCGCAGCAGATCGGCCACTCCCTTTTTCTGCTCATCGGTGAACGGTTTTCCGTTCGAGGGAAGCATCTGAGGATCGTGCACATGCCGCGCGAGAAATCTCAGATTTGCGGTTGCGAAGAGTTCCGGGTTGATTCTGAAACCGTAGAAGAAATCGAATCTGCGAACAATCTCTCGAGTGAGTTCGATATGCGCGACCTGATCTTCGCCCACGGGCACAAAGTCCGCGTCGTAGATCACGATGTCCGCGGACTGCAAGACCGGATAGCCGAGAAAACCGTAGGTGTGCAGATCTTTGTCCTTTACGTTGTCGAGGGCTTCCTTATAAGTCGGCACGCGTTCCAGCCAGCCCAGCGGCGTGACCATCGACAGCAGCAGATGCAACTCGGCGTGTTCCGGAACGGACGACTGGATGAACATGGTGCATTTCGCGGGATCGAGTCCCGCGGCGAGCCAGTCCGTGCCGATTTCGATGGAATTCTGCGCGACTTGGGAAGTGTCCGCGTAATCGGAGGTGAGGGCGTGCCAGTCGGCGACGAAGAAAAAGCATTCGTATTGAGAGTCGTTTTGCAGTCGGACCCAATTTTCCAGGGCGCCAAAATAGTGGCCGATGTGGAGACGGCCGGTGGGGCGCATGCCGCTCAAGACGCGTTTTTTGTTTGCGAAATCCGTCACTCGAATCGGTTCTCCTTCGAACAGTCAAAGCGCCAGCGGCTAAAGCCGCAAACTACGAACGGGTTGCGGCACGGCTGAAGCCGTGCCCTACAAAACGCTGCTTTACAAATACTGCTTTACGGTACTGCTTCACGAACTTCACAAAGATGTAGCAGCGGTCGCCTACGCCAGCAGATCGCGCGCTATGATCATGCGCTGAACTTCGCTGGTGCCTTCGTAAATCGTGATGACCCGGGCGTCGCGGTACATTCGCTCGACGTCGGACTCGCGCGAATAGCCGAGGCTGCCATGAATCTGCACCGCTTTGTAGACGGCGCGATTCACCATTTCTCCCGCGTACAGCTTCGCGCGTGACGCGTACGGCCCGACGCGCGCCGCTCCGGTGTCACGCATCCACGCGGCGTGATGGACCATGGCGCGGGCCGCTTCGATTTCGGTCTGCATATCGGCCAGCATCCATTGTATCGCCTGGAAATCGCCAATCGTTTTGCCGAATGCGCGGCGCTCTTTGGCATACGCCACCGATGCTTCGAGCGCTCCCTGCGCGATTCCTACCGCCTGCGCCGCGATGCCCACGCGGCCGCCGTCCAGAAGTTCGAGCGCGATCCTCAGGCCCTGGCCTTCTTCGCCTAGGCGATTTTCTTCCGGGACCTGGCACTCGTCAAACGTGATCTCGGCGGTGCGCGAAGTGCGCAGTCCCATCTTATCCTCGTGGCGCGCGACTCGAAAGCCGGGAAATGAGGGTTCGACGAGAAATGCGGTCACGCCCTTGGCTCCGGCCGCCGGATCGGTTTTGGCGAATACCAGATAAAGACCCGCTTCGCCGCCGTTGGTGACCCACGATTTCGTGCCGTTCAGCCAATAGGCCGCACCAACGCGTTCGGCGGTGGTCGCGATCGCGGCGGCATCGGAGCCTGCTTGCGGCTCCGTGAGGCAGAACGCGCCGAGCATTTCGCCGTGCGCCAGGCCCTCCAGATATTTTTGCTTCTGCGCTTCGCTGCCGTACTTGAAGACCGGAAAAACGGCCAGAGAACTGGTGACGCTCAGCGCGACGGCCATCGCGGCGTCCACGCGGGCGACTTCCTCAAGCATCAGGACGTAGGAAATGGTGTCGGCGCCAAGGCCTCCCCAGGATTCCGGGATCAACATGCAGCAGCAGCCCAGTTCGCCGAGTTTGCGGAGTTCGTCACCGGCAAATTTTTCTTCGCGGTCGCGCGCGCGAATCGACGGGCGAATTTCGGAGTCCATGTACTGGCGGATGGTGTCGCGAATCAGGCGTTGATCGTCGGTGAGGGAAAAGTCCATCGCGGGATGAGTAGGACAGGCTTCAGCCTGTCTTCTTTTGACTCCTGGCAATCCAACAGCACTCTAAACCAGACAGACTGGGGTCTGTCCTACATTTTCAGCAGTTCGCGTAGGTGCTTGGTCTGGGCGCGGCTGACCGGGACTTCCGAGGCGCGCTTGTCATCCATTTTCAGCATGTAGCTGGATTTAAACCACGGCACCACTTCCTTGATGTGATTGATGTTGACGAGGTAGGAGCGGTGGGCACGCCAGAAGACGTCGGATTCGAGAGTGGATTGCAGTTCTTCGATGGTGCGGTAGTTGGAAATGCCTTCCACTTCGCGCGCCACCACCGTGATTGTGCCGTCCTCAATCGACGCGAAGATCACGTCCTCGGCATCCACCAGAAACAGGCGCTGCTGCGTCTTCACCAGCAATTTTACCGGCGGCGCTTTTGCTGATCCCATCTGGCTGACCAGCGTTTCCAGGCGCTCGCTCGGAGAAGCTTCCGCCTCCAGCGCTTTTTTGGCGCGCTGGATGGCGCGGGCCAGACGATTCTTCTCGATTGGTTTCAGAACGTAGTCGATGGCGTTTACTTCAAACGCCTGAACGGCGTAATTGTCGAAGGCCGTGGCAAAAACAATTTGCGGCAGCTTGCCCTTGCGGTCCATCAGCTTTTTGATCACCCCAAAGCCGTTCAAGCCGGGCATCTGTACGTCAAGGAAAACGAGATCCGGGGAATGTTCCCGGATGAGGGCGAGGGCTTCAACGCCATTTTTGCCCTGGCCGACGAGATGAACTTCGGGGAAACTGCGCAGCAAATACGCCAACTCGTCGCGTGCCGGCTTCTCGTCGTCAACGATGAGCGTGTTGATAGTCATACTTAGTTGTTAGCTTGGCTGGAAACAGTATATGCAACACGGAGATGCCGAGCAACTTGTGTGAAGTTCCCTGCTAGAATTTGAGGCCGGCGCCGGCTCGCAAGCGGCGCCGTGTTTCAACGCTGCGACTGGAGGCGAAATTGGCCGTCAAAGGCGCGAAAGTTTTGAAGAGCGAAGTTCTGTACCAGGGCAAAGTGTTTCGCCTGCAGCGGGACACGGTCATCGAGCCGGGGGGAGTGCAGGCTGAGCGCGACATCATCGTGCATCCAGGATCGGTGGTGGTGCTTCCCGTGTTTGAAGACGGCCGTATCCTGCTCATTCGCCAGTACCGGCACTCCGTCGGCGAAATGCTTTGGGAGCTGGTGGCGGGGAGAAAGGAGCCCGGCGAGAGTCCGGTCGCGGGCGCGCGGCGCGAACTACTCGAAGAAACCGGTTACTCAGCAAAACGCTTCCGCAAACTGATGCGCGTCGTTCCGACTCCCGGATTCGTGAACGAGTGGATGTGGATTTTCGCGGCCGAAGGGTTGACCGCCGGAAAAGCGCAGCCGGAAGACGACGAGAACATCACGCCGCGGATTTTTACGCTGAAGCAGGCGGAACAGATGATCGAACGCGGAACGCTGCGCGATGCCAAATCGATTTGCGGAATTCTGTACTACGCACGATTCCGCCGGCGCCGCCGCTGACCATTTGCGGCGACGCAAATTCTTTTCGCATCCTGAAGATATTTTTGAAAATTGTCGTTCTTCGCTTGTAACATGGCCGCGTGTGGCATAGGATTTGCTGCAAGTAAGTTCTCCGTAAAAATATTTCGGAGAGAAAGGCGGACATGAGCGTACGCGATTTTGTGAAGCACCAGTTCCGGCATTTCAACGCGGCGGTAGTTGTGGATGCTTCGGAGGCCTACATCGCGCATCTCGAGCGCGGCGGAAAAATGTTCCTGACCATGGCGGGCGCGATGAGCACCGCGGAACTTGGCATTTCGCTCGCAGAGATGATCCGGCAGGGCAAGGTGCACGGCATCTGCACGACCGGCGCCAACCTGGAAGAGGATATTTTTAATCTTGTCGCGCACGACCACTACAAGCGCGTGCCGAACTACCGCAATTTGAGCGACGCGGAAGAAGTGGACTTGCGCGATCACGGCATGAACCGCGTGACCGACACCTGCATTCCCGAGGAAGAGGCCATGCGGCGGATCGAACGCCAGGTGCTGAAGCTGTGGCAGAAGGCGGATCAGGAAAAGCAGCGCTACTTCCCCTTCGAATATATGTACCAGCTGATTCGCGGCGGGCTGATCAAAGAGTCGTACCAGATCGATCCCAAGAATTCCTGGGTGATCGCGGCATGCGAAAAAAATCTGCCGATTTTCACCCCGGGCTGGGAAGACTCTACGCTGGGAAATATTTTTGTAGCCAACGTGGTGCGCGGCGATGTTTCGACGTTCCAGGTGGTGAAATCGGGCGTCGAGCAGATGGCCTGCCTGATCGAGTGGTACCGGCAGAACTCAGCCAACGAATCGATCGGATTCTTTCAGATCGGTGGAGGCATCGCCGGCGACTTTCCGATTTGCGTGGTTCCGCTGATCACTCAGGACCTTCGGGAGAAGTGCCGCCTGTGGGGCTATTTCTGCCAGATTTCGGACAGCACCACGTCGTACGGATCGTACAGCGGCGCCGTGCCCAACGAAAAAATTACCTGGGGAAAATTGGAAGCCGCCACGCCGCGATTCGTGATCGAGTCCGACGCGTCCATCGTCGCGCCGCTGATGTTCGCTTACGTTCTCGGCCAGTAGGATCTTGTGGCGTCCGTTTTCCGGTTAGCGCCTTTCAGCGCATTTCGTTGACGTCCAAAACGGGCGTTACCCGTTCTTCCACCCGCAAGCCTGGACATCGCTATGGAAAATCGTGACATCGCCCGCATCCTGCGGGAAACGGCGCAGCTTCTGGAAATCGATGGGGCCATGATTGGCCGCTACCGCAGTTATGAAAAAGCCGCGGAACTGCTCGGCGGGCTGTCCGTGTCCGTCGAGGAACTGGCGCGCGACCGCGAAAAGTTAATGCAACTCCCCGGAATCGGCGACGGAATGGCCGATCACATCGAGGAAATTCTCAAGACCGGCGACTACGCCCTGCGCGCCAAACTCCTGAAGAAATATCCTTCGACCATTCTCGACTTGCTCGATCTGCAGTCGCTCGGCCCGAAGAAAGTGGCGTTTCTTTGGAAAGCCTTCAAGGCGGGAACCGTCGAAGAGGTGGAAAAGCTTGCGCGCGAAAATAAATTGCGCGACCTGCCCGGATTCGGCGAGAAAAGCGAAGAAAACATCCTGAAAGCGATTGGCGTGCACAAGAAGTCCGCCGGACGCTTTCATCTTGACCTGGCCGAGGAAACGGCCGAACAGCTGATCGCGCACATCCGCGCGTTCGGGAAGCCGATCGAAGCGGTCACATCCGCGGGTTCGCTGCGGCGCGGAAAGGAAACGATCGGCGATCTGGACTTTCTGGTCACGATGCCCGCGGCAAAGTACACGCCGAAAGTAGTGGAAGCGATTTCGCTGCACATTTTGACCTTTCCGGAAATCGACCAGACGCTGGCCAAGGGCGAGAACAAAGTGAGCTTTGTTCTGAAGAGCGGCCTGCAGGTGGACGTGCGCATCCTGGAAAAGGAAAGTTATGGGGCCGCGCTGCTGTATTTCACGGGCTCCAAGGAACACAACGTCACGCTGCGCGGGCGCGCCAACAAGATGGGCTTGACGCTCAACGAATATTCGCTGGCAACGCTGAAGGGCGAGAAGCCGATGGCACGGGCAACCGAGGAAGAAATTTACGCCAAGCTGGGCCTCGATTACATTCCTCCCGAACTGCGCGAGAACACCGGGGAAATCGATGCTGCCGCCGAGCATCGCCTGCCGCAGTTGATCGAGCTGAAAGATATGCGCGGCGACCTGCAGATGCATACCACCGCCAGCGACGGCAAAAATTCAATTGAAGAAATGGCCCAGGCGGCCAAGGCGTTGGGCTACGAATACATCGCGCTGACCGATCACAGCAAGGCTGTCACCGTCGCCAACGGGCTGGACGAGAAGCGCACGCTCGAGCAAATCAAAAAAATTCAGGCGGTCAACGCGAAGAACCCGGGCATCCGAATTCTGGCCAGCAGCGAAGTCGATGTCCTGAAAAACGGCAAGCTGGACATGGCCGACGATGTCCTGGCGCAACTGGACATCGTGCTGGTCTCCATCCATTCCTACATGGCCCTGGAGCGCGCGGAGATGACCGACAGGATTTTAGCGGCGATCGAGAATCCCTACACGCAGATCGTCGGGCATCCCACGGGCCGCCTGCTGCTGCGCCGGGAATCGTTTGCCTGCGACATGGAACGGATCTTCGATGCGGCGAAAAAATACGGCGTAGTCATGGAATGCAATGCTTCGCCCGGACGCCTCGATTTGAACGATACCTATTTGCGCATGGCCAAAGATCGCGGCATCAAAATCGCCATCTCCACCGACGCGCATACCACGCGCGGCCTGCAAGACATGCAGTACGGAGTGCGCATGGCGCGCCGCGGGTGGCTTGAGAAGAAGGACGTGATCAACACGTTCAGTCTCGACAGCCTGCTCGCGGCGCTGCGGACAAGACCCGGCGCCTCGAGTTCGAGCAAGCAAACCGCCGCCGCGGCGACGGCGCGTGCTTCGTCTAAGCCACGGAAGACCTCCTGACGCTGTGCGTCGACTGGACGAACGCCCTCGCGTTTCGCGCGCCGTGTGCGGTATTGCGCCGGCGGAAGTACGCGATCGGCTGTCTTTCTGAAACCGTTCCGCGTTGCAAATCTTCGCGCATTCGCGCATGATACGTTGTTTGCGCAATGGGAAACGCGGCTGCCGTGCCGGGTGCGCCCGGGAGCCGCTTCAGGGTTCTTACATTTTGAAAACGACAGGAGAAATGCGAATGCGCAGGTCCGCGGGCATTGCCTTGCCGAAGGGAAAACTGGGAGTCCTGACCGTCGGCATGGGTGCGGTGGCTACAACCTTCATGGCCGGAGTCGATCTGGTGCGGCGGAAAAAAGCGCTGCCCATCGGATCGCTGACGCAACTGGGAACCATCCGCCTCGGGAAACGGACCGAGGGGCGCGCTCCGGCGATCAAGGACTTCGTCCCGCTGGCAACGCTCGACGATCTGGTGTTCGGAGGATGGGATATTTTTCCGGTCAGCGCCTACGAAGCCGCCAAGAACGCCGCGGTTCTCAGCCCCGAGCACCTGGCGCAGGTGAAGGGCACCCTGAGCAAGATTCGCCCGATGAAAGCCGCGTTCGATCAGAACTACGTCAAGAAACTTTCCGGCACACACGTGAAGAAGGGCCGCACGAAGTACGACCTGGCAATGCAGATCAAGGATGACATCCAGAAATTTCAGAAGAAGAACAAGGTTTCGCGGACCATTGTGATCTGGTGCGGCTCGACAGAAATTTTCCTGAAGCCGCACGCCGTCTATGAGACGCCTGAATCGTTCGTGGCGGCAATGAAGGAGAATCACCCGGCCATCGCGCCGTCAATGCTGTATGCGTGGGCGGCAATCACCAGCGGAGTGCCGTTCGCCAACGGCGCGCCGAACCTGACTGTCGATATCCCGGCCATTGTCGCGCTCGCCAAGCAGCATGGCGTGCCGATCTGCGGCAAGGATTTCAAAACCGGGCAGACCTTGATGAAGACGATTCTCGCGCCCGGCTTCAAGGCCCGCCTAATCGGAATGAACGGCTGGTTCTCCACCAACATCCTAGGCAATCGCGACGGCGAGGTACTAGACGATCCGGAGTCCTTCAAAACCAAGGAAGAATCCAAGCTCGGCGTGCTCGAGTACATCCTTCAACCCAAGCTGTATCCCGATCTGTACGGGCACATCCATCACAAGGTCCGCATCAATTATTACCCGCCGCGCGGCGACAATAAAGAAGGCTGGGATAACATCGACATCTTCGGCTGGCTGGGCTACGAGATGCAGATCAAGGTCGATTTCCTGTGCCGCGATTCGATCCTGGCCGCGCCAATCGTGCTCGATCTGATTCTGTTCCTCGATCTCGCCAAGCGCGCCGGGATGCGCGGCATTCAGGAATGGCTGAGCTTTTACTTCAAATCGCCGATGTGCGCGCCGGAGTTGTACCCCGAGCACGACCTCTTCATTCAATCGATGAAACTGAAAAACACCCTGCGCTGGATGATGGGCGAAGACCTGATCACGCACCTGGGGCAGGAATACTACGACTAGGCGGCAAACCGCGTAACGCGGACAAATCTTCCCAAGAGACCACCCCTAAGTCCCGCAAGGGACGGCAGATCGTAGCCCGCCGCGGAAGCGGTGGGAACGCCGGCGTGCCAGGGACAAAGCCCCAGAGGGGCGGCACAACGGCCCACAACGCTTCCCTAACCAAAAATATAATTTCGAGATGGTATTGCGCCGCCCCTTGGTGCTGAATACGAAATGGATGTGGTTTCGCTATACGAATGGGCCATTGTGTCGCCCCTCCGGGGCTTGTTCCTGCCCTGTTTGCGTTCCCACCGCTTCCGCGGTGGGCTACGGTCTTTCGTCCCTCCGGGACTTTCACTCCAATTGAAACCGAGTTGCGCGCGCTAACGGCCTTCTCGTGCCTACGATGCGGTCGCAGCGGATGGTAGAAAACTCGCTAACTCGTTTCTATTGGCGGGAATCATCCGTAGAGGCACATTACGCCCGGGGATCGTGCGGCGGCATGGATTCAGATAAACGGGCTTCGCTTTCGAAAAATTGCCTCTCGAACAATTGCCTTCGTTTCACATTGAATTCGCCCCGATATTTGATTGCTTCAAATATGTCCTCCGGCGGCTTGCTGTGCTATTCTTTCCCA
Organism: Candidatus Acidiferrales bacterium; assembly: GCA_035295105.1. Taxonomy (GTDB): domain Bacteria; phylum Acidobacteriota; class Terriglobia; order Acidiferrales; family UBA7541; genus Palsa-360. The sequence continues at coordinate 18,788 of DATGJQ010000017.1, read as the reverse complement.
TTCGCGTCACTGAATCACAACCCATAGAGGAACATAGATATGAAGACTTCTTACAACGGCAGGTCCATTCCGTCCGATGGAAAGGCGATCGAATATGTCGGCGGCAAATTCGTCATTCCCGACCGGCCCATTATTCCATTTATTGAGGGCGACGGAACCGGGCGCGACATCTGGAAAGCTTCGCAGCGCGTGTTCGATGCCGCCGTGGAGCTGGTCTATGGCGGGAAGCGTAAGATTGCCTGGTTCGAGGTGTTTGCCGGCGAAAAGGCCTTCAATGAATTCAAGCAATGGCTGCCGGACGAAACGGTGGAGGCGGTGCGCGATTTCCGCATTTCGATCAAGGGCCCGCTGACGACTCCCGTGGGGGGCGGGATCCGTTCGCTGAACGTGGCGCTGCGGCAGATTCTCGATCTGTACGCCTGTGTGCGGCCGGTCCGCTATTTTAAGGGTGTCGACTCTCCGGTGAAACATCCCGAGAGAATGGATGTAATTGTTTACCGTGAAAATACCGAAGATGTGTATATCGGGATCGAGTGGCGCTCCGGCACTCCCGAAGTGAAAAAGCTCTTGGAGTTCCTGAATCAGGACATGCTAAAGGGCGGCCCCAAGCAAATTCGCGCCGATTCGGCGGTGGCCATCAAGCCGATTTCGCCCTTCGGCACCAAGCGCCTGATGCGCAAGGCGATTCAGTACGCGCTGGACAACAAGAAGCGCGTGGTGACCATCATGCACAAGGGCAACATTCAGAAATTTACCGAAGGCGCTTTCCGCGACTGGGGCTACGAACTCGCGGTGGATGAATTCCGCGCGCAGACCGTCACCGAGCGCGAAACCTGGATCCTCGGCAATCGTGACAAGGAGCCAAACCTCACCGTCGAACAAAACGCGGCTTTGGTTGAGCCCGGTCTCGAACAAGCCACCGAAGCGTTCCGCAAATCGGTGTGCGATGAAGTGAAATCGGTGCTCGATAAAATTTATGCCACCCACGGCGGGGGCAAGTGGAAGCAGAAGCTGCTGATCAACGATCGCATCGCCGATTCCATTTTTCAGCAGGTGATCACCCGCGCCGATGAATACCAGGTGATTGCCGCGCCCAACCTGAACGGCGATTACATTTCCGACGCTTGCGCCGCGCAGGTCGGCGGCCTGGGCATGGCGCCCGGCGCCAACATCGGCGACGGCTACGGCTGCTTTGAAGCCACGCACGGCACCGCGCCGAAATACGCGGACAAGGATGTGATCAATCCCAGCTCCGTGATGCTCTCCGGCGTGATGATGTTCGAATTCATGGGCTGGGGCGAAGTGGGCAAGCTGATCGAAACCGGAATCGAGAGGACCATCGGGCAAAAGCGCGTCACGTACGATCTGGAGCGGCTGATGGAGGGCGCGACGAAGCTGGGCACCTCGCAATTCGCCAGCGCCATCATCGAGAACATGCAATCGCTGGCGGTCGCCAAGTAGTCACTGCCGGATCGCGTCGGCAGGCGATTCTGCCTTAATCAATTCCATTTTGACCAAAACAGGAGAACGCACTCATGCGGAAGAAAGTTACGGTTGTGGGCGGTGGATTCGTAGGGTCGACGACGGCGCAGCGCATCGTGGACCTGGAACTGGCCGACGTGGTGCTGACCGATATTCTGGACGGACCGCCGGCGGGTAAGGCGCTGGACATGGTCGAGTCCACACCGATCACCGGCTCGGACGCGCGCGTGACGGGAATCTCCACGGCAACGGGCGATTACAAGGAAACGGCCAACAGCGACGTGGTGGTGGTCACCGCGGGTTTTCCGCGCAAGCCGGGCATGAGCCGCGATGATCTCCTGAAGGCTAATTTCGACGTGGTCAAAGCGGTCGTCGAACAAGTCGTAAAATATTCGCCGAATGCGATTCTGGTCCTGGTGACCAATCCGCTCGATGCCATGGTGCAGGCGGCGTTCAAGGTCAGCGGCTTCTCGAAGAATCGCGTGATGGGCATGGCCGGAGTGCTGGATTCGGCGCGCATGAGCGCATTTGTGGCCATGGAGCTGGGCGTATCGGTGGAGAACGTGAATTCGTTCGTGCTCGGCGGGCACGGCGATGACATGGTGCCGCTGGCGCGCTACTCAACGGTCGCGGGAATTCCGCTGCCGGACCTGCTTCCTCCGGATCGTATCGCCGCCATTGTCGATCGCACCCGCAAGGGCGGCGCGGAAATCGTCAATCTTTTGAAGACCGGATCGGCCTACTACGCTCCTTCGGCCGCGGTAGTGGAAATGGTCGAGGCCATTCTGAAGGACAAAAAGAAAATTTTGCCCTGCGCCGCTTACCTCGAGGGAGAGTACGGGATCAATGGTTTGTACGTCGGCGTTCCGGTGAAACTCGGCGCGCGCGGCGTGGAGCAGATCATTGAGATCAAGCTCACCCCCGAAGAAAAAGCTGCGCTGGATAAATCGGCGGCGTCGGTACGTGAACTGGTGACGATTCTGGGAGTGGCGTGATAAATCGGGAAGCCTGAAGGACCATTAGAGCCTATAGAGACCCGAAACCAAGAAGCTTCATAATCGTTTGGCGGCCGAAGTTTTGTAGGACAGCTTCAGCCGTGCCATAACTACGCATAGCAGATTCGGCTTTAGCCGCTGGCCTGTTGGAATCTCGTACGTTGTGGAACGAACAAAATCGATCAAAAACTTACCATCATCACGCCATTCTAAATCGCCAGCGGCTAAAGCCGCGTTCATCCTCCACACTTCACGGCACGGCTGAAGCCGAGCCTTACAAAGCTTTGACCGTACTCTTGACGGCAACTTGACGGCGACTATACGGCCTTGATTTGTTTAAGCTGGCAGTTGTCCGGCTGAATCGTCTTTTTGCTCACAAGCCTACCCGAAAAACTTCAGGCTGGGCCAGGCTTGCTGCAGGGTCATCTTCGGCTTGCGGCAAATGTAGACGGGCAAGTTATTTTCTTCCGGGATGGCATATTCGTTGTTGATCGTCGCGGCCACGTCGATCTCGCCGAACATGGCTCTGAGCTGGTCGAGCGGTACTCCCACGGAAATCACGACGTCCCCGCTGAAATTGCCGGGGCCCCACAGGTAATAGTTGTTATGCCCGCTAATCGCGTGCGGCAGGCCCAGCGACGGCCCAAAATAGTCGATCGCGCCCGCCTGCCCGTAATTCCCCGCGAGGATCGCCACCCGCGATTGTTCACCGGGCGAGAGCGAGTGGAAGACTCCGGCGACCGCATCGGCCTGCTGCGGCCAGCCCATCATGTCCGCATACATCTGCGGCAATTTGCCGCTGGGTTCCTTTTCTACCTGCACGCGATCGACGTCCCAATAATTGGCATATTGCGCGGCCGCATCGAGGGGAAGTATCGGCAACGCCAGCGGCGCGGCAACCAGCCCCCCGACCACCAACGGTGTGAGGATCGCCGTCTTGACCCAGTTTCTGCCGTAACCAGCGATCCACGCTTCGATCGCCACGGCGCCCGCGGCGAACAACATGGGGTAGATTGGCGCGAGATAGTAAATTCGCCCGCGCAGAATCAGGAATTCGGCGAGCAGGAAACAATACGTCCAGCCCAGATAACGGAACGGTTCGCCTTCACGCCCGCGCAGAAAGAACCACAACCCCGCAACACAAATGGGCGCGCCCAGGGGATGCACGAGGAAGGTCTGCTGCACGATGAATTGCATCCAGGTCACGTGCATGTTCTTCATGCGATCGACGTTTTGCAGAATTTCGATGGTCGGCCAGTGATTTCTCGCTTCCCAGATGAAGTTCGGAAGGAAAATCAGAAGAGAGATCAGCCCGCCCAGCCAGATCTTCGACGAGCGGAGCAGCGCGCGCTGGCGCGTGGCGATCAGGCCCAGAAGAAATGCCAGGCCGAAAATCAGCGTGGAGTGTTTGTTCAGAATTCCGATTCCGGCAATCAGCCCGAACCACAGCCACAGGCCATCGTTTCCGGTGCGCACAATGCGAATGGAAATCGCCACGCATAGCATCCAGAACACCGGCTCGAACGCGTTCATAGACAGAAAATTGTCCATGGTCAGGTAGATGGGGCACAGCAGCATGGCCGTGCCGGCCAGGATCTGCGCGTAGCGCTGCCCGCCCAGCTCGCGCACAATCCACCCGGTCAGCAGCAATTTTGCGCCGGCGGCCAGGGCCGGAAAAAATCGCAGCGCGTGCAGGGAATCCCCGAACAGCATTCGCGAAACGCGGGCAATCACTGCGATCAGCGGGGCCTGGTCCACGTAGCCCCACGCGAGATGCTGCCCGCATGCGGCGTAGTAAAGCTCATCGCGAAAATATCCGTAGCGGCCGTTCCACAGGAAATGGACGAGGCAAGCCGCGACGGCAAAGCACGCGGCGATGGCCTGGTCCGTCTCGATCCAACTTCCGCGATCGAGGCTGACCTCGCGCACTACTTCGAGCGCGCCGGATTCCTCCTGCACGGCCACTTCCCTCTTTCCCATCCGCATGAAATTCATGGTTTGAAAATTGCTCTGGTCAAATGTGAGACAGATTCTTGCGGACTGGCCAACCCGGGCGCACGCTTACCGCGTCCGCCCGGCCGAATTTCCGAGCGCTACTTGGCCGGAGCAGCCGCCGCGGCCTGCACCAGTGTCGCGGACCGGATTACGTCGAGCTTCGGAAAGCCTTTCTCAAGATACAAATGCCCGCGCTCGCCGATCAAGCCTTGATTTGGACCGTGGCCGTCCGGCGCGCCTTCTCCATATCCGTTATACAGCTTGTCCACGACATCCATGCCGTCCGAGACGACGGCGAACGGCGAAAATCCGCTCTTGTCCAGCGCCGCGTTATTTCCATAGTTGATGAACACCTGCGTCGTGCGCGTGTTCGGTCCGGCGGTGGCGAAGGAGACGAAGCCGCGCTGGTTGCTCTGCGCGACGGGATCGTCCTTAATCGTCGCGGGATCCCAAACCTTGGAAACTTCGGGATACGCGCTCAGCCCAAATTGCGCCATGAAACCAGGCAGCACGCGAAAGAACGCCGCGCCGTCATAGAAATGATGGCGGACCAGATTGTAGAAACGGTCCGCGCCGTTGGGCGCCCAGGAGCGCGTCACTTTGATGGTGAACTCGCCGGCGGTGGTGACGAACTTCACATCGTACTCCGCGGGAGCCTTCAATTTCAGAGCCTCAGGATGCAACAGGGTGGGATCGTAGGGAGTGGTTCTCGCTGGCGCCTTGGCGGCCGGAGCTTTGGCCGCGGTCGACGGCTTTTTCGCGGGCGGCGCAGGCGTTTGCGCGGCCACCAGGCTCGAAGCGAAACAAAGCGCGCAGGCCAGAACCGCGATTTTGGGGACGTGATTCATCTCAGTTTTCTCCCATTCAAAAATGAACGGCGCATATTATGCCGTGATTCCCGTCCGCTGACTAGGCCTTCCCTGAGTGTATCAGTTCAGCAACCCGATCGGCATCGTCCATCACTCGAAGCGTATTTCCTCCAAGGATTTTGCGGATATCGGCCTCTGAATATCCGCGCTGGAGCAGGCCTTCCGTGATCCGCGGAAACTTGGACGCGTCTTCGAGCCCTTCGGGCATGAACGCCCCGTCGAAATCCGAACCTAGGCCAACGTGATCCGCGCCGGCGATGCGCACGGCGTGATCGATATGCTCAACGATTTTTTGCCAGCTCACCTGTGGCAGCTTTCCGGCGCGGATTGCCGCGTCGCTCAGGCCCTGCAGTTCGATCAGGTTGCGGGCTTCGTTCTCGCCGTTCCGCTGCGTGACCACCTGCTCGTTCGCTGCGATCTCCGCGGCGATGGCGCGCTTGGCGTCCGAATATTCCTGGCTCAAGAAGCCGTCATGAAACGTGATGTGAATCACTCCACCCTGTGCCGCCAGCGCGTGGATCATGGCGTCATCCAGATTTCTCGGCGCGGTGCACAGCGCCCGGCAGCAGGAGTGCGACGCGATGACCGGCGCGAGGGAGGTTTGCAGGACATCGTAAAACGTGGAATCCGAGACATGCGACACGTCAACCATCATTCCGAGGCGGTTCATTTCCCGGATCACTTCCCTGCCGAAATCGGTCAGCCCGTTGTGGCGCGGAGCGTCGTTGGAGGAGTCGGCCCATTCGGTTGCGGCGTTGTGGGTCAAGGTCATGTAGCGGACGCCGCGGGCGTGGAATTCCCGCAGCAAGGCGAGGTCGTTGTCGATGGCGTGCCCGCCTTCGACGCCCAGCAGGACCGCGACTTTGCCCGCCGCCCGGGCGGCGCGCACCTCGCTGGAATTCGCAGCGAGGGCGAGAAGGTCGCTGTGAATTTCGATCTGCCTTAGCGTCGCCGCCAGCAAGTCGCGGGCGCGCTGCGTCGCCGCTGCGCCTTTGACTTCGACGGGCACCCACAACGCAAAGAAAATCGCGCTAACGCCGCCCTCGCGCAGCCGGGGAATATCGACACATCCCTCGGCATCGCGGGCCGCGAGATCGAATTGTTCAAAGAAGAGGCGCTGCGGGGTATCCGCGTGGGCGTCAAGGACCAGGCTGGAGAAATGAATTGCGCGCGCCGGTGCGGAAAGTTCGTCAGCGCGCATGGGCGTGGGACCTCACGCTTTGGATCTTACTCGCCTCGGCGATGCAGCGTTGCGTGAATCAGATCGCGGTTCATCCGGCCGATAAATTCGAGCGGAATCTTCTTGGGGCAGACGGCCTCACATTCGCCGTGATTGGTGCAGCTGCCGAAAAGCTCCGCGGACATAGCCGCAACCATGTCAGCGGTGCGCTCGTCACGCTGCGGCTGCCCTTGCGGCAGCGAATTCAGATGCACGATTTTTGCCGCGGTGAACAGCATGGCGGCGGCATTGGGACACGCGGCGACGCACGCGCCGCAGCCGATGCAAGCGGCCGCGTCCATGGCGCGATCGGCATTTTCCTTGGGAACAAGAATCGCCCGAGCATCCGGAGCGACGCCCGTTGGCGCGCTGATGAAGCCGCCGGCCTGGATGATGCGATCGAACGCGGAGCGATCGACGGCCAGATCGCGCAACACGGGGAACGCCTTGGCGCGCCACGGCTCCAGGGTCAGCGAATCGCCGTCCTTGAAAAATCGCATCGAAAGCTGGCAAACGGTGGTGCCGCGATGCCCGCCGTGCGCGACTCCGTTGATGAGGAATCCGCACATGCCGCAAATTCCCTCGCGGCAGTCATGGTCAAAGGCCACCGGAGCTTCGCCCTTGGCCTGAATGTTTTCGTTCAGCAGGTCCAGCATCTCCAGGAACGACATATCCGGCGTGACGCCCTGCACCTGGTAGCTGACAAACTTCCCGGCCGATTTGTGGTCCTGCTGCCGCCAAACTTTGAGTGTGAGGTTCATGGGCTACTTGTAGCTCCTCTGGGCAAGGTGAACGTGCTCGAAGGCCAGCGGTTCCTTATGCAGTTCCCATTGGTCGCCTTCGCCCTTCCATTCCCAAGCCGAAACGAAGGAGAAGCGTTCATCGTCGCGCAAGGCTTCGCCGTCCGGAGTCTGGCTCTCAACGCGGAAATGGCCGCCGCAGGATTCTTCGCGTTCCAGGGCGTCGAGGGCCATGAGTTCCGCGAGTTCCAGGAAATCCGCCACGCGCCCGGCCTTCTCGAGCGATTGATTCAGCTCCGCTCCCGTGCCGACGATGCGCAGGTTGTGCCAGAACTCCTCGCGCAACGCCGGAATTTTGGCCAGATTGGTGCGCAAGCCTTCCGCGGACCGGGCCATGCCGCAATTTTCCCAGACCAGCTTGCCCAGTTCCTTGTGAAAGGAATCCACGGTACGCGTGCCGTGAATGCCCAGCAGCTTGGCGATCCGGGCGTTTACGGCATCCTTTACGGCCGCAAATTCGGGGTGCGAAGTGTCCACCTTCTCCAGCGAATTCGAGGCAATGTAATTGGGAATCGTGTACGGCAGGATGAAGTAGCCGTCGGCCAGCCCTTGCATCAGCGCGCTGGCGCCCAGGCGGTTGGCGCCGTGGTCGGAGAAATTCGCTTCGCCGGCGACAAACAGCCCGGGAATCGTGGACATCAATTGGTAGTCCACCCACAGGCCGCCCATCGTGTAATGGACCGCGGGATAGATACGCATGGGAACTTTGTAGGCGTTTTCCCCGGTAATCTCCTCATACATGTCGAAGAGGTTGCCGTATTTTTCGCGCACCACCGATTCGCCCATGCGGCGAATGGCGTCGGCGAAGTCCAGATAGACGCCCTGTCCGCCGGGACCCACGCCGCGGCCTTCGTCGCAGACTTCCTTGGCCGCGCGGGAAGCCACGTCACGCGGAACGAGGTTGCCGAAACTGGGGTAGCGCCGCTCGAGGTAATAATCGCGCTCGTCCTCGGGAATTTGTGTAGGCGGCCGCGTGTCGCCCTTCTTCTTCGGGACCCACACGCGCCCATCGTTCCGCAGGGATTCCGACATCAGCGTGAGCTTGGACTGGTTTTCGTTGCTCACCGGAATGCAGGTCGGATGAATCTGCGTGAAGCAGGGATTGCCGAAATAGGCGCCGCGACGGTGCGCGCGCCAGATGGCCGTGGTGTTGCAGCCCTTGGCATTGGTGGATAGATAAAAAACGTTGCCGTAGCCGCCGGTCGCCAGGACCACGCAGTCCCCCGCGAAACTTTCGATCGCTCCGGTGGTCAAATCGCGCGTGACGATGCCGCGGGCCCGGCCGTTGACCAGCACCAGGTCCAGCATCTCGCTGCGCGTGTGCATTTTCACCGTGCCCGCGGCGATCTGCTCTTCAAGGGCCTGGTAGGCTCCCAGCAGCAACTGCTGCCCCGTCTGCCCGCGCGCGTAAAACGTCCGGGAAACCTGCACGCCGCCGAATGAACGCGTATCCAGCAACCCGCCGTACTCGCGCGCGAACGGAACTCCCTGGGCCACGCACTGGTCGATGATATTTACGCTGATCTGCGCCAGGCGGAACACATTCGCTTCCCGCGAGCGGAAATCGCCGCCCTTCACCGTGTCATAAAACAGGCGATGAATGCTGTCACCGTCATTGCGGTAGTTTTTCGCGGCATTGATGCCGCCCTGCGCGGCGATCGAGTGCGCGCGGCGCGGACTGTCCTGAAAGCAGAAGCAGTGCACGTTGTAGCCCTGCTGCCCGAGCGAAGCGGCGGCCGAGGCGCCGGCCAGCCCGGAGCCGACCATGATGATGGTGTGCTTGCGGCGGTTGGCCGGATTGACCAGCTTCATCTCAAAGCGGGACCGCTCCCACTTCTCTTCGATTGGACCTGGCGGAATCTTGGAATCGAACATTTCTCTCCCCTCAGCGCACCCAGCCCGCGAGCACCGAAATCGGCACCGAGATAAATCCGGCAAAAATAATCAGAGCAACGATTCTGGAAAGGATTCTCAAACTTTTCGTGTTGTACAGATTCACCCAGCCGAGCGTCTGCAGCATGCTCCAAATCCCGTGATCGAGGTGCAGGCACAGAGCGGCCATGGCGAGGATGTAGAACAGCGAAATTGGAACCACCTGGAATCCGGCAACCACATTCTGATACACCATCAGGTGCTCAAACTGCCCGGGTTGAAATCCCACCATTCCGCCGGTGAAGTGGAACAGATGGAAGACGATGAAAACCGCCAGCAGCACGCCGCCCCAGCGCATGGTCAACGCGCCCCAGGAAGTCTCCACGTTCTTCCGCGTTTCGTAGCCGTCCGGGCGGGCCTTGCGGTTCAGAAGGGTCAGTTGCGTGGCCGCCACGATGTGCAGGATCACGCAAACGAAGAGCACAATGCGCACGAGCCACAGTAGCTGCCCGTAGCCCAATTCCGGCCAGCCTACTTCGCGCAGGAACCGCGAGTACGCATTGATCTCCTCCGGCCCGGAGAAGATTTTCAGATTCCCGACCATGTGCGCGAGCACAAAGAGAATCAGCACCGCGCCGGTTACGGCCATAACTACTTTTTTGCCAATGACGCTGTTCCAAAGAAGCAGCAGCCGGTTCGGCGCAGCTTTTGTTTCCGCCGTAGTTTCTGTCATTGCGGTACTCCTGAATTCTTTCCCATGGTTCTTCAGCCGAATCCTTCCGGCGCGCCCCGGCGTAGCGGCACACCCCGTTCTACCCCTCTCGGAAAACCCGACGATTTATGGCAATTTCTTAATCTTCTGGTATGGACATGTTCGCGTGGAAAATGGGCAAAACTGTCGAAAATCCACTTCGCTCGCAGGCATTCCAGCTCCGATGGACTTGAAAATTCAGTATAGGTAATTTCCGCTAGTTTTTCAATGGCGACATCAATCAGAATACTTCGATTCCCCGCCGACATGTCTTGGATATACTATGCGTGGCGAACCTGGGGAGAATGTTGATGCCGGAAAAGCAGCTTGCCGACTTGGGATCGATCGTCACCACCATCGAAAGCAGCGGGAGCGCGCCCAATTCCGATTCCCTGGACACGGTGGCTAGAACGCTGGCCAAGCTTTTCGGCGTGGATGTGGATGAAGTGGCAGTCTTGAAAGTCATTCCGAAATATAAGGCCCTGAAGTTTGTGATTCCGGCGAAGCTGACTCCGGTCGGCACCATTCCCCTCACCAGCACCACGGCGCTGGCTGCGCGCACGGCGCGTGAACGCCGTCCTGAAGTGGTCAACAATTTCAGTTCGGCGCGGCATGCCAACGTATTTGAAGCCGTCCCGCTCGGCAGGGATCCCGGCGAACTGATCCAGAAGATCATGAGCGCGCCCATCATGGACGGCACCCGCGTCCATGGAGTGGTGCAGATTTGCAGGAAGGCCCGGTCTCTGGCGCAGGCCGGCGCCGACTTCACGCAGCGAGACCTGACGGCCCTTGCGGCTCTCTCGCCGTCCCTGGATCGCTTTCTGAAGTTGTGCCACGTCGAATGAGTCCGGTCGCGCATTCAATTCAAAATTAGGGCGGTGTAGCGCCCGCCTTCAGGCGGGCATCGGCTGTAGTGGGCGCGAGTGCCTTCGCGACCCTGAGATACAAGTTCGCGCGCTGCGGAGATGTCACAACTCGATTAAATTCTTGCTCTTTGGCCCGGAAAGTAATTGACAGTGTAGTGTGTTCTTGTTACTTTTCCGCACGCCTTAAAAGTTTGCGCGAGTTTTAGGACTCACTAAGTTTGTAGGAGGCACCGCACTCCGGCACCCCTCATGGCGTTCGTCGCGAAAAAGATCTATCTGACAAAAGGCGTTGGTAAACATCGGGAACGGCTCTCGAGTTTTGAGTTGGCGTTGCGCAGCGCGGGAATTGCGGCCTGCAATATCGTGCGCGTGTCCTCCATTTTCCCTCCCAACTGCAAACTCATCTCGCGCGCCGAGGGCCTGAAGCACCTCAAGCCGGGACAGGTGGCGTTTACCGTCATCAGTGAGAATTCCACGCGCGAAGCGCACCGCCTGATCGCCGCGGGAATCGGCCTCGCTCTTCCGGCCGACAAATCGATGTACGGGTATCTTTCCGAGCATCATTCGTTCGGTGAGACCGAGGAAGTGGCCGGTGAGTACACCGAAGAACTGGCGGCCGAAATGCTGGCCACCACGCTGAACGTTGAGTTCGACCCCGATTTGTCCTGGGATGAGAAAAAAGAGGTCTACCGCATCTCCAACAAGATTGTCCGCACCATGAACATTACCCAGTCCGCGGTGGGCGACAAACGCGGCCTGTGGACCACGGTGCTCGCCGCTGCCATCATGATCGGCGAAGACGACTGAGTTTTCGCTTCCCCTGACTCCATCCAAGAACGCAACGTTAACCGGTTCGGAGAATCCTCTTCGAGAGGCTTGGATTCACTTCAGCGGACTTCCCCAGTCCTGTAGCCAAAGCGCCAACCCCGCGAAAATAGAGCCGGATGTCCCTTGGTACAGCCGCGTGATTGCGAAGTGTCTTGTTCCGAGTCATTTCACGTGCCACGTTTCGCGCGCGCTCCTGCAGTGGTCATCCGTACAGGTACGACCATCGTAACCCTCCAGTACATGCGTACCATTGGGACTTCCCCGCGCGCATGGAAATATCGCGTGCGATCCGAGAGAGATAAAAGAGATCGGATGAAGCGAAGCTGAAAAACTACGTCCCTGAGGAGATTTGAACCGCATGCGATATCTATCAAAAGCCATTCTTGTTGCAGCTGGATTATTTTCTATTGGCATGATGACCTCGTCGGTCCGCGCCAACGATATGCTGGCCGGCTCTTTCACGCTGTCACAGCCCACGCAGTGGAAAAATACCGTGCTTCCGGCCGGTGACTACAGGTTTAAGCTGTCCCGCACCCAGACGGATACGAACCGGCTGTCCATTCACGGCAAGCAGAAGGCCATGGATATGCTGGTGTTCGCCCAGTCGGCGTGTGAATCCTGCCGCAACGGCGCGCTGGAACTCGCGGTCAACGGCAATTCTCGCGTCGTGACTTCCCTGGAATTGCCCGGATTTCACGTCCAGTTCAAATCCGGCCAGACCGGCGCGCAGCGCGAACAACAGATGGGCAAGGCTCCGGCGCGCTCCGAGCAGGTTGCCGTTCACATCGACGGAAACTAGTTTACCGGCACGTTCCGGCCCGATTGCTAGGGAAACGGTGTTCCTGGGATCTTCAGCGCATTTGAATCACTCCCAGGAACACCTTCACTCAAATTCACTCGAGCCACTGCTCTCCAGCCAATCTCAACCGGTCAAAGATAAAAATAAAATGCTATGATTCAGGCGTGCCGGAAAAATTCACTGTAGGCCTGATTCAGATGAATTGCTCCCTTGATCCGAGGGAGAACCTTGCCAAGGCTGAAACGCGCGTACGTGAGGCCGCTGCCCGCGGCGCGCAGATCGTTTGCCTGCAGGAATTGTTTCGCTCCCAATATTTCTGCCGCGAAGAAAATGCCGACCTGTTTGAGCTGGCCGAGCCCATCCCCGGGCCGTCTTCCGAAGCGCTCTCCCGGCTGGCCCGCGATCTGAAGGTGGTGATCATCGGCTCGCTCTTCGAGCGCCGCGCTGCCGGGCTGTATCACAACACCGCCGTCATTCTGGATGCCGACGGATCGCTGCTCGGGAAGTATCGCAAGATGCATATTCCGGACGACCCGCTGTACTACGAAAAATTTTATTTCACTCCCGGCGATCTGGGCTTTCCCAATTTCGACACCAAATACGGGCGCATCGCCGTGCTGGTCTGCTGGGATCAGTGGTACCCGGAGGGCGCGCGCCTCGCCAGCCTGGCCGGAGCCAATATCATTTTTTATCCCACGGCGATCGGCTGGCACCCATCGGAGAAGCAGGAATTCGGAGCGGCGCAACTGGACGCCTGGCGGACCATCCAACGCTCGCACGCCATTGCCAACGGAATTTTTGTCGCGGCCGTCAATCGTGTGGGCTTCGAGGGCACGCCGGAAAGCGGTTTGGAATTCTGGGGGCACTCGTTCGTGTCGGACCCGTTTGGCCGCATCCTCGCCGAAGGCTCCGCCGACCAGGAGGAAATCCTGATCGTCGAGTGCGATCCGCGGCTCACCGAGGAAACGCGCCGCAACTGGCCCTTCCTTCGCGACCGCCGCATTGACGCATATTCCCCAATCCTCGAGCGATGGCACGAGTGAATCCAAAATTCCCAAGTTCAAATCGGCGCGATGGTCGCCGGCACGCTTCGATGCTTAGGGTATACGAGTGAAGGGCGCCGGCCGCAAAAACTCCTCCACTCCGTTCGCGCTCGGCTTCCGGATGCCTGCGGAATGGGAAACGCACGCCGCAACGTGGCTCGCCTGGCCGCATGAAAAAACCGACTGGCCCGGAAAATTTGCGCCCATTCCCTGGGTGTATGCGGACATCGTGCGTCATCTCTCGCAAGTTGAACGCGTGCGCATCCTGGTGAAAGACGCCGCGATGGAGCGCGCCGCGCGGCGCAACCTGAGATCGGCGGCAGCAAACCTTTCCGCCGTCGATTTTTTCCAGGTGCCCACGAACCGCGGCTGGATTCGCGATTTTGGGCCGATCTTTGTGCGTAATGGCGCGAAGGATGAGACCGCCGTCACCAACTGGCGCTTCAACGCGTGGGCCAAATACGACGACTGGAAAAACGACGACGCGGCCAACGGAAAGCTGCAAGCCAAACTCAAATGGAAGATGTGGGAGCCCGAATTTCGCGGCCGCCGAATCGTTCTGGAGGGCGGCAGCATTGACGTCAACGGCATGGGGACCATGCTGACGACGGAAGAATGTTTGCTGAGCCCGATACAGGCGCGCAATCCCAGCGTCTCGCGCAAGGATTTGGCGTCCATCTTCCGCGACTACCTCGGCGTTACCAACGTTCTATGGCTGCGCAACGGCATCGCCGGCGATGACACCCACGGCCATGTCGATGACCTGGCGCGCTTCGTCAACCCGACGACCGTGATCACCGTAGTCGAAAACGATCCTTCCGAAGTGAATTACCAGCCCATGCAGGAAAATCTGTCGCTGCTGCGCGAAATGAAAGATCAAGACGGACGGCCGTTGCAGGTCGAAACGCTGCCGATGCCCGATCCGGTTCATTTTGACGAACAGCGTCTCCCGGCCAGCTATGCCAATTTCTACATTGCCAATCAGATGGTGCTGGTTCCGACTTTCAACGATCCCCATGATGCGGCCGCGCTGACGAAACTTGCGGGCCTGTTCCCGGATCGGAAGGTCGTGGGAATCGCTTGCCTTGATCTTGTTCTGGGGCTGGGAACTTTACATTGCATGACGCAGCAGGAACCGGCGCCTCAGTAACGCAGATTTTAATCTGGGGATGCAAATGCGCTGCAACCAACTCGTGGAACCCTACAGACTGAAGTCTGTGCCACTCGCAACCGCCGCCGGCGGCGGTTGCGAAAGTTTGCCTGGCGCGTGAAAATCAGGAGAGCAACATGCACATCTTATCCGTTTATGTTCCGCAGTCCGTAATCGCCTGGATTGTGATCGGCTTAATCGCCGGCTGGCTGGCCGGCACGCTCTCGCGTGGCCGCGGTTTCGGCTGCATTGCCGATATCATTTTGGGAATGGTGGGCGCCATCATCGGCGGCTGGATTTTTACCAAGCTTGGCATCCTGGGCGGCGGCTTGATTTACAGCATTGCCGCGGCAACGATCGGAGCTGTCATCCTCGTGGCGTTCGCTGGACTGTTTTCGGGCGGCGACAAGTAAACGCCCTAGAGGAGCGGCCTCGGCTTGGGTTTCTCCAGACGCTGCGCTGAGGGATTGGTGATAAAGACGAGCGCGCCCTCCGTTGCCGGCTCTTTCTGAGTGAACATCACGGTCTTTCCGCCCAATTGCAGCTTGGTTACATCCACCACTTTGCCCGGCATCGGGGTTTGCCGCGCGTCAACCACGACGCCCCCCGGCAATTCCCAGTGCGCTTCGCCATTCTTGGAATCCGGGCCATCCGGATTGGCCACCACCTGATAGAAGAGACTGGTAGGCGGTCCCCACTTCTCTTTGCCCTCGGCCACAAAATCATCGAAGGATGCCGCCGTGATCATCACTTCGACGACCTTGCCGCCCTCCACGGTATAGGCATACGGGGGAAACTCAAATGTCACGCGATGGCCAATTTTGGCTTCCTTTTCGTGCTGCCGGCACTCGCTCTTGCACGGTTCGAGATACGGCATGAGCTTCGCGTACGGCATGCCCAGGGCATCCAGAGGCCGTAGCGCGTTATTCACAGGCATCTTCTGCGCCTGTACGGATGCAGCTACGAACAGCGCGCACCAGAGCAGGAGAACCACCGCGGTCCTGCGCCCAGCATTCGAACAAAATGGCAAATCAATTTCACGACGGATCGATGCGATTAACATTTTGAACCCCGTACGCAAGCCGTTGACCTACCGAGACGCTGCCTCGGCTCATTCGCTGGCCTGCTGATCATTAAATTTTTGCAACTCACAATTCTGTAATGCCCGGACTCCGTCCATGCGATGGTCCACAGCACGTTCCGAGCCAATCGCTCCTTGTGTTCTCTATCGGCGAAAATGATCTGGAGAACAGTTTCAATCGAGAAAATTGTGTGGAAAGGTTGGCAAATTCCCAAATCGACACTCGACTAGTCGCACGACTCCATTGAAGGCCCTCTAATTCCCGTGAAGAATCCGTCGCCGCATTCGAGCGCGGCAAGATTCCGGCCGCGCCCAATCATTTCCCGAGGTCCGCTATGGTACGATGATGAGTCACTCATAAGGATGTGAACTACATTGGATAAACCTTCTCTTCTAGCAATTCCCCTCGGCGGTCTCGGGGAGTTCGGTATGAACATGCTCGTCCTCCGCTCGGGCGACGACATGATTCTGATCGACGCGGGCATGATGTTTCCGGAAGCCGAGCTTCTGGGCGTGGACATCGTCATTCCGGACATCACTTACCTCAAGCAGAATCGCCAGTATTTGCGCGCCATCCTGCTGACCCACGGACATGAGGACCATATCGGCGCGCTGCCCTACATTCTTCGCGACCTTCAGGTGCCCATCTATGGCACGCGCTTCACCCTGGCGCTGGTGCACAAGCGCCTCGAAGAACATGGCCTGCTCGACAAGACCGATCTGCGCGAAGTGATCCCCGGGCGCAAGCTGGAAATCGGCGTGTTCGAGGTGGAATTCATCACCGTGACGCACAGCACCATCGACTGCGTCGCCCTGGCCGTGCGCACTCCGGTCGGAGTGATCATTCACACCGGCGATTTCAAGATCGATCCGACGCCGATCGACGGGCAGCCATTCGATCTGCATGCCTTCGCCCGCTATGGAGCGGAGGGCGTGCTGGCCTTGTTCAGCGACAGCACCAACGTTGAGCGGCCTGGATACACGCCTTCGGAGCGCAATATCCGTCCGCGCATCGAGGAGTTGACGCGCGCGGCGACGCGCAAAGTGATCGTGTCGTGCTTCGCATCGTCTATCCCGCGCATTCAGCAGATCGTGGATATCGCCGCCGCCGCGGGCCGAAAAATTTCGTTCATCGGACGCAGCATGGTCGACAACGTTGAACTGGCACACGGCATGAATCGCCTGCGCATTCCCGACGGCCTGGTGGTGCGCTCGCAGGACATCAACTCCTTCCCTGCCGAAAAAATGATCGTCATGGTCAGCGGCAGCCAGGCCGAGCCGATGTCGTCGCTCTCCCGCGTGGCGGTCGATAACCATCGCCTGCTCACGCTGGATGAGCGCGACACGGTAATCCTTTCCGCGCGCATCATTCCCGGAAACGAAAAAGCGATTTTCCGCATGCTGGATCACATGTTCCGCAAGCGCGCGCTGGTCTATTACGACAACGACGGCGGGACCATCCACGTTTCCGGCCACGCCAGCCAGGAAGAGCAAAAAATGCTGCTCAACCTGGTCCGTCCGCGCTACTTCATTCCGATTCACGGGGAATACCGGCAACTCTTCCGCCACTCGGCGCTGGCCCACTCCGTCGGTGCGGTTTCCGAGGAAATCATGCTGATCGAAGACGGCCAGGTGATCGAGTTCACGGAAGACCGCGCGTACCGCCGCGAACCGGTGACCGCCGGCCGCGTGTGCGTCGATTCGGGATCGCTCGAGGAAATCGAGGAAGTGGTAATCCGCGATCGCAAACACCTGTCCGAGGACGGCGTAGTGGTGCCAATCATCGCCATCAACAAACACACCGGGCAGATCGAATCGCAGCCGGAAATCGTCACTCGCGGCTTCATGCCGTCCGATAACGGGCTGGAACTCTTGAACGGGGCGCGCGAAGTGGTTTTGCGCACCGTGGAGCAATCCAACGACGAGGAAAAGACGGATTGGAGCGTCATCAAGGAAAAAATCCGCGTGGACCTGCGGCGATATCTGAAGAAGCAAACCGCCAAACGCCCGCTGATTCTTCCGGTCATCCTGGAGTTGTGAGCGGCAGCCGTGGCCCTGCCGGGATTGATTCTCCGCCCTTACCAGCCATCCGATTTCGAAGCCCTGCATGCGATCGATCAGCTGTGCTTTCCGAAACATATCGCTTACGGGCGCCGCGAGATGAAAAACTACCTGCAGGCGGAAGGCGCGCACTGCATCGTGGCCGAGGTTCCCGGAGCGATAGCGGGGTTCGTCGTCACGCAATGCGAGGCGGAGATCGGCCACATCGTCACCCTCGACGTCGTCGCCGAATACCGCCGCCATTCGATCGGTTCCCTGCTGCTGCAAGCGTCTGAGAAAGAGGCCGCCACGCGCGGTGTGACGTTGATGTATCTAGAAACGGCAACTACCAACAAAGCTGCAATTGCTTTGTGGAAGAAGCATGGCTATCGTGAAACTGCAACGATCGAAAATTTCTACGGCCGCGGCCAGAGCGCATTTGAAATGCAAAAGCGATTGGCGCCGCAATCCTAAATGAAGGTTTCTTCATGACCCTGTTGCATGTGGTGATCCTTGCCGTCGTGCAAGGCCTGGCGGAACTTTTGCCGGTTTCGAGCTCGGCGCACGTGGTGGTGTCCGAAAAACTCATGGGCCTCGATCCGTCTGCGCCGGAGATGACCCTGCTGCTGGTGATGCTGCACACCGGCACGATGTTCGCGGTCATCGTCTACTTCTGGAAGCAGTGGATGAAAACGTATTTTCAGAGCGCGCAAGCATTCAAGCAAATCGTGATCCTGCTGTTCGTGGCCACGCTGCTGACAGGCGTGATTGGCGAAGGCTTGATCAAATCGATCGAGAAATTCGCGTTTCATGGCGCGAAAAATGCGCAAGTGGAGCAGCTCTTCGGCAGGCTCGACTTGATCGCGCCGGCTCTTGCCGCCGTCGGCGTCTTGATATTGATTGCCGGAATTTACGAGAAGCGGCATCCCTTTGAGGGAGCAATCAGCACCGGCGGCCTGGGAATGAAACAAGGTTCGCTCATCGGAATCGTGCAAGGA
>DATGJQ010000016.1:0-9521 GCA_035295105.1 Candidatus Acidiferrales bacterium | reverse complement strand
AGTGTTGCAGCGGCCGCGCACAGGGCGGGGATCGAACCCGCCAGCAGGATTTCACGCGGCGTCCAATTCAGCTTCAGCATCACGCCGCCCAGCATGGGGCCGACGATGGATCCGATGCGGCCCACCCCGAGGCACCAGCCGATTCCTGTGGAGCGGATGGAGATGGGATAAAAAGTGGCGGCCACCGCGGAAAGTCCTCCCTGCGCGCCCTGCACCACAAAACCGAGCACGAAGGTGATGGTCATCATCAGTTCGAAGGACGTGGAATAGGCCAGCGACGCGATCAGCAGCGTGGTGCACAAGAACTCGGCGAGCAAGACCGGAAACGCGCCCCAGCGATTCATGAACGAACCTTCGATGAACGATCCCGCAATTCCGCCGACGCTAAACAGCATAATCGCGGTGATGCCGGCGGAAACCGGCTTGCCCGTCTGGCGCAGCAGCGCGGGCAGCCAGAAGACGATGAAGTACAGCATCAGCAGGTTCATGAAATAGGGAATCCAAAGAAGAATCGTGCCGGCCGCGCGGCCCTCGGTGAAAAGATTGACGACCGGGGCTTTGGTTCGCTGGTCCTGCTGCTCGGAGCGGGAAACCGGAGCGCCGGCAAGCTCCGGTGAAATTCGCGTCAGGATTTTTGAGATTTTTCGCTGGTCCGCGCCGGTCACCTCGAGGTAGCGCACGGATTCGGGAAGAATGGCGATCAGCAGGATGGCCAGCGTGACCGGCAAAATTCCGCCGGCGTAAAACACCGATTGCCACCCCCAGCGCGGCAGCATGACGGCGCTGACCTGCGTCCCCAGCACGGCTCCCGCGGGCATGCCGCAAAACATCATGCTGACGATCACCGCCAGAAGGCGTTTCGGCGCGTATTCGGACATCAGCGCCACGGAGTTGGAGAGGGCCCCGCCAAGGCCCAGTCCGGTGAGGAACCGGAAGGCCAGCAGTTGATCGAAGGAAGTGCACCGCGCCGTCAGCATCGCAAACGTTCCGAAAATCAGCGTGCATGCGACGATTGGCCCCTTGCGTCCGAAGCGGTCGGCGATCGGGCCGGAAAGCATCGACGAAATCATCAGGCCCACGAGCGCGGCGGCAAAGATGGGCCCGAAAGTTTTTACGGGAACGCGCAGCGTCTCGGCCATGGACGGGGCAAGAAAGCCGATGCTCTGGGTATCGAAGCCGTCGAGGACAATCACCGTGCCGCACAGGGCCATGATCCAGATCTGAAAGCGGCCCATGGGACGCTGGTCGATGATGGCGCTGACGGTGGGCGCGCGCTGCATGCCTTCTCCCATAAATTTGGCGATTCGATTTCGGTGTGAAAGCAGAATACTACCGTTAGGAGGAGAAATGGTAGCGGCCTGAATCGTTTGGCGGTCGAAAACGGATTTACGGCGGGGCGAAAATCGATTACGCGGTGCGTTGCTTGATCAGGCGGCCGCCCGGAATGGAATCCAGAAAGTTCGGATTTGCCAAAGCTTCTTCCAGATTCCTGCGAGTCAACCGGGCATGCTCGCGCCCCAGGCTCTCGGCGCGCGCTCCTTCCCGATGCTCGATGGCGTCGATGAGGGCCCGGTGATGCTCCTCGGCGATGGGCAAAATCTTCGCCGATCCCGGCATGGTGAAGGCCAGGAGCACACGCGAACTCGGCGATGCGAATGGAACTCGATAGACCAATTCGATGGCGCGGCGCAGGATGGGGTTATTGGCCAGGTCCAGGATCGCCAGATGAAACGCTTGGTTTAAATCGAGATAATTAGAGAAGCTGTCGATATCCAGCGTCGAGATTTCCTCGAGGGTGCGATTCATTTCGCGCAGAGGTTCGAGTTGCGCGGGATCCCTCAGGCGCTCGGCCGCCAGCCGCGCGGCGGCGCCTTCCAGGATACCGCGGGTTTCGATGGCGTCCCAGATCTCGGAAATCGTGAATTCGCTGGCGGTGAAGCCGGAATTAGGCAGCGCTTTGACCAGGCCCTCATGCTCCAGCTTTTCGAAGGCCAGGCGCAGAGGAGTGCGTGACACTCCCAGCTTGGCGGACAGGGGAATTTCGGAAATTCGTCGGCCGGGGCGAAGAGCGCCACGGAGCAGCAATTCACGCAGGCCGACCGTGGCGCGAGCGACCTGCGACGCGTGGTCCTGTTGGCCGGCCGGGCGTACGGCGGCGCGCGTTCGCGTTTCGAGCTTCTTCATTTCATCTCCCCACGAAGATGATACGGTCCAGGCGCCCGGGCGGGCGCGTTGGGCACCTTGTTACCATCAAGCGCAAAACAGGGCAACCAGATAATTGTATTGAGGCGAGGGGCTGCGGATATCTGATTCAGATAAAACAAATATCAATCTGCTAAATATCGCGGCTCTGCACGCGCGTGACGCGATCTTCTGTTTCCCGCAAATTCCAGCGCCCGGCTACGGCACGACGGCGATGGCTTCGCGCGTCATTCCGAAATTCGCGCTGACCGGATCCATGGCCAGCACCTGCAACTCGAGCGGTCCGGCGGCCGTGACGGGTACGTCCACGTGAAACGTGTTCTGCACTCCCGCGTAGGTCATTGGAATCTCTGACTGCACTTTTCCGTCGCGCAGCAGCCGCGCGACGACGTGAATCCGGTTGGCGTCCCACAACCCGTCCGGCTCGGTGGGGCAGCCGCAAGCCATGGTGACCGTGGCGCGAACTTCAAACGGCGAACCGACCTTCAGCTTGGCGTCCGCCAGCGGCGCGAGCGGCGTGATGATAAAGCCGTGGATTTCCAGCAGCACGCCGTCGCCGAGAATATCCTGCCCGGGCACGAGGAGCATGGTCTTGGAAGAGCGCTGGGTGGCCTGTGCGTTGCCGAGAGGTCCTTCGGCCGAGATTTCCACGACGGTTGGCTTATCAATGTGCAGCACTGCCAGGAATCCGGATGTGTCCGGAGTATTGTAGAGAGCCATGCCGCGAGTGCGCGGCTTTTTCATGATCAGGTCGGTGTCGCCGGTCCCGCCCTGCTGCATGCCCTGCGCCAGGATTTCTCCGGAGGCGGCATCTTTCACGGTAATCCGCGCGCCGCCCACGTGTGTGCCGATGACTTTGGCGTCGCGCGCGATGGCGCGAATCATCACTTTCGTTTCGGGGCCTCCGGTTTGGGCGAAGAGCGGAGCGGCCAGAACCAGAGCGGCAAATGCGATCGCGGCGGACAAGCATCGGGCTTTCATCAATACCTCCGTGAATGAGCCTCGTTAATGTCACAAAAGATATCACACTTCCGTCCGTCGGGAGAGGCCCGCTGCGGAAGGGGCGGCGCGCGTCCGAAGGTGGACGATGCCCGATGCCGCGGCGTATGATTTACGACGTTGAAAGCCTGCGACATCTTCGGGCCTGTGCGGCCCAGGGAGATAAATCCATGAACGAATTCTCACGCCGAACGCTTTTGGGCGGAGCCGTCGCGGTGGCGGCCACCACGTTGTGGAACGAGCCGGTGCACGCCCAGTATGTCTGGCAAAAGGGCGATTGGCATGCCGAGGAATTCGAGGCGCTAATCCGTTCGTCGCGGCGCATCAAGCAGGTTGTGCATGGCTTCGGAATGAACGATGGCCGCTTCCTGAAAAACGCTAAGAATTCGCTCAATGGCCTCCATTTCGGGTCGGGAGTTGCCGCGGAGCAGATCCAGATCGTGTGCGCGCTGAACGGGCCGGCCAACATGGCCAATTACAGCGACTATGTGTGGCAAAAGTACCGCATCGGAGAGTTTGAAAAAGAGAAGGACCCGAAAACCGGAGAGCCGGCAGTACGCAATTTGTATTATCCGAGCCCGGCCGGCCCCGCGCTGAAATACACGTCGGATGATCCCAGCGATCCGAATTCGGCATACCAGGATTTCAGCGTGCAGGGCTTGCAGGCGCGCGGCGTGAAGTTCATCAGCTGCCACTCGTCCATCGAGGAGGCGTCGCGCGGGCTGATCAAGCAATTCAATCTGTCCGCGCCGCCGGAAGAAATCGCCAAAGACATTCAGGCGCACATCATACCCGGCGTGATCCTGGTGCCGGCGCTGGCAGCGGCCCTGGCGCTGCTGCAAGGTGACGGCCACTACAGCTACATGAGTGCCGGCTAGACAATCCAATCGCAACAAAAAACGAAAGCGGGACGGAATGGCAAAGTCTGGGAAAGGTGTGACGCGGCGTCGCTGGCTGCAGACGCTCGGCGCAGCGAGTGCAACTCTGGCAGCCGGGCGTTTTCTCGGCGAGGCGCGTGCGGCAGGACAGCTGCCTGAAGTTCAGCAAGCTGCGCCTGAATTTACCGGACCTGGCCCCAATCCATATTGGACTTCGGCCGGCCAGTTTGCCACGTATCCACAAAAGGCGCCGCTGATTTTGCTGACCGATCGTCCCGTGCAACTGGAAACGCCGCGCCGATATTTTCTTTCCACTTTCACTCCCAACGAGGCTTTTTTTGTTCGCTGGCATCTCCAGACGATTCCCAACGCCGTGGACTTGAAATCGTGGCGGCTGCGCGTGGAGGGAAATGTCGAACGCCCGCTAACGCTCAGCTTTCCGGAATTAATTTCCCGCTTCAAGCCCGCTTCGCTGGCCGCGGTCAATCAATGCTCCGGGAACAGCCGCAGCCGGCTGCAGCCGCGGGTTGCCGGAGGGCAGTGGGGAAACGGAGCGATGGGCAATGCGGCATGGACGGGAGTGAAACTTCGCGACATCCTCAACGCCGCCGGAGTGAAGAGCGGATCGGTGCAGGTGCAATTTGAAGGGCTGGACAAGGGTTTGGGTCCGAAAGGATTTGGCTCGAACCGCTTCATGAAGTCGCTCGATTTGACGAATCCGGTGATCGACGAATGCGTGGTGGCCTACGCGATGAACGACGAGCCGCTGCCCATGCTGAACGGATTTCCGGCGCGACTGATCGTTCCCGGCTATTTCGCCACCTACTGGCTAAAGTCGCTTTCGTTCATCCGGGTTCTCGACGCGCCGGATGATAATTTCTGGATGAAAGCGGCGTACCGGATTCCCGACACTCCGCGAGGGAGTACCACGCCGGAGGAAATGAAAGCCGGAAAGGTCCCCACCGTTCCCATCGCGCGGATGCCGGTGCGATCGTTTCTCGTTTCGCCGGACGGGACAAACAAAATTCCCGCGGGATTCCCGTTGCGGCTACGGGGTATCGCCTTCAGCGGCTACGGTACGGTCAAGAAAGTGGAAGTTTCGACGGACCGTGGCGCGCACTGGGCGGACGCCCGGCTGGAGGCGGACGCCGGAGAATATTCCTTCCGCACATGGTCGCTGGACTGGACTCCCAAGACCGGAGGTCGCTACGAGGTGGCGGTTCGCGCGACGGATGCGAAGGGAAATGTGCAGCCCGATGACGGGGTGTGGAATCCCGGCGGGTATTTATGGAACAAGATCGAGCGCCAGGAAATTGTAGTGGGCGACGCGAGCTGACAGGAGCTGGAATGCGCGCACGAAAATACTATATCGTCGCGGTCGCCGCGCTCGCTTTTCTGGCGGCCACGGCGGTTTTCGCGGACTTCCGCGCCGGGATTTACACGCAGACCGGACCCGAAACCATTCACCAGACGCTGGCCGCGCCTGCTTCGACCGATGCGACTTATGACGCGGGCGAGTATCCGATTTATTATCCGGAGCTGGCCGCCGGCGACGGAAAAGAAGACGTCGAAAATAATTGCGAGTTGTGCCACAGCCCGCGCTACATCACCATGCAGCCGGTAATGCCCGCGCAGGCCTGGGCGGATGAAGTGAACAAGATGAGAAAAACTTACGGCGCGTTCATCCCGGACGACACCGCGCAGAAAATCATTGAGTATCTGGGAACGCACTACACACCGGAAACGCGAAAGCGATAGAATGGGCGGTACGGGATGCCGATCTCAGCTTCTTCCGGGAGGATGTCATGATTCGACGGATCGCCATGCGATGGGGTCTTGCCGTGACGCTGGTCCTGCCGGTGGGCCTAGCGCTCTCCGCCGCCTCCGCCGGTTTCGGGGCGCCGCCGCAGCCGGCTCAAGTGGCCGATTCCGCGAAAACCTGGGTGGCTCCCGACGCCACGACAATTCCCGCGGGTCCGCTCGGCGACAGCATTCGCCTGGGCATGCAGATATTCAATAACACTCCGAAGTATGCGGAGAAATATGTGGGCAACAAACTCAGCTGCACGCACTGCCACATCGATGGCGGAACGGTTTCGCTGGGGATGCCCATGGTGGGGCTGCCGGGAATGTTTCCGATGTACCGGGACCGCGAAAAAACAGTGATCACGCTGGAAGAGCGCATCGAACAGTGTTTTCAGCGCAGCGAATTCGGGCACCGCGTCCCGAATGATAGTCCGGAGATGACCGGCCTGGTCGCGTACATGCAGTGGCTTTCCAAGGACCAGATCACGGGCCGGCCGTTCCCGGGCCGCGGCCTGGTCAATCTTCCGGAACTGAACGGGGACGCCACCAAAGGCAGCCAGATCTTTATGGAACAATGCGCTCTGTGCCACGGAGCAAATGGGGCAGGAAAACTTCCGGTCGCTCCGGCGCTTTGGGGCCCGGATTCGTACAGCGACGGCGCGGGCATGAATCAGATACCCAAAATGGCCGCGTTCGTGCAACACAATATGCCGCAGAACATGCCGGACACCCTGACGCCGCAGGAGGCCTACGACGTGGCGGCGTTCATCCACAGCAAGCCGCACACAGCGTTTGTGATGAAAGACCACATGTAGTTCGGATCGCGAAGAAGCGGGATAAGTCTTCGGCCACTCGATTCCATTCGGCGCACCGGGCATTCGTTTTGAAGAACGGATTTCCGTATCCTTCCGGCTATCGAATATCCACGGAATCGCTCTCTGCAATAAACGTACAGGCGGGAATGCTGGTATCATCGCCAGCGGTTTCGTCTGCTGCAATTTGGGATTGCGGAAAACAATTTCAAATTTTAAATTTGAAATGAAGGTATCTCATTGGCAGTCAGACCCAGGACGAGATAGCGCTTCAGGGGCTCAAGCCCTTGTTTGCCGGATACTGAATGTCGCGGCTGAAGCCGCGACCCACAAAGACTATTTTACAGATAGCTTCAATTCAAATCGGAGCGCGAGCCGGAGACGAATGAACACCGGCAGTCAAAAAGAGATGAGGAGTAACTTCAAGATGAATATGCGGAGCACGGGGTTCACGGCGGCATTGGCGGCGGCAGCGGCTGGCGTTGTGTTGGGAATTTTATGCCTTGCGCCGCTGCACGCGCAGAGCAAGGCGCCGAAGTTCGAGGCTGATCCGTCCTGGCCCAAGCCGCTGCCGAATCTCTGGGTGACCGGAGGGGTGGGGGGCCTTTGCATCGATGCGCGCGACCATGTGTTCATTCTGAACCGCCGCGATCTGACCGACAACGATCTGGACGCCGGGCATCAGGCGCCGGTGGTAATTGAATTCGATCCGCAGGGGAATGTGGTGAATTCCTTCGGCGAGCCAGACACTACGCCGAACACGCCTCATGGCTGCGCGGTGGATGCGGAAAACAATCTGTGGCTGACCGGCACGGGCGACGGCATGGTTCAGAAATACTCGCACGACGGAAGCAAGCTGCTGCTGCAGATCGGCAAGCGCGGCGTGGTGGATTCTTCGGATGGAACAGCGAAAGGGAAGGCCTTGAATTCCGGGCACGCGTCGTTTTTCAAGCCGTCGGGCATGGTGATCGATCCGAAGAACGGCGACGTTTATGTCGCGGATGGCGAAACCGGCGGCGGCAACCATCGCATCGCGGTGTTCGATCGAAACGGAGAATTTTTGCGCCAGTGGGAATTGCGTCGCGCGGAGGACGAGACCGGCGGCGGGTACGTGCCAATCCTGCATTGCGTCGCGATGGACAAAGACGGGTGGGTCTATGTATGCGACCGGCGCGGGCACCGCGTTCAGGTGTTCGACAAGATGGGAAATTTTCAGAAGGATATTCCCATCGAATTCGAGCACCGCTCGACGCTCCCGCCCGGGCCTGAGCACGAGTCCGGCATCCTGGGATCGGCTGTGTCGATCGGGTTCTCTCCCGACGCCGGGCAGAAGTATATGTACGTGGCGAATCAGGATGACGAGCAGGTGGAGATTCTGGACCGGGCCAGCGGCAAAGTTCTCTCCAGTTTTGGGCGCGTGGGGAGGTATCCCGGCGAGTTTACTTACATTCATTTTCTGGCGGTGGATTCCAAGGGCAATATTTATGCGGCCGAAGTGGGCACTGGGAAGCGGGTTCAGAAGTTCAAGATGGTTAGTGGGAATTGAATTTGGTTTTTTGCTGGTGGTTCAATCGAAGAGGGATTCTTCGCCTCGGCGCGAGTCCTCGGCGCGAGCGCTCAGAATGACAAGCGTTGATGCCGTTCTGCCGCTTGTTAGACCTGCGGCCTTTTCCACAATTCTGGGATGGACTTGTGGAACCCCAGAGGCTGAAGCCTGTGCCAC
This sequence comes from Candidatus Acidiferrales bacterium, assembly GCA_035295105.1. Lineage (GTDB taxonomy): Bacteria > Acidobacteriota > Terriglobia > Acidiferrales > UBA7541 > Palsa-360. Next base: position 1,101 of record DATGJQ010000016.1, on the reverse strand, counting down.
TTAAAGCTGTGCCAGCTGCGCTTGTGCCACTTTTTACAGATGGAGCAGCTTTACCGCGTTGCCCTTCAGGATCGCTTCGCGCTCGGCGGCGGGGTAGCCGAACTGGTCTAGGACCAGGCTGGGATACTCGACGTCCCTTGCGGCAAAAATGTCCGTGCCTACCACGATGCGGTCCGGGCCCACCATCGTTACCAGGAACTGAAACGCCTCCGGGTAGTAGATCAGATAGTCGTAATAAAATCGCCGCAGGTAATCCCGAAAAGGCCGCGCCAATTCGATGTGTTGATTCGGGAAGTGCGAGAAGAAATGCTCGATCCTTCCGGCGAGATACGGGAAAGTGCCGCCGGCGTGCGGCAACACCATTTCCAGTTTCGGATATTTGTCGAGGATTCCCGACATCATCAGCTTGGTGGCCAGCACGGTGTGATCCGTGGGCGCGTCGAGGCCGGCGGCCAGATTCGGCGGCCCGGAAACGCGATCGGCGCCGTAGTTGTTGGCCACGCCGTCCATCTGGTGAAAAATAATCGGCAGGTTCAGCTCTTCGATTCGCGCCAGCACCGGTGCGAAATTGGGGTCGATGATATAGTCGTGCCGGTCCATCGAGTCTGGCAAATGCACGGCGCGCACGCCGGGCTTGCCGGCGACGCGATTCAGTTCCTTGAGCGCCATTTGCGGATCGCGGATGGGCATCTCAATGCCGATGACGAAGCGGTCGGGATGTTTCTGGTGTATTGCGATGCCCTCGTCGTTGATGATCTGCGCGAGCTGCGCGCCCTGTGCCGCCGAAGTCCACTGCCAAGGCATGGAGCCTGACAGCGTCAGGCAATGCATCAGCACGCCGTGCTCGTCCATCCATTGAATGCGTTTTTCGAGATCGTAGTTCAGCGGATAATTATTTTCGATCGGCCGCCCCAGATCAGCGAGAGCCTTGTTGTAGGCGTTCGGAGACCAGTGCGCGTGGCAGTCGATGGCGATGGGCTTGCCCACTCCGTTCTTGCCGGGGCGCGCGTCCCACCAGTCCACGCCCTTTCCCTTCGTTTCCGCAGCCTGCACCGCCAGAGCTGCGGGAAACGCGGTTGCGGCGGCCGTTCCCGCCACGCC
>DATGJQ010000015.1:0-10225 GCA_035295105.1 Candidatus Acidiferrales bacterium | reverse complement strand
AGCCCGCACGGGCCCGCTGTGGCTGAAAAACCCACGAGTGGCCGAGACTCTCCTCACCGCCCTGCACACCGCACCATCGCGCCGACTATTTCGCCTGGCGGCCTACGCCATCATGGCCAATCACGTCCATATCCTGCTCACTCCCTTGGCACCGATCGGCGAAATTACCCGCCAGATCAAAGGTGCAACCGCACGCCACGCTAATCTAATTCTGCAGCGAACCGGCCTCCCGTTCTGGCAGGATGAATCCTTCGACCACTGGGTCCGCAATGCCGGCGAATGGCAAAAAATCCGCGCGTACATCGAACGCAATCCAGTAGCCGCCGGCCTGGTAGCAAAACCCGAAGATTGGCCCTGGTCCAGTGCCGCAAAAGTAGGACAGCAACAGTAGGACAGGCTTCAGCCTGTCAGGTTTAAATGTGAGCCAGCCATAAATGAAAACCAGACAGGCTGAAGCCTGTCCTACTAAAAAACACTCACCACCCCTGCGGCCGCCATCTCCTCGGCACCACCGGCCCCACCCGCCGCGATTCCTCCGCCGCAAATTTCCGCATCCAAATCGCCCGCGAAGTCGGATCCACGGCAGTCACGCGCCCTGCCGCCAGCACCTCGGCCGGAGCCCGTCCAGGCTCCAGCGCCGACTTCAGCCCATAGCGCGCCGAATCCGCGGGATCGTCGCCGTCGCACTTCAGCGTGTCTTCCACGTTGGCCGGATCGCGCGTCAGCGTCGGCAAATTTTCAATCAGCCGCACGCAATTGTCCGCGATCAGCCAGCTGTCCGACTCCAGCGCCTGGTACATCAGCATCCAGCCGCCGACGCGATCGTTGTCCGCGGGAGTCGCGCGCGGCAATCCTGCCGCCGATAGGCCGTCGCTCAACTGCTCAGCGATCGAAGCGTCTCCGGTGCGCTGCGCGAACGCGTCCGGCGAAAGAAACACGTCGCGAATGCGCTCGCCGCGCCCCAGGCGGTCCACGCTGCGTTCGGCAATGGCCGCCGCCAGCATGCGCGGCGAAAGATGGTTCTGCACGAATTCGCGATAGGTCACGATCACGCCGTCAGGCCGTGTGGCGTGCCAGTACACCGCGCTCGGATGCTCGAATCCCCAGTCAATCGAAATCCACCGAGAGGTCCACGGCTCGAGCTGCACTTCCTCCGCGCGCACGGTGTGCCGTCCAGCCGCAAACAGATCGAAGTACTGCCCGGCGTAAACATCCCACTCGCCATCCAGAAACGCGCGCCGCAGCGCCTCCGGCAATTGCCCCAAAGTTTTCTTGTACCCATCGTCCGCCGCAAAAACAGGATTGTCAGCGATGGTGGCGTGAAGGAATTTGTAGTCCGCGGCGTCGTACTGGTCGGGCCGGTCCATTCCCGGCGCCGGCACGCAATCCACCCACAAAGCTTTGACCCAGGCGTGCCCCACGTTGCCGGGATTGGTCGCTCCGGCCATGCACGGCCGCGACTTGGCGATGCGGCAGCGATTGCGGCTGGTCAAAAACTGCCACTGCTTCAGAGTGAAGTGGGTGAGCTCGTCCACTCCGATGAACAAATATTCCGCGCCCTGGTAGCGGTAAACGTCGTTCTCCGTATCGCAATACGCAAAGCGCGTGGTCGAGCCGTTCAGCCAGGTGACGATGTGCTTGGCTTCGTTATATTTCTCGTACAGCTCGCGCGGCACGTCGCGCCGGAAATAAGTGATGAGCGAGGCCTCCAGCTCGGGAAACGTTCGCCGCAACAAAAGCGTGTCCACGCCCGGATGCAGGTGCGCCTGGTAGATCGCCTCGTACAGCAGCGCCTTGGTTTTCCCCGGCCCGGCCGCTCCGCCAAAGAGGCGATACTTCGCGGGGGAATCGTGGAATTCCTGCTGCCGGGGAAATGGCTGGTAATGAAACGCCTTGCAAAATTTGGCGAAGTCGCGAATACACTTCTGCGCCGCCGATTTGTCCGCCTTGGCCCGCATGGTCAAAATTCATTTTTGATTTGTCCGAATGTAGCGCCCGCCTTCAGGCGGGCATCCATTCACGCCGGCTTCATCTTTCCGCCAACGTAGTAAGCCGCCGCCCCAGCAATAAAACAAATCCCGATCAGGTAATGATGCAGGCTGAGAATCCCGCCCACAATAAACGCCGCCACCCCCGCGATCTGAACGTACTGCCCCAAAGAATGTCCCGATACAGTGGTCATAAGTCTCCCGTAGGACAGGCTTCAGCCTGTCAGGTTTAAATGTCAGCCAGCCACAAATCAAAACCAGACAGGCTGAAGCCTGTCCTACATCAGTCGCAGCACCCGCGCAGCAGCAGCGTCGGCGCAGCATTCGCCGGATAAACGTATCCGCCAATTTCCCACCCGCTCCCCGCCGAATTTTGGTTCAACAGCGAAACCCCGCCAGGCCAGGAAGCCGCAGGCGACAATCCCATCTGATAAGCAGATCCCAGATTCACCCCGGAATCAATCGCCGGAGAAACCGCCAGCAAAGAAAAATTCCCTGTAGAAGAAAGCGGCGAAGCATTCGCCAGCCCCGGATCCAAATTCAACGAATGCGCATCCTGCGCAGCCGCAACCTGCCAACCGGAAAACGTGAACGCCGTCCCGCCCCAACTGAACGGCGAACCGCCGGCCGAAAAATAATCGTTGTAGTCATACACCGTCCCGGTTTCGGACGAAGCATCCACGCTGGCATATGCCCCGGTATAGAAAATATTGTTTTTCACCAGCGTTCCAGTGGAAGTAGACGTCTGGCTGATCGCCGGCAGCGAATTACCCGGCCCAAAAACCGTGTTGTTGTAAACGGCGCTGCCCACGCTGCCGGAAAATAAAATTCCCATATTGCTTGCCTGCGAGGTGTCGATCAGGTTGTCCCATAGCGTCAGCGTAGCGCCCGTGCCCAGGCCGTCGCCGCCGCCATTGCCCACATCCACGGCGTACGCATACGTGCCGTAAATAAAATTGTGCGAGAACGTGACCGCGGTCCCGGAATCACCGATCAGCAATCCATATCCGCCGGGCGAAGGCGCGGTGCTGTAGATCAGGCAACTGTCCACGACATTCGCCGTCGAGCCGCCATGCGCCACCACCACCGCCCACACCCCGGCCGGAAGGTAGGCCGAAGAAAGCGAAGTGTCATTGTAAAACGTGGAATTCTGCACCAGGTTTCCGGTCGTCCCCGGCCCGTAAATCGCCAGCGGCGAAGTTCCGTAGGCGTGGTACGCGGTCACATTGGTGACCAGGTTATTCGCCGCGCCGATGTACACGGTCAGCGGGTGCCGGTAGGTATCGTGCAGCGATAAATTCCGCACGATGCTGTTGCTGCCCGTCAAATACAGTCCGCCCAGCGTCGCCGTGCTGGTGTTGTACGTTTCCGACTGGTCCAGCGAATCGAAAATCAGCCAAGATTTCCCATTGTCCCAGGCCGTGAACGTCGGGCTCGAAGCAGTCACGTAACTGTACGTTCTTCCGTTGGTCGCGATATTCGATCCATCGGAAGCGTGCAGGTACAAATACGTTCCGTCATAAAACCACGATCCCGCGAACGCTTCCGCAGCGCTCTGCGAATTCTTGCTGAGCAGCAGCGTCCCGTTTTCCCACACCGCTACCGGCGCGGTTCCCAGCGCCTGGCGATAGGTGAACGTAGTTTGAATCGTTCCGACGATCGACCCAACCACGCTGTTCCCGCCCGCGGCAAATCCATCGCCGGTCACGTTGGACGCCTGCGATTGGTCCGCCGCGGTGTTGTCCGACCACAGCGTGGTGTTGTTGTTCCCAAAATATTCGACATTGCGCGCGGTAGTGTAAATCGCAACGATCTGGTCCACGCTGTTGTTCAGGCTGTAAGTAATCACGTCCGAAGTGGCCGAAGTGCCCGCCGCAACCGTCACTCCATTATTTCCACCGCCCCAGGTGATGCGCGTCATCGCGCTGGTGTTCGGCGCCGTACTCACCGGGCCGATCGCCGCCCCGGTAATATTCAACGCCGCCGAAGGCGAAGCCATCACGGTCACGGTCAGCGAAATCACGCTGTTGGTGATCTGCACCGCCCCGATCTGCTCGCGCCAGTTGCGCGTCAGGCTGTCATTGGAAAACGTTCCCGAATCGTGCAGAGAAAAAACCGTGGCAATCAGGTTGGGCGCCAGCGTAAATCCGCTGGGATTCAAAAACGTCGAGCCCTTCAGCACCGGATTCGCCCCGCTGCCGTAGGCCCCAAACGTAATCGGCGATCCGCTCGACCCACCCGAGGGAACCACCAGCGAAGTTCCGTACCAAACGTCTCCGCGATTAAACAAAACCGAATCGCCGGCAGAAAATGCAGCCCCATTCACCTTGGCAACCGTCTGCCAGGGATGCAAAGCATCCGTCCCAGAATTGGAATCGCTACCGGCAGCCGCAACAAAGTAAGTGGTAGCGAAAGCCGGGCCAGCTGCAAGCAGCACCAACAACACAGTGGCACAGGCTTCAGCCTGTGGAATTCTGCCGCGAATCCCAGCCTGCAAATTCCTGGTGCAAATGCCGGCGCGAGAAAGTCGGATGGCAAGAAGCCGCAGCCAAGCAGCAACCAACCGCCCCAGGCCAATCAGCCTGCAAAACAAATGTTTTACGCTGTCATTCTGAGCGAAGCGAAGAATCTCTCTTCGATCGAAGTACGGGCAACCAAACAAGGAGAGATTCTTCGCTTCGCCTCGACGCGAGTCCTCGGTGCGAGCGCTCAGAATGACAGCCTCTTGAATGACACCATCCGGAGTTTTCCTGCAGTCTGCAAAGCCACAAACCCTACTGCACCACATAGCTGATCCCGCCGCTCACCTGCCCCGACCCCGAACTAAAAACGCACAAGCTGTCCCCGCTAGTCCCTTCCGCTCCCAGCGAAGACGCCCCATTCCCCATCGCGATCCCGCCATTGGCCGCAAAATTCCAGCCGGTAGCCGCCGTAGCTCCGCCGAATCCGCCAACCCCCGCCGTGCCTGTCGCGCAAACCGAGCCCGTTCCCTCCACCACCGCCACATTCGCAGCAGCCGCGGCCACCACATGAATCGAGCAAACGTAAATTTTCTTGGAGGCCGTTCCGCTAACCAACTGCGTGTTGGCCGTCTGATTGATGCTGGCGAAGAGTTTCGTTTGCCCGGAGCAAGGATCCACCACCAAAACATCGCTGCCGTCGGTAATCTTCACGCCCGCCCCAGTCTCAAACTGGCCCTGCGCCAGCGAAAAAGCCCCGGCATTCATCAGCACAGGTTTCTTATTCTGAGCAGTGAAGGAAGGCAGGCCACGGGTTTGCCACGGCGACGGCGCCGTCGCAGCGGGTCCCGCATGAACGCTGCGAAAAAAAAGCAGCGCGCCCCAGATCAAAATTATTCCGAAAGGCCACCATCTGCGCCGCCCGCCAACCTTGCGAGACTTCCCGGAATTGTTAGCGTCCTCAGCGTCAGCGCCATCGCTCGCTCCCGCCGCTCCAGGTCCGCCGCGCCCACGCGCGCCACTCGACAAATCCAGCAACCCGCGCAAAATTCCAAACTCCACCGCAACCGCCGCCGCATCGTCCGCAGCCAAATCGCCGCTATTCGGCACCACAATCCGCAGTTCGCGATCCGAATGCACAAGCCCGCCTGGGCGATCCACCACCACCGCAGCCGCCGCCAGTTGCGTGACGTGCCGCAACACCGCCGCCTCCAGCTCGCTGTCGACGGAATCGAAATGTATTCCGCCTACGCTCCGGAACTGCGCCGGAGCTACGGCGGACCCGTCCGCCTCCGCAGTTTTCTCCGCGTGATTCACGCTCGGTGGAAACGTCGAGCAGTCCATCGACGTGGAATCAACTGACGACGCCTCCACCAAGAACGGCTTTCCTACCGGAGAATCCATCAGAACGGGAACCCCGGCTGAAGCTGCGTCATCCAAGGCGGGCTCGCCGGTCGAATCGATCTTCGCGAAAGCGGGCATGCCCGCCGAAGGTGTTTTTGCGAAGGAGGAGGAGGAAGCGTCCCGACTCCATCGGTCCGCTTCCTCGCTTGAGGGCCGTGCGTGGAGCGTGGGTGAATCCGGCCGCAGGTGGGCGTCAGGGGAATGAATGGCCGGGGCAAGATCGATGGTAATGGCGTAACCAGCCAGCGGACCGCCCGCCAGCGCGTCCGCCGGAAGAAATTCCGTAACCGCGAACCCGCCCAGCCGCAGCAAATGCCGGGTAGCCCGCGCGCAATTGTTGTCGCCAATAATTTTGATTCGCATGGATGGGTCGTCGCCTGATCGTTAATGGATCGGTGTTCAACTACTTGCGTTACCGTGGATTGATAAACGCGTGAAGGACGGACCCGGTGGGTCGCAAATCTTTGTAGGGCGCGGCTTCAGCCGCGCCGGGAAGTCCACAGACCGAAGCGGCTTTAGCCGCTGGCGGTTTCAAGAAACCCATTTCAAAATCAATCGCGCGCCGGAATTAGATCCGAAAGTAGGACAGGCTTCAGCCTGTCTGGTTTAATTCCGCGTCATGCGCAAATCTAAACCAGACAGGCTGAAGCCTGTCCTACTCCTCACCGCACAAACGTCAGCAGCGCCGGCCCCGCCCCGCTGACCACCTGCAAATAAGCAACAGTGTCCCCGGCCAGAAATCGCGTGCCCGAGCCGCCATCCTGCACCCCGCCCGAATGCCGCGGCGCAGCGACAACCTCAATGCTGCCCGCGGAAATCGTGTCCTGCGTGGTCGCGTCTCCGGAGTCCGTCCGAATCCGCAGATCGACCAGCACCGAATTCTTGATCGACACCGCCATGCAGTCGAACGGCGCAACCACCGCGGTCCAAGACACCGTGTCCAGCGCCAGCTGCTTTTTGACGTAATTTGGATTGGAAGCCATGAGAGGACGTGATTCGTGAGTGGTGATTCGTGACTGGTGATCGGTGACTAGTGACTCGTGGCTCGCGACTCGTGGCCCGTGCCGTGTCCCGTGACCCAGCCTGCTACCGCCCTGGATATTTCTTGCAAGTGACCATCTCAACCGCGAGGTGCGCATCGCCTTCCGGATCTCATTTCAAATTTGAAATTGTAAATTTGAGATGAAGGCATCCGCACCACGAAACCCGCAAACCAAAGAACTTATTCCCTCAGCATGTCCCCGCGTGACCCACGTCACATACAACCGCCCCGCCACTTCGATAGCCTGAATCCGGAGGCACAAGGCCATGAAAAACAAATTCTCCAACAACGTTTTTGTCGGCCAGCTCGAGCATCGCGGCGGCAAGAAACTAGGCCAGCGAGACACCGAGTTCTTCCACAAAAAACGAGAAGTCCGCAAGCACGCAACCGGCAACTTCCGGTCCCGAAAAGGAGCCTGAACGAAGCACCACCCGTGGCGCACGCTTCAGCTTGCGGCGTTTCATTCCAGCAGGCCGCAGTTCTGAAATATCGAGCGCAAGCGAGATGATGCGCCAGGACCGCAGATCAAGTAGAAGGCGGATCAAGTTCAGAGGCAGAGCGATGAGGCGATTCCCCTCACCAGTCACAAGTCACCGGTCACCAGTCACCACCTTACGGCAGCATCTTCGCCGTAAGCGCCGCGCCACCGGTAGACGAGATCACCTTAATGCGCAGAAACCGTGCGCGCACCCCGATCACCGTACGCGCCTCGCCGGCCGTAGCCGTGGACGTATCGATCAGGAAATACTCGGCGTCCACATCCGCCGCGGCGCCTTGCAGCACGATGCTGATCGCGCTCGGCGCGGTGCCAAAGATCGTTTGCCAGCGCACCGTGTGTCCCTGGTCGGGCAGCCCCGCCGGCTCCGGGATCGCAAACTGCGAACCAGCCGTCCCGTTCGCCGGAAACGCCTCCGCGTTGAAGCTGAACCCGACGTCGCCGGGAAACAAGGAAAGCGGCGGAGTGCTGTTACTGTAAGCGGGCATAACGACCTCCAAGGTAGGACAGGCTTCAGCCTGTCACTGTCGAGCAGTGCAAAGGCGCACAAAAAAACAGAGAAAGCGGGAATAAGTCGCGGAAAACCAAAAAACGATGTCATTCTGAGCAACGCGAAGAATCTCTCATCGATTCAACCAGGGAGCAAGCGCACGCGCCCAAAGACAAGCATCAGTCAGAAAACGAATAACGCGAATAAGAGGAACCGGAAATCAAGAAAGCGAAGAGGAAAGCAACGAAGAAGGCCAGTGAGTATAACTCTGCACTTGAGAAGGTATCATAAGTTAAACTTATTTGTCAAGCACTTTCGATAAATAATTTTGATTCAAGCATTCCCGGCCCCAGGCCGATGACATTGCATTGCTTTGGAGGAGGATCCCATGCGCAAAGCTCTTCTCGTAGCGGCCATGTTCCTGGCGGCCTTCGCGCCGTCCGCGGGCGCCCGTCCGGCGCCCTCCACTCCCCAGGATCAGATTCCGCCCGACTTCGTGCCCACCGGCAAGGCCATGTTCAAGCAATACTGCGCCGCCTGCCACGGCCTCGACGCTAAGGGCCACGGCCCGGCGCGAGCCGCCCTCAAGGTGCCGGCTGCCGATCTCACCACGCTCGCCAAGCGCCACGGCGGTGAGTTCCCCGTCGACCTGGTCACGAACGTTCTGCGCTTCGGCCCGGGCGTTGCCGCGCACGGCTCATCGGACATGCCCACCTGGGGCGGCATTTTTCAGTACATGGACAACTACAATCAGGCCGCCGTCCAAAAACGCATCAAGAACCTGTGCGATTACTTGATTTCACTGCAGGAGAAATGAAAACCGCGGCGCCGCGGCTTCCGGCCCTGAGCCCTTGCGAAAAGATATCTGTGCGTGTCTTGCGATCACCGCAACAAAGGCCGCGCCGCGAGCCGCCCGGTGAATACCTTTTAGTTATAGTATACTAGTTGCTAAATAATTCTGAAGCAGCTGCCGAAGCCTCGCGTCACAGGTTTCGCTTGTCCTGCTATAATATCTGAAACGGTTCCGGGTCGGTCGGAGGGTGTGCATGCGGTCGGACGTTCGCGCAAGTTCCTACTGGATGGTCCTGCTCGGCTCCTATGCCGGCGCCGTCATCTTTGCGGTTTGCGCCTTCATCCTGATTCTTCAGTTGCTCCACGGACATGGTAGCGCCGCCGGAAATATTCTGCGCTTCACCCTCGCGCTAGTTGCCATCTTCCTGGGATTTTTTCTGGTCGCGGTGGGCACGGTCTACCGCCTGTCATTCAACGACGACTCCGGCAACGAATTCCGCTGAGCCCATCGCCCGCGCCGAGGATCGCCCGTCAGAAGGCCGCTCGGTAGCCTCTTGAAAATATCTCGACGGCGGAAACAGCCCCGCCCGCATCAGTTCCCGCCCAACGCGCCCGCGAATGTCTTCCCCCCAATCGGCCCAGGTGAGCTCAGTGATTCCCAAGTGTTTTCGCGCCACCTGATACTCCGCTCCGCCCAGGTAATGCAGCCGAAACATCGTCAGCCGGCTTGTCCTGAACGTATTCTGTGAAGGGCCTGTCCTGAACGCATTAGGCGAAGGGCTTGTCCCGAACGCATTGAGCGAAGGCCTTGTCCTGAGCATGTTGAGCGAGGAGCTTTTCCCGAGCGAATCAGGCGAAGGACTCTCCCGAAACCCGCCCATCCGGCGCGCAGTGTCCCCAGACGTGCGCCCGCGCAACTCCCCACTAAGCAAATCCCCTCCCAGCGACCGCTCCCCTGCCAAAGCAAAATCGCAAACATACTCCGCCAGCCGCGGCATCCGGTCCGGCCGCCACAAATATCTTCCGGAAGCCTCCGCGTTCAGCGTGGAAATCTTGCAGTCAATAGCCTCGCGCGCCGCCAGGTACACGTCATGACAAACGTCAAACGCAAACGTAGCCAGCATCGAACCTCCAAGGCACACCAAGTAGGACAGGCTTCAGCCTGTCTGGTTTTGACGAGCGTAAGGCGCAAACCCAAACCACACAGCCAAACAGGCGGCGGAAAAAATTCCAGTGCGGAAAAATTCCAACATTGTCATTCTGGGCGCTCGCACCGAGGACTCGCGCCGAGGCGAAGCGAAGAATCTCTCTTCGATCAAAGCACAAGCAAAGCTGCACCCGCGAGACTCCAATTACTCCCCACCTCCCGAACCCCCAGCCCGAGAAGCCAGCGTTTTCTCTTCGCCGGCCCGCTTCGGCGGCACCACGCACACCGGCCCCTGCCCCACCCAGATTTCCCGCGGCACCGCCAACTCTTTCTCGCTCCAGCCAAATCGCGGCGGAGCGCCGCGCGCCAATGCGCGCGACCTTTCCCACGCTCGCTTGGCCTCGTGA
>DATGJQ010000014.1:0-7856 GCA_035295105.1 Candidatus Acidiferrales bacterium | reverse complement strand
CTGCACCCGGGCATGGCTCCTGGCGCGGTGCAAAGAACTTTCGCCGATATGCTGGAAACGGTTCCCTACGCCGCGGGCGTGAACAATCACGAGGGTTCGCTGGGCACGGCCGATCAAAAACTCATGGACGAGCTGATGCCGCTCTTGCATGAGCGTAATCTATTTTTTATCGACAGCCGCACCACGGTGGCGACCGTCGCGGAAACCGCGGCGCACGCCGCCGGAGTGGCAGCCGCCCGGCGCAATGTATTCTTGGACGACCAGCAATCGGTTCCGGCGATCCGCAAGCAATTCGAACTGGCCATTCGCGACGCCCGCGAAAAGGGCTCGGCGCTGGCGATCGGCCACCCGCATCCTGCCACGCTCGAAGTGCTGAACGAAATGTTGCCGGAGGCGCAGCGCGACGGCGTGAGGCTGGTGTACGCGTCGGACCTGGCGCACTAAGTAGCACAGCCACTCCTGGCTGTGCGGTTTTGCAAGATGAAAGTCCGCGGAGGCCGATTGTATCGAAGTGCACGTAAGGAAAAAGTCTGCGCCATCTAAATTCAAAATAACGAGTGGAGCCACGAAACGCCTAGCCGTTCAAGGCGAGACTCTCTGATACGCCGCCAAAATATCCGCCAGCGACAGCACTCCCTCTAACTTGCGCGACCCCGCGCGGCCGACCACCGGCAGCAGCGGGCGCCCCTGAATAAATCGCATCGCATCATCCAGCCGCAGGTCCGGATGCAAAATCGGCAGCCGTTCCGTTGAGAGCACTTCGCGCAGTTGCGTCTCCGGGGGATGTCCTTCGGCAATCTTGGGCAATTCGTTTCTGGCGATGCCAGCCCACCGGCCGGTCGGAAAGCGCACCAGCAAGACTTCCTCCGTGGAAGTTCCCGCGACTTCGACGGCGCGCGCCAGCGTATCGCCGGCCTGCAAGGGCGGCATGTCCGGCTGCCGCATGGCGTCCTCGACGCGCAGCACAATCTGCTCGCGCTGCTCTTCCATGGATGGCAATTCCAGATCGTCCTGCCTGGCCAGCAAATCGAAGAGCGCCACGTCCTGGTACTTGCGCGAAATGAGATAGGCGATGGTGTTGGAAATCATTACCGGCAGAACGATCGAGTAGCTTCCGCTGGTCTCCACCACCATAAACACGGAAGTGATGGGGACTCGCAGAAAACCCGCGAAAAACGTGCCCATGCCCACCAGAGCGAATGGCGCGACGGACGCTCCGATTTGCGGAAAAAAATGATGCTCAAGCCCGCCGATCGCGCCGCCAATCATCGCCCCGATAAACAGCACCGGCGCGAACATTCCTCCCGGAGTGCCGCTCACGAATGACAGGCTGGTGGTGAGGATTTTCGCCAATCCGAGGAGCGCCAGAATTTCCCAGGTGTACTGGCTGTGTAGCGCTTGATCGATGTACGGGTAGCCCGTCCCCATGGCTTCGGGGACGCGCAGCCCCACCAGGCCGACGAGCAGGCCCGCGGCTCCCGGTTGCAAGTATTGCGTCCACTGCGGCAGGGCGCGAAGCTTCGGCCGGAAATACGCGATGATCTGCGTGAAGGCCAGAGAGAGAACCCCGCTGACCACGCCCAGCACCGCATAGGCCAGCAGTTCAGCCGGATGCGCGAGCGTGTAAGGAGGCACGTGAAACATCGGCTCGCCGCCCAGGAAAGATCGCATCACCACGGCGCTGGACACCGCCGCCAGAATGATGGCTCCGAGCGCCGTGGCGCTCCACGTTCCGATCACTTCTTCAATCACAAACAAAACCGCGGAAATGGGCGCGTTAAACGCAGCCGCAAGTCCGGCCGCCGCTCCTACCGGGGCCAGCAGCCTCAACTTGTCTCGTGAAAGTTTCAGACGCCTGCCCAGCGCGGAAGCGATTCCCGCTCCCATTTGCAGCGACGGATCTTCGGGGCCGAGCGACTGGCCGCTGCCGATCGCCAGCGAGCAGGTCACAAATTTTCCGATCACCGTGCGGAACGGCACGTAGCCGTCGAAGATATACACCGCCGCCTTGGTCTGGTTGACGCCGCTGCCGCTGGCGGCCAGGAAAAACTTCTGAACCAGAAACGCGACGACGAGGCCGGCAAGCGCCGGCACTAGCACGACGCGCAAATGCGACGGCACGAGAGCGGGCCCGAGCAGCGCCAGGTGCACCCGGTCAATGGCAATCCGGAAGCACACTACCGCCAGCCCCGAAAACATTCCAATCACAATCGCCAGCACCAGGAAGAGATTGCCTTCCGAGAGGCGCAGCGACCGGATCCGGGATCCCAGCCACTGGATTCCCGCGACGTTGGACCCGGCGGAGTCCGGCACCTTCGTCGGCGTCCCGGCCACCGCACCCGGGGGAGTGTTGCCATCGTTCATGAGCGAGAACCTTCGCGCCGCTTCTTTCGAAGGAAGCGGCAGGGGCCGAGCGCAGCCCTCAAAAGTGTGGCGGGGACTGGGTAATGTCTCATATATCGCAGGACGATATTCCGGCGTTCAGCAGACACAAGTTCAAGATAACGCAACCCAGGGAGAGGAGCCCCATAGATTTGTCTTTAATGTCCCAATTTGAAAATCGTCGCCCGGGTTCGGGTAGGAGGTCGGGGCTTTCAGCCCCGACGTTCAAGCCTGTGTACACGAGGGCTTCAGCCCCTGAAGCGGCAGGGCCTGAAGGCCCACCTATCTGTTCCTGATCGTCCGACCTGAAGGTCGGACCTCCTGGACGCGAACTCGAAGTCCAACGGGAATCGACAGTTTGAAGTTAAAACGCTAAATCTCTGAAGGTGCGGATGTCGGCTCAGGCTTCGATTCGAAAATCCCAGCGGAATGAAAACAACGAGACGAGCGCAAACTCGTCAAAAAAACGATGCCCCGGAGGGCCGGACCCGGGGCGGAAGAGCAGTGATGCAATCACCGCAAAGTTTAAAAGTTGCTGGGTCGTTTGAGCAGCAGATGCCACGTCCCGGCCAGCCGCCGAAGCGGATTCGGAACCACGGCGAGACACCCAGCCCGCACGTTGCTACACCCAAAATGCCGCTTTCTGAAGCGCGCTCTTATCCGAGAACAGCGTCCTTCAGAGCCTTGGCGGCGCGAAGGCGCACAACGGTTTTCGCCTTGATCTTGATCGCTTCGCCGGTCTGCGGATTGCGGCCCATGCGCGCCTTGCGGTGCGCCTTCACGACGCGACCGATGTTCGGGATCACGAACTTGCCGGAGCCGCCCTTGGCTTCCTTTACCGCCAGCTTGAACAGTTCTTCGAAGAACTGCGCGGCCACTTTCTTGGACGTGCCCACTTTTTCGGCGATGTGCGCGACAATCTTGGACTTGCTCAGTGGTTTTGCCATCTAGTTTCTATCTCCTCCTCAGAATTGATACTGCGCATGTGGCCGTAGGCGTCAGAGCTTACGAGCCACGCACGGCGAGCACTATACGGGCGAAGACCGCGCAACGCAAGAAAAAACATTAAAAAACCGTGATTTGATGCGGCTTTCCGCGCTGCGCCTTCGGCGCGGCTGTGTTAATCTAGCGATTTGCACTTGCGGGAAATTTACGAGGAGCCCATATGGCCAACTGGAAGGAAGTGGAAAAGCTGTTCACAACACGGCTGAAGCTGGAACGCCGGCCGGTCGCTGTCACGTTTCTTGACTCAGAGCCATTGGGCATCCCCAAATTCTCCGGCACCGAGCCCGCCGGCTGCAGCTTCTGGCGTCTGGCCGCCGCTGGAGGCACCTTCTATACCGTTCCAGCCGATCACTTTAACTGCGCCGTGGGAGCCTACACCCACAACATTCAGCTGCCTCCCGACCGCGTCCATGAAACCGAGGCCATGCTGGGCATGATGTTCAATATCGGCTATGTCCGGCCGGAGGAAGTGCCCGGGATTCCGCGCCTCCCGCAGGAGCCCAAGGCCGTGGTCTTCGCCCCGCTCGCCGACGCGCCCATGCCGCCGAGCGTGGTGCTCTTCGCCTGCAAATCGCCGGCCGCCATGTTGCTGAACGAAGCCGCTATCCGCGCCGGCGCCAGCAGTTCACTGCCGCTGCTCGGTCGTCCTTCGTGCATGGCGCTGCCCGCGGCCCTCGCGCATGGAACGGTCACCACGCTGGGCTGTATCGGCAATCGCGTCTACACCAACCTGGGCGCGGATGAGATGTACATCGTGGTGCCGGGCGCAAAAGTCGAAGCAGTTTCCGATGCGCTGGGAATTATTGCCACGGCCAACGCCACGCTGGAGGAATTTGCGCGCGGCAGGCAAGCCTCATTGTCCACGATGTAGCGAAGCACGTACTGCAGGCTTCGGCCCCTGGAATTTTGTGTCATTCTGAGCGAAGCGAAGAACCTCTCTTCGATTTACGCACAAGCAAAAACAAAGAGGGATTCTTCGCTTCGCTCAGAATGACAGCGTGTTAAATTGTTTCGCAGACTGTTCAGCCTGCGTCGCCGCGGTGGGTCCTACAAGCGTCCCAGTCCCTCGTAAAACTGCGCCACCGCTCTAATTCCGCCGAAATAATTTTCCAATGAGATGTGCTCGTCCGGAGCATGCGCATTTTCATCCGGCAATCCGAAGCCGAGCAGGATGCACGGCACCTTGAACGTGTCATGCATTTGCGTAACAAACGGAATCGAGCCGCCTTCGCGGATGAAGACGGCGCGTTTGCCGAAGCCCTTCTGTAGGGCGTTGTGCGCCACCTCAAAGAACGGGTGCGTGTAAGGCGCGGCCCAGGGGTTGCCCTGGCTGTGCACGGTAAATTTCATTTTCACGGTTTTCGGCAGCTGCTTGCGAATGTGCTTTTCCACCAGCCGCGTGATTTTATCCGCATCCTGGTGGGGCACCAGGCGCGTTGAAAATTTCGCGTACGCTTTGGACGGGATTACCGTCTTCGCGCCTTCGCCGGTGTACCCGCCCCAGATTCCGTTCATTTCCAGGGTTGGACGCGCTCCCAGTTGTTCGATGATGGAGAATCCTTTTTCTCCGCTGAGCCCGGGAGCGCCCACGTTCTTCTTGAAGTCGCCCGCTTTCCACGGCAGGGAATTGAGGGCCTTTCGTTCAGCCGCGGAAAGCTTCTCAACGTCGTCGTAAAAACCGGGAATAGCCACGCGATTGTTCCTGTCATGCAGCTTGGCGAATAATTCGCACAGGATAGTGATCGGGTTGGGCACCGCACCGCCAAAAATTCCAGAGTGCAGATCCTGCGCCGGGCCGGTAATTTCGATTTCGTAGTAATTCAGGCCGCGCAGCGCGTAAGTGATCGACGGCACGCCCTTCGCCAGCATGCCCGTGTCGGAAACCACCAGCGCATCCGCCTTGAGGCGCGCCTTGTTCGCCTTCACGAAGTCCCAAAGGCTCACGCTGCCCACTTCCTCCTCGCCTTCGATCATCACTTTCAGGTTGATCGGCAGCTTGCCCGCGGTCTTCATGATCGCGTCGAGCGCGCGCATGTGGATATGCACCTGGCCCTTGTCGTCGGCGGAGCCGCGGGCAAATAAATTGCCGTCGCGAACGGTGGGCTCAAATGCCGGAGAGGTCCACAGATTCAGCGGTTCGGCCGGCTGGACGTCGTAGTGCCCGTAAAAGAGAATGGTCGGCTTGCCGGGCGCGCGCAGCGATTCCCCATAGACCAACGGATGCATTTTCGTCGGCAAAATTTCCACGTTGTCGAGCCCGGCGGCGCGCAGTTTTCCGGCCACCCATTGCGCCGCGCGCTCGATGTCTGGTTTGTGTTCGGACTGCGCGCTGACGCTCGGGATGCGCAGAAATTCGTAGAGCTCGTTGAGGTGTTCGTCGCGCTTGGAATCGATGTATTCGGTCAAATTCATCTGGTCTCTCCCGAAAATCGTGGATTCGTCGGAGCGTCCGGCAAAATCATAGCGCGGAATCTGGCGCGAGGCATATGGAAACAGGTTAGACGCCGGCGTAGCCCCGCTGGCATCGCGGCCCACGTTACATCGCGGGAACATACCAAAACACTAGCGTTGACCCCACAGTACAACTGCCGCAGCATGGTCTTACTATGCCCGAGAACGAATACGACAAGGTTCGCCGCAGCAGCCGGGTCTTCATGCGCGTGCGCGTGGTCGTGGCGGGAAAGAATTCTGACAATCGCCGCTTTCGTGAAGCCTGCGAAACCATCGTCATCAACGCCCACGGCGGCCTGATGTATCTAAACCAGCCGCTGGCCATGAACGCCATCCTGGTCCTCACCAATCCCTTCACCCAGGAAGAACAGGAATCGCGCATCGTGTTCCTGGGCGAAGCCACTGAAAAAGGGCAGCGCGTTGGCATCGAATTCCTCACCCCCGCGCCGCACTTCTGGGGCGTCGATTTTGTCCCCACGGATTGGCCCGCGCCTGCTGCTCCCGTCCGCCCAAGTTAAAAGTTGAGCGCCCGGCAAAATCTTTCCAAGTGCTTTTATGCTTGTTTTCCCTGGGTTTTTTCGATCTGTTGCTGCACTTGCGTTCGGAATTCCAGCGGGTGCGCGATTTTCTGAAAGACTTCGGGCGTGCCGCCGGTGCCGTGGATGATCACCTTGCCAAAGCCGAACATTCTTCCCACCGCGCTCTCCTCCACGCCGATGCTCTCCACTCGAGATAGCAGCAGTTCGATGGTGCGCCGCGCCGCGAGACCGGTCTTCACGAAGACACGCTTGTTGGTGACCGTCATTTCCGTGGCGTTGCGCTCCAAAATGCCGCGCACGATAAACACCAGCGCAATCGCCAGCAACGCTGCTCCGGCCGCCAGGGTCGCCTGGTGCGCCATGCGCCCGGCGCCCGCGTCCTGCGACGCGGCGACCAGCAACGCGATGCCCGTCGCGGCGAACAGCGCTCCGAGGACCAGCGGTCCGATCAGCACGATCCAGTGCAGGCGCGTCTCGTAGATAATCGCTTCGCCCTCGATCAGATGTTTGCTGACGTAGCTCATGGCGCTCCTTAAGGCTTTCGACCCTCAATTTCTACCACAACTAAGTAGGACAGGCTTCAGCCTGTCTGGTTTAGATTGCAGGCGGGCGAAAATTTAAACCAGACAGGCTGAAGCCTGTCCTACTCAGGTCGCCGCGCGACAGGGAAGATTTCAGCTACAATGTCGCAGAACACTGCCGATGAGAACAGGTGGACACGCATTGTTGCCGCCGGCCATGAACAGCGAACCATTGAACCGCCGCGCGATGATGCAGCGCGCCGCCTGGGCTGTGGCGGCTGCGGGATTCTGGCGCACGCGCAGCGCGTTCGCGGCCGATTCCGTCAGCCCCGCGATGTCCCGTCTGAGCGCGTATATGAGCGATGCGCGCAACCAGGCTCTGCCCGATGACGTAGCCGAAATCGCCAAGCATCACATCCTCGATACCTTTGCGGCCATGGTATCCGGTTCGGAATTATTGCCGGGGCGCGCCGCGCTAAAATTCGCCAAGAGCTACGGCGGTGAAAAAGTTTGCACCGTTCTCTGCTCCAATATGCTGTGCGGGCCATTGGAAGCGGCGATGGTGAACGGCGTTTTGGGCCACTCGGATGAAACGGACGACGCGCACGCGCCGACCCTCGCGCATCCCGGGGTCGCCGTCGTTCCCGCGGCGCTGGCGGCCGGTGAAAAATTCGGCGTTGACGGTCTGACGTTCCTTCGCTCGATCGTCTTGGGCTATGACGTCGGCACGCGCGTGGTGCTCACGATGGGCGGCGCATCCGTGCAGACCGAGGAACACCGAAGCTCGCACAGCATCGTGGGAATCTTCGGCGCTGCCGCGGCCGCGGCCAGCGCGGCCAACCTCAATCCGCAGCAGATGCGCTGGGTGCTGGACTACACCGCGCAGCAATCCTCAGGCATCGCCGCGTGGCAGCGCGACACCCAGCACATCGAGAAAGGATTCGTGTACGCCGGAATG
>DATGJQ010000013.1:0-58311 GCA_035295105.1 Candidatus Acidiferrales bacterium | reverse complement strand
GGGACCGCGATTGCTTCTGGCCAGTTCGGATTCCAGCCACGCGGAGAGAGGACTCTCGCCGGGATCCGCGAGATCGTATTTGATGTTGCCGGTGACCAGAATGCGTTCGGCGGGAGCGCCCAGTGCGGCAAGGCGCTCGGCATCCTCGCGGCTCTGCATCAGGAAAAGTGTTGCGTCGCCCAACACTTTTTTCAGAAATCCGGCCAAGGCTCCGGCCGTGTACGAAAGCGCCCGCTGGTAACCGCGGAAGGAACGCTGCGAGAACCGACCGTTCACGAAGACGACCGGCACGCCCTCGAGACGGCACTCGCGCAAGAAATTGGGCCAGATTTCAGTCTCGACGACGATCACCGCCGCCGGCCGTACCGCGGCGAGTGTGCGGCGGACCGGGCCGCGCCAGTCCAGCGGAAAATAGAAAACCGCATCCGCAAACGCCATTCGCTCGCGCGCGATTTTTTGTCCGGTGATGGTGGTGGTGGAAATCACCAGGCGGCGGTCCGGAAACGTTTCCTTCAAGCGCTGCGCGAGGGGCAGCACCGCCAGAACCTCGCCGACCGAAACGGCATGAATCCAGATCGATTTTTCGACCGGTCCGGACGGCTTCTCCTCGCGCAGCTCCGGCGGGAATGTCCATCCCATGCGCTCGGGAAGATTGCTGAGATATTTTTTCTGCAGGAGTCCGCGGACCAGAAAATACGGTGACAGCAGCAGCACACCCGCGGCGGTCAGCAGACTGTAGAGCGTGTACATCCCCAGAGGCTCTTGGCGAGCCGTCTCCTGTCCGGAATAAATTCAGATCCGTCCCATTCAGCGGTTCAAACCGGATATTATAGGCGCGCACCGCCGGCAATGGCGTACGAATCGTGGAGTGAACCTTTCGCTCGGAGGATGCATCATAGCCAACCAGAATATGCTCCGCGCGATTCTTGCCGTCTTGATGCTCCTCCCGCTGGGCGCGCTGGCGCAATCGGACCCGCCGCCCGATCCGATGTCGCTGCCCACTCGCGACGCGCACCAGAACCTGACTGTGGTTGCCGATCCCTACCTGCGAGCGGTGCGCTACAAGAAGGAAGTTTTCGGCAAGGATTCTTTCTACAACGCGGGGATCGTAGCCATCGACGTGTATTTCCGGAATGACAATGACCTGCCCATTCGACTGAACCTCTCCACAATCCAGATGGTGATTTCGCAGCCCGGCCAGGATCGGCAGCGCCTCGGCCCGCTTTCTCCGGAAGACGTGGCTGACCGCACGCTCTTGACGGCAAACTCCAATATTCGCCAGCACCGCCCGTTTCCGTTTCCTACCGCGCCTTCGGGCTCGGGGCATAGCAAGGATTGGGTTTCGATGACCACGACGCTGCGGTCCGTGGCCCTGGGCACAGATGTCTTGCCGCCGCACGCTACGACGCACGGATTTCTATTTTTCGATATGAGCCACGATTTCAGCGCGGTGCGCATGTCGCATCTCTATATTCCGGACCTTTCGTTCATGACCGACAACAAGGCGCTGTTCTTTTTTGAGATCGATCTGGCGGATACGCCCCGATAAACGGCCTGCGTCCCGAAACTGCACGGTGCATATTGAAATATCTCGCGAAGCTGTTGCCCACTTTCCATACGCCAATTTGCTGAACGCGAGTTCGTCGGATAGAATGTACATTCCCAAACGGGCCCGCCTCCCCATATGACACTCCTTGACGAGCTGAATTCCGGTCAGAACGAAGCTGCGACTACGATTGATGGTCCGGTGCTGATTCTTGCGGGCGCGGGAACCGGTAAGACGCGCGCGATCACCTATCGCATCGCGCACCTCATCGACCAGGGCGTGCCCGGCAACTCCATCCTCGCCGTAACCTTCACCAACAAGGCCGCGACTCAGATGAAGGAGCGCCTGCGCGATCTACTGGTGCGGCGCGGCAAGGCGTACGACGATCCGTGGGTGGGAACATTTCACGCCTTTTCCGCCTGGCTGCTGCGGCGCGAGGCCCCACGCCTCGGGCTACCCCGCGACTTCAAAATCTTTGACGCCGATGACCAGACCGCGGCCGTAAAACTGGCGCTGGAGCATTTGAACATCAAGGATCCCGGCGAAAAAATTCGCGGACTGCTCGAGCGCATCAGCTTCGCGAAAAACCACGCGCAAACGCCCACGCAGATCGCCGCGGACGCCGCGAAGCACAACGATCCGCTGGCGCTGACGGCCTCCAAGGTTTATGCGGAGTACGAAAACATCCTGCGCAAGGCAGGCGCGCTGGATTTCGACGATTTGCTGCTGCGGACGGTGCAGGTGCTGCGGGAATTTCCCGAGGCTCGCGCCAACTGGCAGTTGCGCTTCCGCTACATACACGTGGACGAATACCAGGACACCAACCGCGTGCAGTACGATTTGCTGCGGCTGCTGGTAAATGAATCGCGCAATTTGTGCGTGGTGGGCGACGAGGACCAGTCCATCTACAAGTGGCGCGGCGCCGATGTCGGCAACATTCTGCGCTTCGAGGAAGATTATCCGGGCGCGCGCGTGGTGCGCCTGGAGGAAAATTATCGCTCGACGCAGAAAATTCTGGATGCGGCGGCGGGAGTGGTGTCCAACAATCGCCGGCGGCTCGGAAAAACGCTGAAGGCCACGCGGTCCGCGGGCAACAATCTGGCGTTTTTTGAAGGGCGCGATTCCAAGGCCGAGGCCGAATACGTCGCGGACGCGATTCGCATCCTGCAGGGCGAAGATCCGGCCGTGCATGTCGCCGTTCTCTACCGCACTAACGCGCAGTCGCGCTCGTTTGAGGAGGCCTTGCGTGCGCGCGGCATGCGCTACCGCATGCTCGGCGGTTTTTCGTTTTACCAGCGCGCCGAAGTGAAGGACGCGCTAGCCTATGCGCGCCTGGCCAGCTTCCCGGACGACGATGTCGCCCTGCTGCGTGTGATCAACACTCCACCGCGCGGCATCGGCAAAACTTCCATCGATTCCCTTTCGGCCGTGGCGCGGCAGCACGATATTTCCCTGTGGGCGGCGATTGGAAAAGTTCTTGAGCCGTCTGCGCCCGGACGTTCGCTCGCGCCGCTGCGCGATTTCCGCACCCTCATCGAATCCCTGCAACAGGAAATTTCCAGCGAGTCGCCCGCGGATTTCCTGCAATCGATCCTCACCCGCAGCGGGTATCTGGACATGCTGGCGCAGCGCGACTCCGCCGAAGACACCGCGCGCGCCGACAACCTGCGCGAACTGGTGAACGCCATGGCCGAAGGCGCCGAGCGCGGCGAGACTCTGACCGATTTTCTGGACCGCGCTGCCCTGGTGAGCGACGCCGACAATTTTGACGAGGATGCCCTGATCACGCTGATGACGCTGCATAGCGCCAAGGGCCTGGAATTCGATCACGTTTTTCTGTCCGGAATGGAAGAAGGAATTTTTCCGCACAGCCGCTCGCAAAACGACAACGAGGAACTCGAAGAAGAGCGCCGCCTCTGCTACGTGGGAATGACGCGCGCGAAGCAAACGCTCACGCTGACGCGCGCCGTCTATCGCCGCATGTACGGCTCGGAGCGCCTGACCGGCTCGCTGCCGTCGCGCTTCCTCCAGGAAATACCGGCGGAGCTGATCGAAACGGCCGCCGGCTCCCTCGCCGAAGCGGGCGAGACGCGGCGCTACGAGCCCGATCCCGAGTATTCCTACAGCGAGGAAGAATTCTCGCGCCGCGTGAAGCGCCTCAACACGCCGTCACGCTCCAGCGCGTACGATGCGCCGAGCCGCCCGCGCGCCAGCAGCAGTTCGCCTCGCCCTGGCAAGCCCACCGCCAACCCGCTCATCGGGCAGCGGGTTCGGCATGCCACGTACGGAGTGGGAACGATCGTCGCGGTGGAAGGCGAGGAGCCGGAACGTAAGTTCACTGTGAGATTTTCGGACCACGGTACGAAGAAGCTTCTTGAGCTGTACGCCAATTTAAGCTGGGCCCAGTAGACTTGTCATCCTGAGCGAAGCGAAGAATCTCTCCTTCTTTTTGTGCTTGCTTGCACTCACATCGAAGAGAGATTCTTCGCTTCGCTCAGGTTGACAACGGTTTGAATTTTTCGCGGCACGCTCGACCTCGGCTACACCGCACGTTCCCGCCGGGCCGCCCACTTCAGCGCTCGATAGACCGGATAGCTTGCCGCGAGCACGAGGAACGTTAGCGGCGTGTTTTCGCGATCGCTGGCCAGCGCTCCCACTAGAAATACTACCGAAGCCACCAGCGCGATCGAGGTGGTCCACGGATAGCCCCAGGCGCTGTACGGGCGCACGAGATTGGGCAAGCGGCGCCGCAGGACGAAGAGCGACACGAAGGTCAGCGCGTAATCGGCCACGAAGAAGGACGCCAGGATGGCTGCGACGCGCTCAAAGCTGAACATCGCGAAGCAGAGGCCGACCACGGTGGAAAGCCACAGCGACGGCGCGGGGATGCCGCCCTTATTCACGCGCGCGAAGAAGGAAAAGAAAAGGCCGTCGCGGCTCATGGCGTAGAGGACGCGGGAAGTGCCCATTTCCATGGCGTTGATGCTGCTCAACAGGCCCACGGCGACCACCACGCGAATAAAATTATCGCCGGCCGCGCCCAGCACCCGCCGCGCGGCGATGCCCATGGCGAAATCGCTGGACGCAAACTCGCGCACGGAAACCAGGTGCACTACCGCCGCGTTCACCAGAAAATAAATCGCCAGCACGGAGATGACCGTCCCGAAAATCGCGCGCGGAATTTCCTTTCCGGGATTGTGAACCTCGCTGCCGAAGTAGACCACGCCGTACCAGCCGTCATAGGTGTAGATCACCGCCTGCAGCGCCACGATGAACGCCGCAAAGAGCGGCCAGCCGGTGGGCACTGCGGCGGTCGACGCGACCGCGGTGACAGGTGTCGCAGAGTGGAAGAAGCAGACCACCACCACGGCGAGAAACAGGAGCGCCTTCAAAACGGTGGTGAGGTCCTGCACGCCGCTGCCTACTTTCATGCTTTTCCATTGCAGCAGCGCGAACAGCAGAATCACTCCGGCGCTGAGCGCGCGCACGTGGCCGTGCGCGGCCGGAATCATGTCACTGGCATATTCCCCGAAGACGATGGATACCGCGGCAAAGCTGCCGGCGGTGGAGATCCAGTCGCTCCATCCGACGATGAACCCGGCGTAATCTCCCAGCGCGGCGCGCGCGAAGTTGTATTGCCCGCCGCTCTGCGGCAGGATCGCGCCCAGCTCGGCGAACTGCAGCGCCCCGAGCGACATGTACAGGCCGCCCGCGGCCCAGGCGGCGAAGTACAGCCAGGTGGACGGCAATAGCGCAGCAATCTCTCCCGGTGTGCGCACGATGCCCGCGCCGATGGTGTTGCCGATGGCTACCGCGATGCCGAAACCGACGCCGAGGGTGGTGATCAGCCGGCCGCGGCCGGTTGGTTTGGAAGTCACAGGAGTGGATGAAGTGGCCAATGGAACTCGCCGACACGCGCTCCAGACTTGGTCAGAAACGAAATCCATCATAGCCGAGGGCTTTGCTGGCGCAAGCGGAAGTTGGGAAGGGCGTTCTTGTGTTATGGCGGCGCGGGCTTTCTTCTACGATTACTTATCATGCGGATGCTAAACCCTGTAGGACAGGCTTCAGCCTGTCTGGTTTAGATTTACGCATGACACTAGACAAAACCAGACAGGCTGAAGCCTGTCCTACCGAGTACAATGATTTTCAGCATGAACACTACACCTCTATCTGAAGAAGTGTTTCGGGCGCTTCCGAAGGCGGAATTGCATGTTCATCTGGAAGGGTCCATCGCGCCTTCCACAGTGATTGAACTGGCCGCGCGGCACGGCGTCACGCTCACTCTGGAGGATACTGCGCCGCGCTACGCTCCGGGAAACTTCGACCAGTTCATCGAAAATTTCATCTGGATCACTTCGTTCCTGCGCGGCCCGGCGGATTACGCGCTGATCGCGCGGCGCTTCGCGGAATCGCTGCAGCGGCAAAACGTTCTCTACGCGGAGGTCACGCTGTCGATTGGCGTGATGTTTCGGCGCAATCAGGATCCGGCAGCTAATTTTGTGGCGCTGCGCGATGCGGCGGCGGAAGTTCCCGGCGTGAAGCTGAAATATATTTTTGACGCGGTGCGGCAGTGGGGAGCGGCGCCGGCGATGGAAGTGGCGCGAATCGCGGCCGCGTTGCACTCGCCGGACATCATCGCCTATGGCATCGGCGGCGATGAACTGGGACTGCCGACGATCGAGCTGCGCCCGGTTTATGACTTCGTGGCCGCGCAGGGCATGCACCGTCTGATCCACGCGGGCGAGATCGGCGGCCCCGAAATTGTGCGGGAAGCGGTGGAACTGCTGGGCGCGGAGCGCATCGGTCACGGCATCGGAGTGATGCGCGACGAGCGCACCATGGACTTCATCGCCGCGCGAAATATTCCCCTGGAATTCTGCCCCACGAGCAATCTGCGCACCGGCGCCCTGGCGCGCCAGATCGGACGAGCTTCCGCCGGATACGAACATCACCCGCTGCCGTCGATTTTCCGTCGCGGCCTCCCGGTTACGCTGTCCAGCGACGACCCGACCATGTTTGAGACCACCGTAAGCGGCGAGTACGCGCACGCGCAGCGCATGGGCATGACTCCCGCCGAACTGGTGCAGCTGGCCGAGGCGAGCTTCGTGCATTCCTTTCTTGAGCCCGACGAAAAGAGCGCCCTGCTGGATAAATTTCATTCCGGCGTGGCCGCGCTGGGCTTGGTATAATGCCGGCCATGAAAGCACACGTTTGGGTGATGCCGAAACGCACGGTTCTCGATCCGCAGGGGCAGGCGATTCAGCATGCCCTTTCTTCTCTGGGATTTAGCGATGTGCGGGACGTCCGCCAGGGCAAGTTCTTTGTGCTCGATCTGAGCGCCGTGACGCGCGAAGCCGCCAACCAGCAGGTCGAGCGCATGGCCAAGGAGATCCTGGCCAATCCGGTAATCGAAGAGTTCCGCTACGAGATCGTGGATTAGGCGGCGATTTTGCAGGGTTGGCGCTATAAAAGGCCCTCTTTTCGCGCTTTGGAGAACTGTTAGGTTCAGGAAACATCCCTTCGCGCTCCTCGAATTCCCGTATTCCCTTGTGTGTTACCCTTTTTAGGCGGGCATCGTTTTCTTCCGCCTAGCCAAGCTTTCGGAGACCAAACTGTGTGTGGAATCGTCGGATACATCGGGTCTAAAAAAGTTGTGCCCTTGATTCTGGACGGGCTGCGCCGCCTGGAATACCGGGGGTACGACTCGGCGGGCATCGCTGTGGTTGGATCGGACGGCAAGGTGCAAATCCGCCGCGCGCCGGGCAAGCTGCATAACCTGGAAGAGGTGATCCGCCAGTCGCCGATTGACGGCAGCTACGGCATTGGGCACACGCGCTGGGCCACCCATGGACGCCCCACCGAGGAAAACGCCCACCCGCACCGTGACTGCACGGGCAATATCGTGGTGGTTCACAATGGGATTGTCGAAAATTACGTGGAGCTGAAGCGCGAGCTGGAAAAAGAGGGTCACAAGTTCGTCACCGAAACCGACACGGAAATCATCGCCCACCTCGTCGAGCGCTACATGAAAGACGGCGGCCCGCTGGAAGACGCCGTGCGCAAGACGGTGCGGCAGCTGACCGGCGTTTACTCGCTGGTATTTCTCTCCGCGACCGATCCCAACAAGATTGTGGCGGCGCGCACCGGCCCGCCTTCGGTCATTGGCCTGGGGCAGCATGAGTTCTTCGTGGCCTCGGACATCCCGGCGATCCTCGCGCACACACGCGACATGTTCTTCTTGGCCGACGGCGACATCGCCGTGCTGACCGCGCAGGGTGTGCGGGTCATGGACCTCGACGGCAATCCCATCGAGCGCGCCGTGCAGCACATCACCTGGGATCCGATCATGGCCGAAAAGGGCGGCTACAAGCATTTCATGCAGAAGGAAATTTTCGAGCAGCCGCGCGCTGTGCGCGACACGCTGCTCGCCAGCGTCGCCATGGATTCGGGAAAGGTTTTTCTGGACAAGATGGACATTGGCGAGCAGGAATTCCGCGAATTCGACAAGGTGAAAATCGTGGCCTGCGGCACCAGCTGGCACGCGGGGCAAACCGGGAAGTTCATGATTGAGAAGCTAGCGAAAATTCCCGTCGAGGTGGATTACGGCAGCGAGTTCCGCTATCGCGACCCGATCATCGACAACAAGACGCTGACCATTTGCATTAGCCAGTCCGGCGAAACCGCCGACACGCTGGCCGCGCAACGCGAAGCCAAGATGAGAGGCTCCAAGACGCTGGCCATTTGCAACGTGTACGGATCGATGATCACACGCGAGGCTGCGGGGACGATTCTGACGCATGCCGGGCCGGAAATCGGCGTGGCCTCGACCAAGGCGTTTACCGGGCAGCTTACGGCACTGATGCTGCTGGCCATGTACCTCGGCCAGGTGCGCGGCACGCTGACCGAGGACTGCGAAAAGCGCCTGCTGACGGAACTGATGCGCGTGCCGCACAAAATGGAGACGGTACTGCAGGGCGATGAATCGGGAATTTATGAGAGCCTGGCGCGGACCTTTTTCCGGCATACGAATTTTCTGTACCTGGGGCGCGGAATCCACTTCCCGATCGCGCTCGAGGGCGCGCTGAAGCTCAAAGAAATTTCCTATATTCACGCGGAGGGCTACCCGGCAGGCGAAATGAAGCACGGGCCCAACGCGCTGATCGATGAAAACCTTCCGGTGGTGATGCTGGCGACGCGCGATGAAAGCGATCCCGAAGCCATGACGCGCTATGAGAAGAGCGTTTCCAACATCAAGGAAGTAAAGGCGCGCGACGGCATTGTCATCTCGGTGGTCTCGGAGAACGATCATTTGGCGCGGGAGGCTTCGGATTACATCATTGTGGTGCCGCCCACCATGGAGATGTTTGCTCCGCTGCTGGAAGTGATTCCCCTGCAATTGCTGGCGTACCACATAGCGGTGCGGCGCGGTTGCGACGTGGACCAGCCGCGCAATTTGGCGAAGTCGGTCACCGTCGAGTAGCTTTTGGCGGCACAGGCTTCAGCCCGTGGGGTTTTGTATGTGCAAGCACTAAACCCCGCAGACTGAAGTCCGCGCCACTCAACCCCACAGACTGAAGTCTGTGCCACTTTTTCCTACAATCAGTTTTCTCCCTTCATCGCGAATCACGTAATATATTGCTGTTGTGAGACGCATTCTTTTTTCATTCTTCGCCTTTCTCTTTATTTTTCTCGCCGCGCTTGCTGTGCGCGCGCAGGCGCCGGCGGCTGCTCCAGCGCCCAGCTCGGCGATAGCATCCATCAAGGTCACGGGCGCGCAGAAGTTCCCCGCGGACCAGATTATCGCAGCGAGCGGGCTGAAGACCGGCGACGTGGTGACCGCCGAACAGATTCAGGCAGCCACTAACCGGCTTTCCGCGCTGGGCATCTTTTCCGCCGTGAATTTCCGCTATGCCGCCAAGGGCACGGCGATCAACCTGGAGTTTCAGGTGCAGGAAGCGCCGGCCTATCCGATCGCGTTTGACAATTTTCCCTGGTTCACCGCGGAATCCATAGGCAGCGCCGTTCGCGAGCAGGTGGGACTGTTTACGGGCGAAGCGCCCGGCGACGGAACGATGGTCGATCAGATCGCCGCGGTGATCGAAAACCTGTTGGCGGCGAAGCAGATCAAGGGTGAAGTTACCCACCAGTTGGTGGCGTCGGCCGTGGGCCAGGGAATGGAAATGCAGTTTCATCTCGACGGTGCTCCGCTGCGGGTTCAGTCCGTGCAGTTCGGTGACCCGCTGGCCGCCAATTCCGAGCGGCTCAAGGACCGCATTTCGGACCTCAAGGGCCAGCCCTACTCGCTGCTGGCGACTGAGATTTTTGAGAACGAGCACATCCGTCCACTGTACGCAACGAAGGGCTACCTTCGCGCGCAGATCGGGCCGCCGCAAACCCACTTAATTCCGGACGTAAACGATCCCAAGGAAACTGGCGTCGCTCTGGCGATTCCGATCGCTCCCGGCGCTGCCTATTCGTGGAAAGGGGTTTCGTGGCAAGGAAACGTCGCGGTGTTGTCGTCCAGCCTCGATGAGATTGTGGAAATGAAGCCGGGGAACATCGCCGACGGAAACAAGATCGAGGACCTCTGGCAGAAAGTGGAAGGACAGTACGGCAAGCGCGGCTACCTGGACATGAAGATGACCGAGGAGCCGGCGTATGACGATGCCGCTCACCAGATCTCCTATCGCGTGAACATCACCGAGGGGCCGCAGTACCGCATGGGCGACATGATCATCACCGGACTGTCGCTCGACGCGGAAAAGCGCCTGCGGCAAGCCTGGCAAATCGCTCCGGGGCAGGTGTTTGACGACGGCTACTATGAATCGCACGTGAAGATTTTGTCGAAGCCCAGCCGCGATATTTTTGGCGACTTGCCGGTGCATTACAATGAGTTTGGCCATTTGCTGCGGCCCGATACAGCTCGGCACACGGTGGATGTTTTGCTGGACTTCAAGTAGTTCCGGCTTCGATCGCTTGCCCCGCCCCGTTGTTGTCATTCTGAGCGAAGCGAAGAATCTATCGGTGTTTTTCGCTTGCACTGAAATAGAAGAGAGATTCTTCGCTTCGCTCAGAATGACACGGTCTTCAGCCGTTCCGCAGCCTGTAAAGCCTCTCCTACGCTTTTCCGTTCGTTTCGAGTTACAATCGCCGCCTATGCGATGGCCGATGCGCGTTTTAGTGTTGCTTCTGGCATTGATCATGACCGGCACAGCCGGAGCGCAACAAGCTCCAGCCCCAGCCGGTGCGCCTCCGGCGAAAGCCCCGGCCAAGAAGGCTCCCGCGGCCGCGCCCAAACCGAAAAGCGACGATTCCTTGGTGCCCGCGCAAGATCCCCTCGCCGACCCGGACGCCGAATTGCAAATTATGGTGCGGCAGGCCGGGAACGATCCCGCCACGCTGGTGAAGAACCTGGAAGCTTATCTGGTGAAGTATCCGGACTCGCCGCGGCGCGCTGCGATCTATCGCGCGCTGCTGGAAGCCGAAATGAATCTGCACAATGAGAAAAGTGCGCTCGAGTACGCCGAGAAAGTGATCGCCCTCCAGCCGGAGGACAGCCAGTCCATGTACCTGGCGGCATCGCTGCTCGAAAAGCTGCCTGATGAGTCCAGCCAGCTACGCGCGATCGACTACGATACGCACCTCATCGACCGCGTTTCGAAAGCCGATCCGGACTCGCGCCCGCAGCAGATGACGCTGGAGGACTGGCAATCGGGCCGCACCAAATTCATGGTGGACCTGTACGTGATGCGTGGCCGCCTGCAGCATCACCTGCACAAAAATGACGATGCGGTGAAGGATCTGACCACCGGATTCCGGCTGCTGCCCAATGCCGCGGCGGCGCTCACACTGGGCGAAATCGCGGAGGAAGGCAAACATTCGGACGAAGCGATTCGGCAGTACGCCACGGCCTTTGCCCTTGCTAGCGAGGAACAGCCGGACGGCCAAGGCCCGCCGCTGGACCGCGAGCGCTTGCGTTTGCGGATGGGCAATCTGTGGCGGTTCACGCACGATTCGAATGCAGGGCTGGGCGACGTTCTTTTGACGGCCTACGACCGCAACCGCGAGGCGATCAAGGAGCAGAAGTCCGACGCGCAGGTCTACAACAAAGACGTTACCGATCCGCTGCAGTTCAGCCTTCGGCACGTCGATGGCAGCGCGCCGGTGAAGCTGGCGGAATCGCACGGGAAGGTGGTGGTGGTGAACTTCTGGACTACCTGGTGCGCGTACTGCACACAAATGGAAACGATGCTCGGCGACTTACGCACGAAATTTTCCGGGCGCGACGACGTTATTTTCGTGGCTATCAACGTGGACGAGGATGAATCGGTGGTTGCGGCGTCGCTGCAGGATCTGAAGCCGGGCGGGATGCTGGTATTCGCCGACGGCGTGAACGCTGCGTTTCACGTGGAGTCGATCCCCACGGTCCTGGTGCTCGATAAGGGCGGGAAAATTGCTTATCGCACGCAGGGATTTGCGCCGGATGGGTTTGCGGATCTGGCGGCCGGGGCGATTACCAAGGCTTCCGCTGCGCCGGCCCCATAGTTCAAATGCCTGGCTTTGTCATTCTGAGCGAAACGAAGAATCTCTCCGTGTTCTTTGCTTGTACTGAAATCGAAGAGAGATTCTTCGCTTCGCTCAGAATGACAGCGTTTTTTTTGCGGCCTCTGAAACCGCGACTTACAAACAACATTCGCAAGATCGTTGAATGACTTCTAATCACTTTTGGCGGGAGATTGCTGCGTCATCACTTCGCGTGCTGCGATGATGGTGTTGACGTGAATCCGTACGGTGTCCGCTACCTTGCGCGCGTATCCGCCTGCCAGGGTTGACGCTACGGGAATTCCTTTTCGCCGGGCGTGCTCGAACACCAGGCGGTCGCGCTTTTGCAAACCTTCGATGGTCAGCGCCAGGCCGCCTAACTGGTCTTCGCGGTACGGGTCCGCGCCTCCCACGTAAAAAATAATGTCCGGCGTCATTTTCTTCAGGGCGTGCAGGAGTCCCTCTTCGAGGGCGTCGAGGTATTCGTGGTCGCGTGCGCCGTCGGCGAGGCCGATGTCTTCGTCCGAAGGCGGCTTGGGCATCGGATAATTATTTTCCTGGTGGATGGAGAGCGTGAAGACGGTGTCATCGTCGGCGAAAATTGCCGCGGTGCCGTTGCCGTGGTGCACGTCGGTATCGACGGTCATGGCGGTGCGAATTTTGCCCGCGGCTTGCAGGGAGCGGATGGCCACACCCACGTCGTGAATCATGCAGAATCCCTCGCCATGGCCGGGATAGGCGTGATGGAATCCGCCGCTGAGGTTGGCGGCGAATCCGTCCTGGAGCGCATGGCGCCCGGCCAGGGTCGAACCGCCGGCCGCCAGCCAGAAGCCTTCGCGGGTGACCTCGGTGAGCGGAATTTCCAGCTTCATGCGTTCGCTCAGTGTCAGCGAATCGGTTTGCAGCTTGTGGACATAGGCGGCGGTGTGCACGCGCAGAATGTCCTCGTCGGGCGCCGGCTCCGGCGGCAGAAAATCTTCCGCGCCGGCGATTCCCTCTGCGATCAGGGCGTCATGGATCAGCCGGAATTTTTGCGAGGGGAAAACGTGCGTTCCGAGGTCCAAATCGTACTTTGGGTGATAAATGACTTTAAACGGCAGCATAAGAAAAATCGAGAGCGCGGGTCGCCGGCCGCAGGCGGATGATTTTCACCGGCCGATTAATTGTCGCGGTCGAGAATGAAATCGGGAACGGTGCGCAGGGCGCGGCCGAAATCAGAATTGGCGTTGCCGTTCAGGCAGGCCTTGGCGCGCGCGGCAAAATCCAGCGCCGCCATGCGCGTGCGCTCGAGCGCGCCGGATTCATGCACCAGCGCAGTGATCTGCTCGGGGCGAACGCTGTCAAACCCCCGCTCTTCGAGCACCGTGCGGACCAGGCGCTTCCCCGTTGCGCCGTCGCTCTCCAGCGCGTAGATCAGCGGCAGCGTGACCTTGCCTTCTTTCAGATCGCTGAGCACCGGTTTGCCCAGCTTCTCGGGAGAGGCGGTGAAGTCCAGGACATCATCGACCAGCTGAAACGCGAGTCCTGCGTAGTGACCGTAGTCGGCCAGAGCCTGTTCGCCGGCGTCGTCCAGATTGCCGAGCACCGCGCCGAGGCGCGCGCATCCGGCAAATAGACACGCCGTCTTGCGGGCCGCCAGCTCCACGGCATCTTGTTCGGTGAGGTCCATGCGGCCGAGCTTGGCCAGCTGCACCAGCTCGCCTTCCACCATGTTTTGCGTCAGCTCAATCAAAACGTCGAGAATCTTGAAGTTGCGCTCAGTGAGCGCCATCTGGAAGGACTGCATGTACAGCCAGTCACCTGCGAGGACGCTGCGGTGATTTCCCCAGCGGGAATTGGCGGAAGGCCGGCCGCGGCGCGTATTGGCGCCGTCAATGACATCGTCATGAATCAGCGTAGCGCTGTGAATTAGCTCCACGACGGCACCCAGGCGGATCGCGCTTCCTCCGCGGTATCCCGCGTAGCCCGCGGAAAGCAGCAGCAGCGCCGGGCGCAGCCTCTTGCCGCCGCCCTCGAGCAGATAGCGCGAGATTTCCGCGACCGGCTCGATCGCCGAGCCGTTCTGCAGCGCCAGTTCGCGCTCGACTTTGGCGAGATCGTCGCGAACCAGATCAAAAATTTCCTTAGCCGTCAGAAGTGAGATGACACTCCTCCAGAGACTTCCCCACTGCGATTTCCGGTACCCTTGCCAGAATGCTCCAGACCGAAGAAGCGCCGAAAGTTGGCTGAAGTAACTTCGGCAACCTGGTTCGCTGGCAAGTCTCTCACATTCCCGATGGTTCGCGCCACTTCCGCGACGTAGGCGGGCTCATTTCGGCGTCCGCGATGCGGCTGCGGCGCCAGGAACGGCGAATCGGTTTCCACCAGCAGGCGGTCGAGGGGAACGTCGCGCGCCACTTCGCGCAGATTCTGCGCTTTGGGATAAGTCACATTGCCGGCGAAGGAAATCAGGAAGCCCATGTCGAGACCCTGGCGGGCTTCCTCCAGCGTTCCGGTGAAGCAGTGACAAATTCCGCCCAGGCCGGAACTGCGCCAGTCCTGCTCCAGAATTTGCAGGGAGTCGGGCCAGGCTTCGCGGCAATGGATGATGATTGGGAGCTTCGCCGCGCGGGCCAGTTCCAGTTGCCGGCGGAAGACCGTCGCTTGCGTATCGCGCGGGGAATGATCGTAGTGATAGTCCAGGCCGATTTCGCCCCAGGCGATCAGGCGCGGATTCCTGGCCAGGCGATTGAGTTCGTCGTAGTGCGCTTCGGTCGCGTGCCTGGCTTCGTGCGGGTGAATTCCTGCAGCGGCGTAAATCCAGTCGTGCTTCTCGGCGAAGGGGACGGCCGCTCCGAGCTTTTCGATTTCCGGGCCGTTGCCGATGGCCAGGAGCGTGGCTATTCCCGCGGCTTGCGCGCGGACGAGCATGGCGTCGCGATCGGCGTCAAAGTCGGAAACGTCTATGTGGGCGTGTGAGTCGGTTAGGTTCATGGGGTTGTGGGAGGGGCTCTTGTCTTACACGATTACGAGTCAGGCCGGACGCACATCTAAACCTGACAGGCTGAAGCCTGTCCTACTTTAGGCGCGCGCCTACCTGAATCTCTTCGAGAAATCCGGCTAGGACTGGCGAGCCGTCGGGCAATGAGGCGGCTACGATCATGCCGTTGGATTCCACTCCGCGTAGCTTTCTGGGAGCTAGATTCGTTACGACGACAACCTTGCGGCCTACGAGCTGCTCCGGTTTGTAGGCCAGCGCCAGGCCGGCGACAATCTGGCGGACTTCGTCGCCGATATCCACCTGGAGTTGCAGCAGCTTGTCGGCGCCGGCTACGCGCTCGGCGGTCTTTACCAGGCCGACGCGCATCTCCACCTTGGCAAAATCGTCGATGCTAATTTTGGTGGGGGCGGCAACCGCTGGAGCTGCGGCCGCTCCGGACGCGGCGGGAGCGGTGGCGGCGCTCGGGGCGGGCGGCGCTGGTGCTTTGTCTTGTTCCTGTTCCATGGTTTCAATCCTCGCAATCGTTTCAGATTTGTCAACTCGGGGGAAAATTCCTTCGGGCTTCCCAATTTTTGTTCCGGGCTTGAGCTGCCCCCAGGCTAGCTGGTCGAGCTGCACCGAAGCGAGCGGCGCGGTTTGCCCGAGCTGGCTCCAGATTTTTTGCGTGGCCTGCGGGAGCACCGGGTGCGCCAGCGCTGTGACGATGCGCAGGCCTTCGGCGGCGGTGTAGAGAACGGTCGCGAGACGTTCGCGGTCCTCCGGCCTTTCAGCCAGCGCCCACGGTTTTTCGATGGTGATGAATTTATCGATAGTCGCTACCTGGGCCCAAATCGCTTCGAGGGCGTGTGAAAATCCGAGGCGGTCGTAGGCCGCTAAAATGCCGGCGAGCGCTTCTTTCGCAAATTCTGCCGCCGGCGTGTACATCCCATGGATCGGCTCCGCCGCGGGCTTGGGAATTTCGCCGCCGAAATAGCGCTCGATCATCGTCAGCGTGCGGCTGGCCAGATTGCCGAGACCGTTGGCTAGGTCGCTGTTGTAGCGGGTGACCAGCGCGTCATAGGAAAAGCTGCCGTCCTGCCCGAAGACAATTTCGCGCAGCAGGTAGTAGCGCAGCGGCTCGATGCCCAGCGCGTTGACGATGGGGCGCGGCTTCACCACATTGCCGAGGGACTTGCTCATCTTGGCGCTGTCAAACAGCAGCCAGCCGTGCGCCCAGATTTTTCCGGGAAGCGGTAAGTCCGCGGCCATCAGAAACGCCGGCCAGTACACCGCGTGAAAGCGAATGATTTCCTTGCCGACCAGATGCAAGTCCGCGGGCCACAAGCCGCGCTGCTCGTAGTTCGGGCCTCCCACGGCGCTCAGGTATCCGATCAGCGCGTCAAACCACACATAGAAAACATGCGGGGCTTCGCCGGGCACCGGGATTCCCCAGCGGATGGTGGTGCGGGTGATGGACAAATCTTTCAGGCCGCCGTTCACAAAACTCAGGACTTCGTTGCGGCGGCTTTCCGGCTGAATGAAATCGGGATGCGCGGCATAAAAATCGAGCAGCTTTTGCTGGAATCCGGAGAGCTTGAAAAAATAATTTTCCTCGGTGACCGTTTCCGTGATGCGGCCGCAGTCGGGACACGGGTCGCCGGGCCCGGCATCCACCACGTAGGCGTTATCGTGCACGCAGTATTGCCCGGTGTAATGGCCTTTGTGGATGAAACCATTGTCGCGGCAACGCTTGAAGAGCCACTGCACGGTACGGTGATGCTTTTCGTCGGTGGTGCGGATGAATTCGTCGCCGGGAATTCCCAGGTCATCCCAGAGCTGGCGCCACTGTTTGGCGATTTCCGTGGAAAATTCCTGGGGAGATTTTCCGGCCTTCTGCGCGGAGCGCTCAACGTTCACGCCGTGCTCGTCCGCGCCGGTGGTCATGAAAACATCGAATCCCCGCATGCGCTTGTACCGGCGGATCACATCGGCAACGATCGTCGAATACGTGTGGCCGATGTGCGGCATGCCGTTCGTGTAGTAGAGCGGCGTGGTCAAATAGTATTTTGGCTTGGTTCCGGGAGCGCTCATTCGCCCTTTCGGCCTGAAATTTTAGGGTAACGCTCAGCGATGGCAGGCCGCTTGTGAACGGCAGCGAGTTCCACGCAAGTAACTTGAATTTCGATAGTAAGCGGGTGGCGGAAGGCTGTCAAATCAGCGCAGGGCTTGGGGAGTGCCCGAATTTCAACGTCGCTAGCCAGTCCGGTTCGAGTTCTCGTTAAGGGTTCCCTTCCGGCGCGCTGCCCTCCGAATTCTTGTTTTCGTAGCACAGCGACTCCTCGCTGTGCGGGTTTGCGACCAGCGCCACGAGGACAGCCGTTTCGGCGGAATTCAAACCCGCACAGCGAGGAGTCGCTGTGCTACAAAAAAAGCACCCGTTTAGCGGGTGCTTTTTTCATTCCGTTCCTTGAGCCAGCTGACCTGTGATTCAGTTCTGCGGGGGCGGGGGTGGCTGCTGCCCGCGCTCGTGATGGCCGCCAGGGCCGAATCCCTTGCCCTGAACCTGCATGAAGGACGGATCGGGCGTGAACAGCGAAGACGCCGGCGACTGCCCGATATTCGACAACTGGTAGGTGGTGGTCCCAAACCGAGGATCGGTGCGGGTATCTTCCAGCAGCAGATCCAGCGCCGTAGAGCGCCAGCGCTCCGAGGTGATGGTCAGCGCGAGTTGATTGCCGATGGCGCCGACGGGAATCGTTCGCGTCACCTGGCGGTCGTCGGCAGGGTAAACCGTTTTCGTAACCGGGTCCGTGTAGCTGCCGTTCGGATTGTCGTTTACGATCTCGTCGTTGGAGTTCGGCCGGTTCGCGCGGTTCCTAGGTCCCTCTTCGGTTTTGTGCTCATGGATGGCGAACGCTTCGTACGTACCCTTGGTGACATTCACGATGTATTGCATGCCGGTACTTTGATTGCGGATATAAATGAATTCCTGCGCCTTGCCGGAGGCCGCCCATGGACCAATCGCGGTAAATTTGACGTCGCGGTAGGTGCTGCCGTCCGCGCCGCGCGCGAATGTGCCGGTGGTGGTATTGGTGATGGTATTTCCCGGCAGAGTTTCCGTGTGGGTGATGGTGAAGGTCGCGGTGACCGGCTTTCCGGTGACAACCCTGCCGCCAAATCCGCCCATTAATCCGCCGAATTCAAACATGCCGGCCATCGGCCCGCCGGGACCTCTTCCGCCAAATCCGCCAGGCGGCGGGCCCTGCGCATTCACGACCAGAGCGGCGCCCGCCAACAGCATTGCTCCGATACCTGCACCGAGCATGACTTTTCTCACGGACTACCCTCCTCGAAACGTGTCGCCAAAACCCGTCTTCGGTCCATGTCCGCGGCCACACACCACGGTCACGGAGAAATTACTGGATCAACTTCACCCCGCGCGGCCAACCATCTTCCCCGACCAAAACATCCGCCAGAATCAAGTCTTCATCAGGCGCCTCGGCTACCGGGTAGCCGAGCTGAGCGAGCGAGGATCGCGTCAATTGGACGCGCACGATCATTCCCGGATCGTCCGCGGAAATCGTCCCGGTGTACGGTACCGGCACAAAATCGGAGGCCACGTAGGTTTCGTTCGCGGCGGCGGCGTCCGGAACGGCCGCCTGCGCGAACAGCTCCGGCGTCCCCAGCTTCGGGGCTTCGGTGGCTTTCGCGTCCTGCGGCATTTCCGTCTGCGACGAAACGTCCTTCCGGGGAACCTGCGGAGCTTGCACCCGCGATCGACTGCCTGTGGTCCAAAGAAAAATCAGCAGAACTGCCGCGGCCGCTCCCACGGTGGCCCACTCCAGGGTGCGCCGCCAGGACGCACGCCGGTGATGGTGGCGGAAAGATGCCAGGAGGCCGGACTCCACGTGCGCAGGGGTCTCTTCGTTGCGCCAGTTTCTTGCCATCGTGTCGGAGGCTTCCAGCAGCGCAGCGGCATCCGCCAGTCGCTCGGAACAAAGCTCGCAATGTGCGGCGTGTTCGAGAGCCGCCTCGCGCAGGTTCACATCCAGCAGCTCCATGCGCACAAAGGCGTGAACGATTTCGTCGAATTCCCTGCACGTCATTTCCATCATCGCTTTTCTCCCGGACGCGCCCAATTGCTTCGCGCTCCCATCCGCGCGGGACGGAGCTTGTCCAGCAACATGGAACGGGCCCGATTCAACCTCGACCTCACGGTACCCACCGGGCAGTCGAGCAATGCCGCCGCTTCGCCGTAACTTTTGCCCTCCAGGTCACAAAGGGTGACCGGTTCGCGATAGTGATCGGGCAGTGTCAAAATCGCTTCGCGCAGCAGCTCGGAAATCTGCGCGCGCTCCAGAGTTTCCTGGATGCTCTCCGCCTGTCCCAGCCGGGCGGAAGAGCGGCCATGACCATCGGCGCGCCAGGGATCGCCACTCTGACCGGAATCGAGAACGTTCCCTGCATCGTCCGACAAGGGCAGATAACGGCCCTCTTTTTCATGCAACTTGCGCAAGTGGTTTCGAGCGATGCCAAAAAGAAAAGCAGCCGGAGTTCCCTTTTCTTCGTCGTACTTGCCCGAATGCCGGATGAGCGTCAAGAATGTTTCCTGGACGACATCGGCGGCCGCTTGTGGGCTGCCGCTCATGTGCACGGCGTACCGGAAGAGTCCACCCTGGTGTCGCCGGTAGAATTCCAGAAACGCGTCATCGTCGCCCGCTGATAGACGTCTCAACAGATCGACATCGCGTGTTTCAACTGGCTCAGCCATCTACCCCGGTTGGAAGTCGCTCCCGCGCCTACGACATGAATTACGATTGCGGGCAGGAGGAGTTCCACTTTCTTGGGCTGCCCGCACCCATGGTCCACTTGCGAGCAGGCGCCCTAGTATATTCTCGTTCAGGCAGATACGCGCTCACCGCCTGTTTGGTGCCCGATGGAAACCATCGCGCCAGGCTGTTAAGATGCAGGTTAGAGAAGAAACGCTTCACGGTGCCCAACCGCGACAAGTAACACCGCTCGGCAGGAGGAACCGATCATGCGAAACAAATTTACAAGCCGGATTCCGGCAGGACTGTGGATCGTGCCGCTGGCCGTGAGCCTGATGACAGTGGCTGGTACGCGCGCCCAAAATTCCGGCGGCGCGCCGCAAATGCTGAAAGGCGAGGGATCGTTCAATGACTGGAACAACGAACGTCCCGGCAACCGCTACGTAATCAAGGCCTCCGACGTGCCGAAACCCTATGCCACGGATTCCGCGCCTAACCAGTCCAAGGTGGTTCCGCGTCCGGCGAATGCCTGGCCGAAAGTGCCGAACGGATTCAAGATCGATCAGGCTTTGACCGGGATGGACGAGCCGCGGACGATCGTCACCGCTCCCAACGGCGATCTGTTCGTGGCGGAAAGCGGCCCGGGCCGCATCCGCGTGCTGAGGGGATTTGGCGCGGACGGCAAGGTGGTCACCAACGAG
This sequence comes from Candidatus Acidiferrales bacterium, assembly GCA_035295105.1. Lineage (GTDB taxonomy): Bacteria > Acidobacteriota > Terriglobia > Acidiferrales > UBA7541 > Palsa-360. The sequence goes on along the minus strand of DATGJQ010000013.1, from coordinate 37,791 downwards.
GTCTTTGCCTCCGATCTGACCATGCCGTATGGAATCGCGTTTTATCCTCCGGGTCCGAATCCGCAGTACGTCTATATCGGCAACACCAATTCCATCGTGCGCTTCCCGTACAAGAACGGCGACCTGAAAGCGAGCGGGCCGTCGCAGGTAGTGGTCGCCAGCATTCCGGGCGGCGCGAAGTACGGCGGCGGACACTGGACGCGCAGCCTGGCGTTTTCGACGGACGGCAAGAAGCTGTACGTGGGCGTCGGTTCCAAGGCCAATGTGGGGGATGACGACGGAGAAAAAAATCGCGCCGATGTGCTGGAGTTCAATCCCGACGGCAGCGGACAGCGGATCTACGCCTCGGGAGTTCGCAACGCTTCCGGCCTGGCGATGCATCCGCAGACCGGACAACTCTGGGTGGCGGTGAATGAACGCGACGCGTTGGGCGACGATCTGGTGCCGGACTACATCACGCACATTCAGGACGGCGGATTCTACGGCTGGCCGTGGTATTACACCGGCCCGAATCAGGATCCGCGATTTGCGGGAAAACATCCGGAGCTGAAAGAGAAAGTGATTGTGCCGGACGTTCTGCTGCAATCGCATTCGGCGCCTCTGAACCTGGCATTCTATGAAGGAAAACAATTCCCCGCCGAGTACCGTGGCGATATTTTTGCCACTTCGCACGGATCTTGGAATCGCGCCCACCGCACGGGATACAAAGTGGTGCGCGTCTATGCGCCGAACGGCAAAGCGACCGGTGAGTATGAAGACTTCGTCACCGGGTTCGTGGTGGATGAGGCGAACGTCTGGGGGCGGCCGGTGGGCGTGACTGTGGCCGGCGACGGCTCGCTGGTGTTTACGGATGACGCGTCCAACAGCGTGTGGCGCGTGACGTATATCGGGAAATCCTCCGGGAATTAGCGATCTCGCGGCGCATGGCCCACGGGTTGCCGAGAAGCCGAGGGGCATGTGGCATTCTGGGCGCTCGCACCGAGGGCTCGCGCCGAGGCGAAGCGAGGCATCCCTCTGCGATTCGGATGGAACCCACGGAGAGATTCTTCGGCGAAAAGCGCGCCTCAGAATGACAACCTGACAAGGCAGATTCGACGCGCACATTCCACTTCCCTGGCTCGCCTCGCGTTCCCTATAATCGATTCTTCTCTGCTCAGATGGGAGCCCCTTGGTACAAGTTCTCGTAGCTCAAATTCGCGCCGCGCTTGCCGCGCACATTCGCCAGCACTACCAGCAGGAAGTAACCATCGTTACCGAGAAACCTCCGCGCATCGAGATGGGCGAAGTGTCCTCGCCGGTTTGCTTTGAGCTGGCCAAACGCCTGAAACGCGCGCCAAGGCAGATCGCACAGGAGATTGCCGCGCAACTCGCGCCGATTGACGGCGTGGCGCGCGTGGAGGTGGCCGGCGGCGGCTACGTGAATTTCTATTTCGCGCGCGCAGCGTTCCTGGCTGGCGCGCTGAAGGAAGTGGATGCGCCCCGCGCCGGCGCCGCGCCCGACGCGCCCAAATGCATCGTGGAGCACACCAACATCAATCCCAATAAGGCCGCGCACATCGGCCACCTGCGCAATGCCGCGCTGGGCGATACGTTTGTGCGCATCCTGCGGCGCGCCGGGCAGCGCGTGGAAGTGCAGAACTACATCGACAATACCGGCGTGCAAGTTGCAGATGTAGTGATCGGATTCCTGCACATCGCGAAGAAAACTGCGGTGGAAGTACGCGCGCTCGCGGCGGAACCGAAATTCGATTACTACTGCTGGGATTTGTATGCCAGCGTGTCGCGCTTTTTTGAAGAAGACAAGACGCGCCTCGCGCTGCGCGGCGAAACGCTGCACTCCATCGAGGCGGGGACCGGCGCGGCCGCGGAAATGTCCGCGATCGTCGCGCCGGCGATCGTGCGCTGCCATTTGCACACCATGGCGCGGCTCGGCATCGAGTACGATCTGCTGCCTCGCGAGAGCGAAATTCTTCATTTGAAATTCTGGGACGCCGCGTTTTCCCTGCTGAAGGAGCGCCAGGCGATCCATCTCGCGGAGTCCGGAAAAAACGCCGGATGCTGGGTGATGCGCATGGATGAAAGCGGCGTCGAGGCCGACGCCAACGCCGGGGATGATGACGCGAAAATTATCGTGCGATCGAATGGCACGGTGACCTACGTCGGGAAAGACATCGCCTACCAGCTTTGGAAATTCGGAATGCTGGGGCGCGATTTTCGCTACCGGAAATTCTTCACTTACCCGGCGGGCCACACGGTCTGGGAAACGACTTCGACGGCGGGAGATTCCGCGGCCCCGGAGTTTGGCAAGGCTTCCATCGTGTACAACGTGATCGACGCGCGGCAGGCCTACCTGCAAAACGTGGTGGTCGCGGGGCTGCGCGCGCTTGGCTACAACGCGCAGGCCGATCGCTCGGTCCATTTTTCGTATGAGATTGTGGCGCTCACGCCGCGCTGCGCTTCGGAACTGGGCTACACGCTGAGCGAGGAAGACGCCAAAAAGCCGTACGTAGAGGTCAGCGGCCGCAAAGGCCTGGGGGTAAAAGCGGACGATCTGCTGGACCAACTCGAAGCCGCTGCGCGCGGCGAGGTCAATGAGCGCCACCCCGACACACCTGATGTAGAACGCACCGCGATCGCCCATTCCATCGCCATCGGGGCACTGAGATATTTCCTCCTGAAATTTACGCGCACGGCAATCATTGCTTTCGATTTTGAGGATGCGCTGAGCTTTGAGGGCGAAACCGGGCCGTACTGCCAGTATGCCGTGGTGCGCGCGCGCAACATCTTCCGCAAGCTGCGCGAACAGCAGCCGGACTTCGACGCGGCGTCACTGCAAAATGTAGATGCCGGCGCCGCTGCCGGACTCTTCGCGGGATCGGACGGCAACGCGTTCTGGGAACTGGCGCTTCTGGCAGCTTCGCTGGACATGCAAATCGATGCGGCGGTTGGCGCGCAGGAGCCGGCGTTCATCGCCAAGTATGCGTTCCAGCTGGCGCAGGCGTTTAATTTGTTCTATCACCATCACCACATCCTCACGGAGGGCGATGCGGCGAAGAAACTTTTTCTGCTGCAGTTGAGCCGGTTGGTGGAAGTGCAGCTGGTTGCCGCGCTCGGGCTTCTAGGAATCGAATCACCAGAAAAAATGTAGGGTTTAAGTGGGGCAGGCTTCAGCCTGTCGGGTTTAGATTTGCGCGCGGGCTAACATCTAAACCGGACAGGCTGAAGCCTGTCCTACTCACGCGATCTGCCTCAGTCGCCAGAGCGCGATGATCCCTAGCAGCACGAGGTTGGGGAACAGCAGCGGTGCCATCGGCGGAGCGCCGTAGATGAAATTATCGAAGGCGTGAACGGAAGGTCCTCGCAGATTCCCGGCGACGTGCAGGGCAAATCCCCATACCCCTACCGCGGCTTCCAGCAACAGCATTCCCGCAGTGAGTTCGAGATACCGCCGGGAAACTTGCAGCAGGAGCGGCACCGCCAGAAAACCCACGGCGACGGCGCTCGCGACCACCGGCACCCACTCCAGCCGATTGAAGAAACCGTTGCCGGCGTGATCGGCCAGGCTGAAAATAAAATTCCCCACGAAACCGCCCAGCGCCAACAGCAGCACCCACTGCGCCCATTCGAGCGCTTCGGGATCCACCATGCGATTCATGATGAGCAGCAGACCCAGGCCGGTGTAAGCCAGCGGCGCTGCAAACGGCGCGGAGTAGGTGAGACTGCGCAGAGTGCGCTCATAAAAGAAATGGCTTTGCAGGTGGAGAATGACGCCCGTGCATCCCACCAGCACCGCGAGCCAGCCCACCAGGTAACCCAAATCTTTCCACACGCCCGGCCAGCGAGGCCGCGCGATGAAGGCGAGGATCAACAAAAGCGGCGCGGACGCGGAGAAGAATAGCGGAACATATTCCGCCGGATTGCGAAACTGATTGACGGAATGTGCCAGATAGATGTCAAAGGTGAGGATCGCGACGTTGGAGATCGCGAAGAGTTCGACCCACGTCTGCGGCAGCGCCCACCAGCGCTCACTTGGCGCGGCCATGCTCCCTCCTCAGCTCGGCGGCCATGGACTGCAACTCGACGGTCTTCTGCATCATGGGATAGTTCCCGTGCCATTGCACAAAATCGGCTCCGCCCATGAACGCCGCGTGTTTGCTGGTGCGCCCGTCATAGTGCCAGAGATCGAAATACACAAAATCGATGGGCTGAGAGAAGGGCGGCCCCGCGATCAAGTTTTCCGCGCGCAAGCCATCGACCAGATCCTTGGCCGTGTGCACGCGGCCGTTGGTGTTTTGCACCACCTGTTCCGCCTGGCTGTAAACGCGTTCGATGAGCGCCGGCGTGTGGCACTGCGAGCAAACCTGCTTCATCTTGGCCTGTCCGGCGGCGTAGTTGGGCCGCTTTTCGCTGATGGCGTTGGCCAGGTAGTAGGACAAACGCTCGGACGGATCGTGCGTGATGCCGATGCCGTTGATGCCGCTCATGTGGCAGGTCGCGCAGGTGGGGACGAACATGTCACGCGTGGTGAGCGTCTTGGGCGGCGCGTCCAGATTCAAGAGGTTCTGCTGCGCCTGGAACATTACGCCGTGTTTGGATTCCTCGTAGATTTCAATCTGCGAGTGGTCAGGGCCCATGTGGCACTGCGCGCAGGTGCTCGGCAGCCGCGCGATGCGTACCGAAGTGCTGTGCCGCGTGTGACAGGAAATGCAATTGCCGATGGTCCCGTCGGGATTCGGCTTGCCGACGCTGTGGCATTGCTCGCAGCCGCTGATCATTGCCGAGCCGCCCTCCAACTGCACAAAGGGATGCGCGGGCCGGCGCGTTCCGCCCGGTTGATACGTTTCGGAAAAATTCACTTGCTCGGGCGTGAGCCCCTTTTCTCCATAGATGGCCGCCCAGGCCGGCGCCGCGTGGCGGCTGTGCAGGAACTGTTGATAGATCGATTCGTGGCAACTGCGGCAATTCCCCGCCGTGAGTTGCGTGGAGATTACAAAGCCGTGATGATCTTTCTTTTCCTGGTGCTCGGCGGGCTGATGGCAATCCAGGCAATTCACGCCCTTGCTGGCGTGCAGGCTCATCTCGTATTCATGGACCACGGAGTACTGTGTCCGCGCGTGGCATTCCGCGCATTTGCCGGTGGCGCGCACAAGTTCCGCGCTGGGCTGGTCGGTCTCCGCTTTGGGCCTGGCGCGATTTATCAGGAAGGCGGCTACAATCAAGGCAAAGGCGATGACCAGTGCGAGGAATACGGAGCGAAATGACATCGCTGCTCCTTTTGGAATGGTTTCCCAGTCAGTTCTTCGGCTGGTCGGACATGAAGCTTCACATTCTAATTAGAAAAAAGGAAGGGGTTGGGTGTCAGTTGTTCGCATTCCAACTTGGAACTTGAGACGATGTAGGTTGGGTCTTTGTGGCGCATGCTTTAGCTTGCGGAATTTGAAGGTGCCCAAATGAAACTCCGCAAGCTAAAGCATGCGCCACTGGGAGGAATCTTCCAATGCCGGGAGACGCAAAGCGTGGCAGCGGTTTTCAACTTCGGCCTGTGGGCGTAATTCGTTCCACTGTGAAGGAGCGGAGCAAGGCTGCGAAACAAGCCTCGGAAGGCGCGCCGGATGTGTGGCTGGAAATGAAAAAGTTTGCGCTTCCCTGCCTGGACGGTCTGGTCGCCGGACAGGAAATCGTCGTGGTGACTTGGCTGCACAAGGCGCAGCGGGAAGTCCAGAAAGTGCATCCGCGCTCCGACCCGCAGCGGCGGTTGATGGGAGTATTCGCGACGCGCTCTCCTGACCGGCCGAATCCTCTGGGCCTGCATCAGGTGACCATTCGCAAGATTTCCGGCCGCCGCCTGCGAATTGGACCGATGGAGGCGATCGACGGCACGCCGGTTGTGGACATCAAGCCGGTGCTTTGCCCGGGGAAATCGTAACCACTTTTTCCAAGAGCGCCGCTGGAAACACCGATGTATCATTCGATCTCTAGCCCGCGTACGTGACAGTTATCATGCAAGAAGTTTTCGGCACCAAAGCGCGGACTTTCTGAGTTTGGTCACCCACGCACACACGAAACCCCATGGCAGATTGGCAAACGGGAACAAAGCGGCCGCTCCGAGGACCGGTGCGAGAGGAAGCGGGGCCGGCGCTCAAAAACTACATCACGCCCGCCGGTTTGCAGCGGCTGAAGGACGAGCATCGGTTCCTGCTGAGTCGCGAGCGGCCCGCGGTGGTGGAGGTCGTAGCGTGGGCTGCCGGCAACGGGGACCGCAGTGAAAACGCCGACTACCTCTACGGCAAACGACGGTTGGGCCAGATCGATTCGCGGATTCGCTTTCTCACGAAGCGCATTGATGCTGCCGTGGTCGTTGACCCCGCCGCTCCGCGGCCAGGAGCAGCCGCTGCACGCGTCTTCTTCGGAGCCACGGTGACCTACCAGGACGCCGCCGGCCTCAAACACGTCGTCTCGATCGTCGGCATCGATGAGGTGAATCTCGACCGCGGCTACATCAGCTGGCGCTCGCCTCTGGCCATTGCGCTGATGAAGTCGCGCCCCGGCGATAGCGTGGACCTGCACGCGCCGGCGAAGACGGAACATCTCGAGATCATCGACGTCGAATATGCGGCGATTCCGATGGAGCCTTTTCGTGAACCGCCAGGAGCTCAGTCGGCGCCCAAGGTCAAAGACTCTTAGCTATCCCAATTCACATATCAAACCGCGCGTCGTAGTATCTCTTCTACTACTTCGGTTTTTGCATTCGCGTAGGCGTTCATGTCCGGCCAATTTTGCGCGGCCAACTGCCGTTTGACATTTTCATAGAGATTCCTATCTCCCGCATTCTGCCGGAGGCGGTCCCGGAAACGAACAGTCCGCTCGATCTCAGGACAACCTGCTGAATAGATATGAATATGCACATCCCTTTCGAGAGTTCGGAACATCCGATGCTCATGCCAGTCCGGCTCCCTGACTCGGAGGATGTAACCGGAGGCTTCCAATTGAGGAAGGTATGCAGACTCGTCGGCCGAATTCGAAACTACGACAAGAATGTCAATTATGGGTTTAGAACGGAGATCGGGTACCGCTGTCGAGCCGATATGTTCTATTTGAAGTGCGGCTGCGCCAAGGGCATTGGAAATAACATTCGCGTGTTGCTCAAACCTCTTCGGCCAATTCGGATCATAGTCGACAATTGTGATGTCGCGTTTTTCGATGCCGCCGATTAACCCCGTTTCGAAGGGTTTATCCCTCATAGATTCTTTCTGGAAGCGGGCCGCCTCCGCTAAAACCGGTTCGCCGGTGCTTTGCCCGCGCAAATCGCGAACAACGGGCGCGCTTAGGGCCGGACCGCGACACCGACCACGAGGGGACGAACGATCGGCGGCGCCTTTCGCAGCTGGTCCCTATCGAGGGTGATGAGGGTGAAACCCGCGGCGGCGATCGACGCCAAGGTGTTCCGGTTGCAATTGCAGCCTTGGGCGATGCGCTTATTGAGGAAGTTCAGCCGGTCCTGCCAGCGCGCCAGTCGAAGTTCTGCACCGCGGACGTGCTCGATAAAGAGCAGGCGCCCGCCAGGCTTCAATACCCGGTGGATTTCGGCGAGCGCGCGCTGCGGGTCTCCCACCGTGCACAGGACAAGAGTAGAGACTGCAACATCGAAGCTTGCGCTCTCGACAGGGAGATTCTCGGCTGGCGCACGTACAACGCGAATGGGCCGCCCAAATGAGGCTAGCTTGCGTTCCAGCCGCCGAGCCATCGGCTCCGCTGGCTCGCAGACCACCAATTCGGAGACCGCGTCGCTGTAGTACGGAAGGTTCGCTCCCGTCCCGGCGCCGATCTCGATGACCCGTCCGGCCGCCGTGCTGAGCAACGCGTTCCGATGCGCTGCCAGCCCCGCTTTCTCGGTCCCCGCGAGCACCGAGTCGTAAATCGCCGCGAAAAGTCTGCCCGAAAGGCTCATGGCGCGCGATAGTACCGCCCTCGAAACGTCAGCTGCAACTGGTGCAGTACGATCCTATGAAGTTGCGCTTCGACGAAATCTAAGGCTCTCCAAAACCAAAAGGATTCAAACGCTGCTCGCGTCGTCACTCCCGAGCACATCCGCCTGACCAAAGTCCAGATGCCGCGAACTCGAGTCTCACAATTTTGAGGAGTTTGCGCCAAACTTCATGGCCAAGTCCACCAGCGTGCGCACCGCCACGCCAGTCGCGCCTTTTGCGTTCCATGGTTTGGTGTCGTCCTGCCAGGCGGTGCCGGCGATATCGAGGTGAATCCATGGAGTGCTGCCGGTGAATTCCCTCAGGAACATGGCGCCGACGCTGGCGCCTCCGCCTTTGCCGTTGCCGGTGTTTTTGATATCAGCGATGCTGCTTTTCATCATGTCGCGATACTCGTCGTCGAGGGGCAGGGGCCACATTTTTTCGCCGGCGGCTTTGGCGCTGGCCAGCAACTGGTCGGTGAAGGACTGGTCGGTGCCGAAGACGGCGGAGTTTACGTAGGAGAGGGCGACGACTACCGCGCCGGTTAGCGTGGCGGCATCGATCAGGTGGGTGCAGCCCAATTGCCTTGCGTAGGCGATCCCGTCGGCCAGGACCATGCGGCCTTCGGCGTCGGTGTTGGCGACCTCGATGGTTTTTCCGGCCATGGAGATTTGCACGTCACCGGGCTTTTGGGCGCGGCCGCCGGGCATGTTTTCGCTGGAAGGAATCACGGCGATCACTTTGCACTTTGGTTTCAGGGCGGCAATGGCGCGCATCGCGCCTAGCATGGCGGCGCCGCCGCACATGTCGTACTTCATGTCTTCCATGCCCTTGGACTGCTTGAGGGAGATGCCGCCGCTGTCAAAGGTGATGGCTTTTCCAACGAGGCCCAGGACCGGAGCATTTTGATTTACTGATTCTGGAGTGTACGTCAGGATTATCATTCGCGGAGGCTCGGCGCTGCCCTGGGAGACGGAGAGCAGCGCGCCCATTTTCAGGTCGGCGATTTTCTTCTCGTCGAAGATTTCCACGGCAAGGCCTGCTTCGCGTGCCATGGCCGCGGCGCGGTCCGCCAGGATGCTGGGGGTGAGCTTGTTGGACGGCTCATTGCCCAGATCGCGGGCGAAATTCTGCGATTCGGCGATGATGCGGCCTCGCGTGATGCCCCGCTCAGCTTCGGCGCGCGCTGATTCTTCCCATCCAATCATTGCTACATTCGTGATTTCGCTGCCCGGCTTTTTGTCGGTCTTGTACTTTTCGGAATCGAAATTGGCGAGGATCATGCCTTCGGCGATGGCCTGGGCGGCGGCTTCGCTGCGGTCGTTTTCGCGAGCCAGGAAAACCAGGCGGCGGCCCTGGCGGGATTTCAGGGAACGGACGGCGGTTCCGGCGATCCGGCGGAGTTCGACTGAGGTGAATTTATCGCGCTTCCCTGCTCCGAGGATCAGCAGGCGCTGGGCGGCCAGACCCTGCGGGTAGTAGAGCAGCGTGCTTTCGAGCCATTTGCCGGTTAATTCGCCGGTGGCTGCCAGGCGGGTGAGCGTGCCGCCGTTGGCCTGATCCAGTTGCGCCAGGAGACCGTCGGCAGGCTTTTCCTGCTCGAAGACGTAGGTGACCAGGGCGTCAGAATCAATATCGGCGAACGGGCGGGTATCTATTGTAATTTCCATCAACTGCTTCCCCTTACCGGATTGGATTCGCGCGGCCCGTCGAGAGGCGACGCGGAAAATTCAACGTTTTGCAATCTGCTTGTAACCTGATTTCGGTCCATTGCTTGTGTCCCCCAGCACATCGAGCCATCGCTTGGATGCCAGACGGCTCCCTGCGGCACGCTTTCTGCGCCGGTGGATTGGGGTACGAACTTGAGCGGGCCAGCGGCTAAAGCCGCGTTCAGTGAGCGCCCTTAACGGCACGGCTGAAGCCGTGCCCTACAAAGATTCTGCTCCGCGACTTCGCACGGCGATATTGCTCAGCGGTGGCGAAACTGGCGCATGGCTTCGCCTACTTCGCGTTTGGCTTCTTTGTCGCGCTCTGTTTGGCGGCGGTCCCACTTTTTCTTGCCCTGGGCCAGGGCCAGTTCGCACTTGGCGATGCCTTCGCGGAAGTAGATGCGCAGGGGGATCAGGGTGAAGCCCTTGGTGTCCATTTTGCGGGCCAGCTTGTCGATCTGCTCCTTGCGGAGCAACAGCTTGCGGGTGCGCAGGGGTCCGTGATTGTACGGTCCGCCGGGAAGATATTCACCGATATGGACATTCAGGAGCCAGATTTCGCCGCCGCGGATGACGCCGTAGGCGTCGCGCAGGTTGGCCTTGCTGGCCCGCAGAGATTTCACCTCGGTGCCAAGCAACACCATGCCCGCTTCCAGCCTCTCAAGAAGGTGGTAATTGTAGGAAGCGGCGCGGTTCTGGGCCACCACCAACTCAGCCTGCTTTTCCTGTTTTTTAGGCGTTTTAGCCACAGCGCGGTTATCTTAGCTGCGCGTAGTTACCAGAAGCAAGCACGCACCTTGTTCGAGTTTTGCACGAGTGCTAGACTAACTCGATGATAATGTGCCGAGTGGAGCGCGGATGACACTGCGAAAGTTGTGTGGATTGGCCTGGCCGCTGACCGCCGCCCTGCTGCTGACCGGGTGTCCCAGGGCCAGCCAGGAAAATAGCGCCGGCGCCAAAGCGGAAGCACTGAAGGACTACGACACCGCACTCGACGAATACAACAAAGCCCTCCAGCAGTCGCCCAACAACACGGAATACAAACTCAAGGCGGCACGAGCGCGATTTGAAGCCGGCGCGTGGCACGTCGATCAGGGCCGTCGCTTCCGGCAGCAAGGCAATTTGGATATGGCGCTGGCGGAATTCCGCAAAGCGCAGATGACCGATCCATCCAGCTCCGTGGCGCAACAGGAAGTGAACGCCACGATGGAATTGATTAACGCGAAAAACGGAACGACTGAGAACGCCGCGCCGTCCGGGGGCCCGGGAGCACCTTCGCCGGAGCCGAAACTCATGACCGGACCGCCGAGAGTCGAACCGCTGTCCCGCGCGCCGATCAACATGAAAGCCACTAACGACTCGAAGGCCGTGTTTGAGGCTATCGGGAAGCTGGCGGGGCTCACGGTGATTTTCGATCCGGATTACACTTCGCGGCGCGTATCGGTGGAGTTGACGAACGTCACGCTGGAGCAGGCGCTGAACATTACCGCGCTGCAGAGCAAGGCTTTCTGGCGTCCGGTGACGTCCAATATTATTTTCGTGGTGCCGGACCAGCCGCAGAAGCGCAAGGACTATGAAGAGGAAGTGGTAAAGACATTTTACCTGCGCAACACGGTGCTGCCGCAGGAGCTGACCGAAATCGTGACTAGCATCCGGCAACTGCTGGATTTGCGCCGCGTGCAGCAGATCAACGCGCAGAACGCCATCGTGATCCGCGACACTCCGGACCGCGTGCTGCTGGCGGGAAAAATTATCGACGACATCGACAAGGCCAAGCCGGAAGTGGTGATTCAGGTGGCGGTGATGGAAGCGCGGCGGGACCGCATGCGCAACCTGGGCATCACCCCGCCGTCCAGCATTACCGCGTCCTTCGCCAATCCGGTGACAACTTCGACGACTACCGCGGGATCGACCACCACGACTACTACCAATTCGTCCGCGGAAATCAGCCAGCTAATCCACACACCCGGAATTATGACCAACGGCTACAGCATCAGCATGCCCAGCGCCACGGCGAATTTTCTGATGACCGACACGTCGACGCAGATCCTCGACGATCCTGAAATTCGCGTGGTGGACGGGCAGACCGCCAAGCTGCGCATCGGCGACCGCATCCCGGTGGCCACCGGAAGCTTTCAGGCCGGCATCGGAGTGGGCTCGACCGGAACGGGCGCGGGAGTCGTGAATCCCCTGGTGAACACGCAGTTCCAGTATTTGGACGTGGGCGTAAACGTGGATGTGACGCCGCGCATTCACCCGGATCACGAGATCAGCATGAAGGTGAACGTGGTTGTTTCGTCGCAGACCGGCTCGACGAATATCGGCGGCATCAACCAGCCGATCATCAGCCAGCGCAGCATCGAGCATGACATTCGCCTGAAAGACGGCGAAGTGAACGTGCTCGGCGGTTTGATCGAGCAGACCGATACGGACACCACCACCGGAATTCCGGGAATCGCCAAAATGCCCTTCCTGAAATATTTCTTTTCCGGTAACACCGTCGATCACGAGAAGGACGAAATCCTGATCGTACTGATTCCGCACATCGTGCGGCTGCCGTCGATCTCCGCGGAGAACTTGCGCAGCATCGCCTCGGGCACCGACACCAACGCCGAAGTGCGGCTCGAGGATGCGGTGCTGCTGCCGGAACCGATGAAGCCGCAGGCCGCGCCCGCACCGCAAGCCGCTCCGGCGCCAGCCGCGGCGATGGCCAATTCTTCGGCGTCGCAGAATGCGACTCTGGGCTTCGAGCCGGGAACGGCCGCGCTGAAGCCGGGTGAAACCGCCACGATTGGCCTGACGGTTCAAAATGTGCAGGACCTGTACTCGATTCCAATGCTAGTGCAGTTTAACCCCGCGGTGATTTCCATCGAGGATGTGCGCCAGGGGGGATTCCTCTCCGGTGGCACGCAGGAAGTGGCCATCGTCGAGCGCGTGGACAAGGAACGCGGGCAGGCCATTATTTCGGCGACGCGCATGCCCAACACACCGGGCGTGAGCGGGTCGGGCACGCTGGTAGGCATCGTGGTCAAGGGCGTTGCTCCCGGCAACTCGCAGCTTTCCATCGTGCAGGTGAACGCGAAGGATTCCCAGCAGCGGCCGATCCAAGTGGTCACCGGCGAAGGTACGGTTCGGGTTCAATAGATCACGAGGCCAGTGCACTTGCATCGACCCATTTCAATTTCGGCAGCAAAACCGCGGGGCGCCCGTTGGGGCAGCACCGCGGGATTGACCCTCATCGAGCTGGTCCTGACCACTGGCATTCTCATCGTTCTCTCCTCTGCCGCAGTGCCCATGTTTCGCGTGACCATTCAACACCGGAAAGAAGCGGAACTGCGCTACGATTTGCGGCAAATGCGCGACGCCATCGACCGCTACAAGGATGACGCCGACAAGAATTTGATCCGCACCGAAGTCGGCAGCCAGAACTATCCGCCCGACCTGCAGACGCTGGTGGACGGAGTGAGCATCGCGGGAGGCGGGGGCGGCGCAGGTGGGATCAGCGCTTCCGCTTTGGCCGGAGCGAGCAACACAACTCAGTTTGGGTCGGCAGGAACGCCGCAGCAGGGCGTGGGACAGCCTGGCGCCAATTCGCAGTTTGGCCCGAACGCAACCAACGGGATTCCGCCGATTGGGGCGGGATCGTTCAGCCTGGGCGGGTCGGCGATGTCCGATTCGGCGACCAAGGTGCGCTACCTCAGGAAAATTCCCGTGGATCCGATGACCGGAAAATCGGATTGGGGTTTGCGCGCGGTGCAGGATGACCCCGATTCGACCAGCTGGGGCGGGCATAACGTGTTCGATGTTTATTCGCAATCCCAGGCGTCGGCTATCGACGGCACAAAGTATTCGGACTGGTAGAGCTGAATGAGTTCCCTCTTCAATTCGGAGTGCGGTTCTTCGATCCTGCGACGGCGCGGTGCGCGGGCGCGGCGCGGCTGGAGCGCGGCAGGATTTTCGCTGCTCGAAATGATGATCGTCATCACCATCATTTTGATTCTGGCGAGCATCGCGGCGGGGAGATATGAGAAATCGGTGCTGCGCGCGAAGGAAGCAACGCTGAAGCAGGATCTCTTCACCATGCGCAACGCGATCCAGCAGTACACGCTGGACAAAGAGCAGGGACCAACGTCGCTCGACGACCTGGTGCAGGCCAAGTACCTGTCGGGAGTTCCGACCGATCCGATTACGCGGCAGAAAGATTGGCAGACGGAATCGGAGCAGGTGCTGCTCGATCCTCTGCAGACGCAGCCCGGGATTACCGACGTTCACTCCAATTCGGATCAAGTCTCGCCGTTCGAAAACACTGCTTACAATACCTGGTAATACTTTCCGCGGATCCAGTGGGACAGGCTTCAGCCTGTCTGCCTTCTTTCGCGCCGGACACAATCAAAACCAGACAGGCTGAAGCCTGTCCTACGCGGAATCCCAGTGCGGCAGCGATCTGCGTTCGCAGAGGACTTCGGCGGCCCAGCGGCCGAGGTAAACGGATTGGGCTACCCCGTGGCCGCTGAAGGCGCCTAGGACGACGGCGTTGGGGCTGTTGGGATGCTGCGCGAATACCGGGCGCCATTCGTTGGCGATTAGGATCGGGCCGCCCCAGCGGTTGGTGAAGCGGACATTTTGCAGGACCGGATGCATGGCGCGAATACGGGTTTCCAGGCGCGCGATCAGCTTGGCCGCCTCTCCCGTTTCGATGTTCACGTTTGCCAGTTCGCGCCAGTCTTCGCAGTGCACCAGTCCGCCGCCGAAGACCACGCCTTCGGTCCGCAGCGTTCTTCCCCACAAATACGGAAAGTCGATGGTGTAGAACGGGCGTTCGGATTCGAGGCCCAGGCTTTCCAGTTGGACGGTGTCCAGCGGTTCAGTGGCCACGGCCAGCGTGAATTTCGGTTGTGCGCTGCACGCGAGGTTGCTGAGTTCGAGAGACATTGCGTTCGTGGCCACGAGTATTTTTCGCGCGCGCAGGTCTCCGCCGGAAAAACGCAGGCGAATCGAGTCCGTGAATTCGATTTCCTCGACGGCTGCGTTTTCAAAAATTTGCACGCCGCCGGCTTCCGCCGCGCGCGCCAGGCCGCTGATCATTTTTCCGGGATTGATCATCCCGCCGGGGACCTGCTTGACGGCGCGGAGCGATCCGGAGTCCGACCAGCAGATCGGCGAATCGTGTAAACCACCGCTGCGGCCGATTTCGTACACGCCGGGCAGGGCCAGATCGCAATGAACGTCGAGTTCTTTCAAGATGGAGGCGAGTCCGGCGAGGACGTCACCGAGACCGGGAAGATCGCCGGCTGCGGTTTCGGCGAGAACCATGCCGCCGGTGTGTCCGCTGGAGCCGGCGCCGATCAGTGCGGATTCGAGGAGCACCACGCTTTTTTCAGGCGCAAATTTCCGCAGCCAGGCTGCGGCAGAGAGGCCGGAAAAACCGCCGCCGACAACCGCGAAGTCGGCTTCCGCGGGCATGGGGGACTTCCGCGGCTGAAAGTCGATGGACCACGGTGGATTGCCCCAGAGCGGGTGTGATGGCGGCCGCTTCATGCGATTTCTCCTGTCTTGACCAGCATAGCGCAGTCCGTTTCTTGTGGCACAGCGAGTCTTCGCCCTGATCCATCGAAAAGTGCTCGCTGTGTTTAGAATTTAGAGAGAAATAGCGCTTCAGGGGCTAAAGCCCTTGTTTTTTAGGCCTTGATTGTCGCGGCTGAAGCCGCGACCCACAAAGAGCTTCTGTGACGCGGCTTCACGACTTCTCAGGGAACCTAACTGGTTAGATTTTGGACCAAACGGCGTGGGGATTATTCGCCGAGGCCCAGTGCCAAACCCGTAAACCGTCGCTGAAAACCAGCGAACTGGCCGAAGATTGGCGAGGCGATGTTGCTGTAGACATCGTGCGGATTCTGGCGGCCGGTGACGTCCAGGGAGTAGACTCCGATGCGGATCTTGCGCACTTTGCCCTTGGGCCGTTCTCTGAAGGGAATGCGAATCGGGAAATCCCGGTACACTTTCACATCCAGCGAGAAGTACGTTGGGAAACGGAGACTGTTCGGCGCGCCAACGTAGTCCTGAAAAACGTCGATGTTGGAGTATGGAAAACCGGAGTGCATGTCAAAGACCGGGCTGAAGACCAGACTCCAGAATGGAACGTGCACGAAACCCCAGGCGAGAAAGCGGTTGGGAATATCGGACGGCTGCACGCCGTAAACGTTCGGACGAATGACGGGAATCGGAAATGGAATGAAGGTGTCGGAAAGCGTGTTGAGATCGCCGCGGGCGCGGCTCCAGGAATAGGAAACGTTCACTTCGGCCTTTTCGTTCGGACTATAGCGCGCGGTTACCTGCGCCTGGCGATAGTGCGCCGTGCCGGTATTTTCCAGCGCCAGCAGGCCGGTGGTCGCAGCGGTTCCGGTCGCGGGCAGCAGCGGATTCACGATGAACAGATCGTCGGTGTGAGTCTCGTAATAGCCGACACGAAGCGTCACGTTTTTGCGTATGGAAGTTTCGCTCTCGATATTCCAGGTAAAGGTGCGCGGGCTGTTGCCCACATCTTCCAAACTGGTGGCGTTGGCCAGCGATCCATCGGGAAGATAAACGTTCTGCAGCGTGAGGCTCCTGCCGGCGTACGGCCCGGCAAAGAAATTCAGCACGCGCGTCTGATTTTCCGCAAAATCCTGAGCCAGCAGCGGAACATGGCTGTAGATCAATCCCGCGCCGGCGCGGAGGACCGTTTTCCAGCTGGGAACGTAGTAAGCAACGCCGGCGCGCGGCGCAAGGGCGGCGTCCAGACCGATGGTCTGGGTGCTCAAGCGCACGCCGAGCGTCAATGACAATTTCCGGGTGACCGTCCAGCGATCCTCGACGTACTCCGAAAATTCGTCGTCGGCTGCGTTCAAGGCCCCGGGGCCGAGGAAGGTGATCTGCTCGGCTGGAGAAGTATCTTCCTGCAGCAGGTCAATCGGGCGGGAGATACTGCTGCCGGTAAATGTGCGGTAGAGATAATCGAATCCAATGCGAATTTCGTGCGAGCCGAGCCAGTGCTTCGTTGGAAGCTGCAGGACCGGCAGAACCTCGACCTGATCGGCATTGCGCGAGGAAACATTGAAATAGTTTCCTCCCCATCCTTCGGGATTGATGGTCTGGTCCAGCAGCCCGTGGCCGTGCGCTGCAGTATAAAAATTGGTATAGCGAAATACCGTGGTCAAGAGCATTCCGGAATCGAACTGGTAGGAGTCCGTGAATCCAAGGGACCCGCCGCGGCGCTTGAAATTCACCGAGGCAGTTTGCGGAATGAGCGCGTCGATATTGGCGTCGAGATTGCTCGATTGAAAGAGATTGAGATTCAGGTTGATCAGGTGCTTGGGTGACAGAATCCATTGCAGATTGGTGAAGGAATCGAAGGCATAGACGAATGTCTCGTTAAACGGCCAGGTCAACCCGCGAACCGGATCGCGGCGAAATTCGTAGCTGATATCCTGTGAAAAATTCAGCTTGTCCTTGATCAGCGGGCCGCCAATCTCGAAGCGCGGAGTGATGTTGGCGATGCCCACCATGTGGTCATTCTTGCCGCGGAAGGACGGAAGAAAATCGAGAAATTTGTAGTTCCACAGGGGAGAGGGAGGCTTGATGTCAATGCGCGTCAGGCCAGCGGAAAACCCGCCGTACGCCACGCTGTCCGGCGTATTGAAGACTTGAATCGATTGAATGGCGTCCACCGGAACGGGAATCGCAAAACTGCCGGCCACCGGATCGACGTTTTCCGCGGAGTCCACCAGCAGCATGCCCTGGCTCTCGGCCTGGCCGTTGAAGTTCAGCCGGCCCTCCTGCGTCTTGATCACGCTGGGACTCACGGAAAGGGCTTCGGTAAATTTGCCGGTGCGGAGCGGCAGGGTTTCAAGTTGTTGTTCGCTGACGGTGGCGGTGGCGCTGACGCTCTCAGTGGCGACCTCGACGGCTTCGCCTTTGACCTCGAGGTTCTCCTCGATCTGATTCAACTGCAATCCGGCATCCTGGACGGCCGCCTGTCCGGAAGTTACAGCGACCGTCGCTGTCCACGGCTTGAATCCTTCGACGCTGATCGCCAGCGCGTAGCTGCCGGGCGCGAGGCGATCGAATTCGAAGCGGCCCTCGTTATCGGAGACGGTTTCCTGCGAAGCCGTGTCCGGCACAGGGCCGGTGAGCTTGACGGTGATTGCGGCGAGGTTGTTGCTGACCCCGCCCTGCGAAGATGCCACGCTCACCCGGCCGGAGATGATTCCGGTGGAGGCCTGCGGGCTGGCATCGGCCGCTCGCACGGACCGCGAGATCATGCAGACCGATGCGGAAAGCAGGAAGGCGCTAAAGAGGATCGACTGAGCTAGTTTTTCCACACGCGGCAGAATCTTCAACGACACACTCTCCAGCCTTTACTTGCCGTTCCCGGACCGTACGAATTAGATGGAATTTCCTCGGCGGATGGTACAGCGCGACATCGAGCAACTGCTGGTGATATGCCGACTATCCCCCGATTGGCCGGAACAATCCAACAACAATGGCAAAAACGGTACAAATGGCACAAAAGAAGAGACTAAATCCGATGCGAGTCGCGGACAACATCCATCTTCGCTCGTTTTGACTCTGCCGCCAAACATTAGGTTGTATGCCTTTTTGCAAAGGGTTACCCGGGATTTTCCGCGCCGAGATCCGCCCGCATACGCCGAGTGATCGCGTTGACACTCCGCGGATGGCTTGGTATGTTTCCACCTCAATCAGACAAGCATCGGATGCGCGATCTGCCTCGACGATTCTTGTTGTTTCCCGGCATCCCGCTACTCAAATTCTAGAAAGAAGGGTTGCATGAAAATCGATATCTTCTGCCATATCGTTCCGCAAAATTACTATGACCGCATGCTCAAGCTGCCCGAGACGGGAACCACGATTAAGAGACGCACCGCCAATATTCCGGCGATGGTCAACCTCGATGTGCGGTTCCGCATGATGGATCGTTTTGGAGACTATTGCCAGGTCGTCAGCATGGCCGCGCCGCCGATCGAAGCCATGGGGGACACCAAGCTGGCTCCGGAGCTTGCGCAACTCGCCAATGACGGAATGGCGGAGCTGGTGGTGAAGTACCCTGACCGTTTCCCGGGATTTGTGGCGGCCTTGCCGATGAATAATCCGGCCGCGGCGGTGGAGGAAATCGATCGCGCGGTATTGAAGCTGGGCGCGTGCGGCGTGCAGCTTTTTTCCAATGTGAATGGGCGGCCCCTGGATGAGCCGGATTTCCTGCCGATCTTCGAGAAATTGGCGGAGCGGAATGTGCCGGCTTGGCTTCATCCCAGCAGATCCTCCGCGTTCCCCGATTACGTGACCGAGAAGAAATCGAAGTTCGAGCTGTGGTGGGTGTTTGGATGGCCGTACGAAACTTCCGTGGCCATGGCGCGCATTTTGTTTGCCGGCTATTTTGACCGCTTCCCCGATCTGAAAATTATTACGCATCACCTGGGCGCCATGATTCCCTATTTCTCCGGGCGCACCGGCCCCGGCCTCGATCAACTGGGGGCACGCACCGAGGAGGAGGATCTGGCGGTGGTTGGCCGGAGACTCAAAAAGCGGCCGCAGGAATATTTCAAAATGTTTTACGCGGATACGGCCACATTCGGTTCGCTGCCGGCGCTGGCCTGCGGGCTGGAATTTTTTGGCGCGGACAAAGTCTTGTTTGCGTCGGATTCACCGTTCGATCCGGAGAAAGGGCCGGGATATATCCGGGAGACGATTCGCTGCGTCGATGGCGTGGAGATGTCTGACGAGGATCGCTACAAGATTTATGAGGGGAACGCTCGGAAATTGCTGCGGCTGAAACTGGCGTAAGACTCATGTGGCGCCCGCCTTCAGGCGGGCATCTGGTGTCGATCGGATGCCGGCCTGAAGGCGGGCGCTACTTGAATGTGCAGAATTGCTAGGACTTCTGGAACCCCACAGACTGAAGTCTGTGCCACTTACACCTGACTTCCTGGGCTCCGGAGAGATCGGCAACTATTCCGTGATTAGTTCTTCGCGCGGTTCGGGCAGCCAGAAGCTGCCGATGAAACCTACCGCGTAGGCCAGAAATCCGACAATTCCGGCGGCGTAGCCGAGTTGCCGCGTCGCTGCGCCCCCTGGCATGTAGGTCACGATCGTGGTGGTGATCAGCGCGGCGGACGTTCCGAGCATCCGTCCTCCTACATTGGCAGCGAAACTTTCCCCGGTCCCGCGCAAATGTGTGGGGTAGAGTGTGGGCAAATAGTTTCCCCAGAAACTGAACTGCGCGACGGATACCAAGCCCAGCACAAAAATTCCCCATGAGGGCATCGCGGTATCCCGCATTGCCGGGAGCAGGACGACCAAAGGAATCAGAATCAAGCCGGGAATTTGAAAAATGTGCAGCAGGCGTTTGCGGCTGACCACGAAGATCGCCAGACCCGCCATTATGATTCGCCCAAAAAGGCTTCCTACTTCCTGAACGCCCTGCAGGGCGCTGACGATTTTCTGCTGCTCCGCGTGGGCCAAGATTTTGACTTCGGGCGCGCCGGGAATAATGCGCGCGAAATGCTGCAGCATGCCGAACGACGCGGCGTAGGCGCAAGCCATCATGAAACAGCTCAGCAGCGCGGTCTTGCGAAATTCGGGATGAAATAATTCCAGGATGCTGGGGCGCTGGAGCGTGCCCTCTTCCCTTTTCTTCTGCCAGATGGGCGATTCGGGCAGGAAGGGACGCACCACCAGAAGCGGAATGGCCGGCAAGATTCCCCACAAGATCGTGTAGCGCCAGGCCTGATGGCCGCCGTGAATCGCGGGAAGTTTTGGGCCGATCGACAGGCTCAGGTAGCTGGCGCCGCTCATCAGGATGCCGCCGGTGGAGGCGAAGATTTGCGTGGTGCCAAGGATCGTTTCGCGCTGATCGCGTTCCGGGAATAATTCCGCGAGCCACGCGGTGGCGGCGACGAACTCAACGGACACGCCGACAAACGTAATGCAGCGATAGACCAGCAACTGCATCGCCGATGACGAGTAGCCCGTCGCCAGCGCCGAAAAACAGAAGAGCAAGATGCTCCAGAACAAAATGCGGCGGCGACCAAAGCGGTCGATCAAGTACCCGCCGAGCAAGCCAAAAATTCCTCCGGCAATGGCCGGAACGTAAAACATCAGCCCGATCCAGCGATTGAATTCCGCGCTGCCAGGCTTAACGGTGAGGAATTCGGTCAACGCCGGTTGAACCGTCAGGGTGAGAACCAATAGTTCGTAGGTATCGAACGCGAATCCGATGCAAGCCACGCCACAGATGACCCAATCGATGGGAGTGAGGCGGCGGGATTTTCCCGGCAACTTGGACAAAATCTCCTGCCTTCCGCGGAGCACACCGGCTTCCGGCTTTCACGTGCCTGCACCGAGAAAAATAATGGATCGCGTGAACGTAACAGACGCACAAGTTTACTGTCAATGTGAGCCGCGGCGATCGAAAAGAATACGAGCGCCACGCCGTGATAGGACGATGAACCGGACAATGCAACCTCTGGGCTTCCGCGATCCTCCAAACTAAGGAAGACTCCTGACGGTGAATCGTGTGTGCTTTCCGGGTGTCCGCTGTGCTAAATTTTTTGGAAGCATTCGCTGGACTGCTTCGAGGCTACGGCGTGAAGAAGATGGGAGATGGCATTATGGCGGAACATTCGGTTTCTGGTGCGGCAAGGCACGGGCGGCGATGGACCGCAGCGATGGCCGGTTTGGCAATGATGTGGGCGTTTCTGCCGCTGGCCGCGCGGCAAATGGATCAAATGCCGGTCTCCAACAAAGCAGCCGGGGCGGCGCCGGAGAAACCTGCGCTCGGGCCGCCGACGATGCCGATCGAGGAGATTGTGCAGAAGTTCGCGGCGCACGAGGCGGAATTCAAAATCGAGCGTGACAATTTTACCTACACACAGACCTTTACGATCCAGACGCTGGACACCAGCAACCGGCCGGACGGCGAATATACAATGGGCAGTGAAATCGTGTTTACGCCGGCGGGCAAGCGCTATGAGAAAGTCACTTACGCTCCTATGTCCACGCTGGAGCGTATTTCGCTTTCGCAGCAGGACCTGGACGACCTCGAACACGTTCAGCCGTTTGTGCTGACCACTTCGGAATTGCCCAAGTACAACGTCAAGTATGTGGACCATGTGCAACTGGATGAGCTGACCACCTATGTGTTCGACGTGGCGCCGAAAACCATCGAGAAGAACCAGCGATATTTTCAGGGGCGCATCTGGGTGGAGGACAAAGACCTGGAAATCGTGAAAACCGACGGCAAGGCTGTCCCGGACATCCGCAAAAAAGGCGGCGAGGAAAATGTGTTCCCGCGCTTCGAGACGTTCCGTGAAAACATCGAGGGGCACTACTGGTTTCCCACCTACACCCGATCGAATGACGTTCTGCGGTTCAGCAGCGGCGATGTGCCGATTCGCATGGTGGTGAAGTATGAGAACTACAAGCGATTCGGCGTGACCATTAAGATTGGCCAGCCGGCTAAGGCGGCGCCGGATCAGCCGAGCAAATGAGCGTAATGTAGCGCCCGCCTTCAGGCGGGCAAGTGCTTGAGCGCAAGGTGCCCGCCTGAAGGCGGGCGCTACACGCTCATGCGTAACGAAATAGGGCTTTGAAGCCGTAATCCATGTGCTGCTGGATGTGGCAATGGAACAGCGTGAGCCCG
Source organism: Candidatus Acidiferrales bacterium (assembly GCA_035295105.1). Lineage (GTDB taxonomy): Bacteria > Acidobacteriota > Terriglobia > Acidiferrales > UBA7541 > Palsa-360. Next base: position 15,418 of record DATGJQ010000013.1, on the reverse strand, counting down.
GGCTGATCGGCGACCATATCGACTGTGGCGCGGCCGTAGCCGGGCACGATCACTGTGTCCTTCAGAATGCCCGCCGTGGTCTTCCCATTAATTTCGACGATCTCAAACGAGTGCCGGTGCATGTGTAGCGGATGGTCATCCTCGCTGCGGTTGCGAAACACCAGCCGGTAGCGGCCGCCCTGCTTGAGGACGAATTCCTGATCGTGCGGATATTGCTTGCCGTTCACGGTCCAGCTGTTGAAGAGTCCCGCGCCGCTCGGAACTTTCTGAAAGATCATGTCGATGGTGGCATCCGGAGCGGGCTGATTGCCGGCGCGGCCGAAAATCGTGTAGTCCCAGGGCGTGTTTGGCGGAGCGATCCATTGCGGCTGCTTGTGCTGATTGGCGTACTCGATGACCACGCCCATGCCGCCGTTGCGCGCATCGTCCATGTCCGTGCCCAGGATCCAGACGCCCGGCTGCTTCATTTCGACCACGGCATCGATGCGCTCGCCCGGGCCGATATAGAGCACGTCAACCGATTGCTGCGTGGGCACGGGATTGCCGTCCATGGCGATGATTTGAAATTTGTGACCAGGCAGCGCGATGCGCCGATTCATGCTGGCGCTGGCGTTCAGCAAATGCATCAGGACCTTCTGGCCCGGCTGCACGCGAATGGGTTCGCCCGCGCCTAGGGCTTTTCCGTTTATTGAAAGCATCTGGTAACCGACTTCGAGGCCGGAAGGGTTTGTATCCAGAACTTTGGGGCGCTCGGGCTGCGGCCCGGCATTGCTGGAATCGTCGTCATCTTCCTCTTCGGGGTTGAAGAATGGTTCCCATTCGCGCAGCGCGAGAAAAATTTCCTGATCGTAACTTCCAGGATTGTTCGCGGCTTCGATCATCAGGAAACCGAACTGCCCGGTATACGCGCCGCGGTGCAGGTCCGCTCCGGCCATAGTGTGGGTGTGGTACCAGCGCGTTCCGGCTGGGCGCGGGGTGAACTGGTAACGAATACGCCCGTGCGGCGGCACCATGGGCGTGTTCTCTTCTTCCACGCCGTCGACTTCCGCGGGGATAAAGAGGCCGTGCCAGTGGACCAACTCCGGCACATCGGTTTCGTTCAGGACGTCAACGACGACTGGCTTGCCTTCTTTCATGCGCAGTATGGGCCCGGGCGAAGTTCCGTTGTAGCCGATGGTGCTGATGATGCGCGTCGGGGTCAGTTCCACGGTGACCGGCGAAATTCGCAAGGTGATGTCGGCCTTGGAAGCTTCTTGAGCGCTCGCGGCGGGCGCCATGGCGGGCATGCCGGGCTGGGATTGGGACATCAGCAGTTTTGCCGCGCCCAATTCGATCGCGGCGAGGCCACCGAACTTCATGAATTTCCTGCGGTCCACTGCGCCCTCCACGCACGGCTAACGAAACGCCGCGCCAGCTTTCTCGCCACGGCGAACGATGGGGAAATCCTCTCACGGTGGGATGGGCGGTTCAAGACCGAGTCGCAAACTTCAAATCCGCGCGGAGCATTTGCGGGCGTACCTGTCCCGGCGTACCAGTGGTGGTGGAACCATGCAGCTATTGCCGCGGTTGGCTTTGATTGCGAAGATGGCTGGCCGGAAATTCGGTGAGCACTCAAACGCTCTCGTCTTGCCAGGACGCCACCCATGAGCCGTATTTACGATGCAATCCGGACTGCGCGTGAATCAAGATCGACGAGCGGCGTTGACCGTTCGGAGTTTCTCGGCGAGATGGAATGGCCGGAACGCCGCATCACTCCCCGCACGGAACTGGACATCGACTTGACGGTGTACGGGCGGTCCGCGTGCCACGCGGCGTTTTACGAACAAGCCAAGGCGATCAGCGGAAACGTCAACGGCGGAGTGATCCTGCTCGCGGTCCCCATCATCGAGGGCCAGGATTTGCTGCTCATCAACAACGGCACCTCCCTCGAGCAAATCTCAAACGTGGTCCGCGTGAATATTCTTAACATCCAGATCAGCGAAGTCTCGGTGAGTTTTCCGGTACCAAATCCGGACTTCTGGAAGACCGCGACCGCTGCCCGCATCCGCTAGACGATTTTTTCCCGCCGAGCCCTCTATAAAGTGCGCTTCCGCTTTTCCGACTTACCGCGCTTCGACTGTTCCTTCATCGCGTAGAGAGCGCGGTCCGCATACTCCAGCAACTCCTGGACGGAACCGCCACATTTCGGAAAAGTGGCTACTCCAATGCTGATGCTGAGCACGGGAACTTCCTCATCATCGGCCAGGCAATTGCGAATGCGATCGGCTACCTGCTCAGCGGCGGTGGTATTGGTTTCCGGAAGCACCAGCGCGAATTCATCGCCGCCGTATCGCGCCGCGGTATCGATTGAGCGCGAATTGAGCCGAAGGATCGTGGCGACCCGGCACAGAGCACGGCTGCCGATTACGTGCCCGTGGCGGTCGTTAATTTTTTTGAGCCCGTCGAGGTCCATCAGCAGGACTGAGAACGGCCGGTTGGTTCTGCCGGAGCGCTCCAGTTCGCTTTGCAGGATATCGACTAGATGGCGGTAGTTGGCGAGGCCAGTCAGGCTATCACTGATGGCCAGTGTGCGCACCTGGCGAAAGAGCCTCGCATTATCGAGAAGAGTCGCGCCGAGAAGAACGATGTAGCTGATGGCGTTGATCAGCTCCGCGACACCCGCAGCGGCATCCAGCAAGCGGGCCGACTGCGAGGCAACCAGATGGCTAATGACGTTCAGGCCGGCCACGGAAACGAGGGCGGAATCGAACGCGAAACGGTCGTCCTCCATCACGGATTCCAGCACCACAGCAGCAACCAGGAAAATGACCGCAGGAAGCAGTTCCCAGACGCGCGGCGTGGGACTGTGCGGCTGGATCGGCGGGATGCTCGGAAACAACAGATACGCCGCTGAAACCATGCACGTCGCGGCCAACACGATCGAGGACATGGCCACCGCATTTTTTCGCGGGTCGCGCGGCCACGGAAGCCAACGGTTGATGACGCACGCGACCAGCAGAAGGATTCCGAGCAGCGTCTGCCCAATCATCCAGGAGGCGGGCACGCGCACTTGCTCCGACGGCTTCAGGAAATGGTCATAGAATTCAAAGATTGCGCCGAGATGAATGATGCCGGTAACGCCGAATGTCAATCCCAGGAACAGCGAAACGCGATTTCCGGTGCCGTAATATCGCACCAAAACGCTGGCGGCGATCGTGAAACTCAAAAGCGCTGTAATGATTTCCGTGCTGGACCATGCCAGCGGGTTCAGAACGATATTCAACTGGCGCAGGAAATGGCCCAGGATGACAGCTCCGCTACAGGCCACCACCGCCGGCCACCACGGGCGTTCCACCCGCCGAAGTGTTTTCAGCCTCTCAAGAACCGCCATAGCTAGTTAGATGCTCCCAAATCTATTGTGAGTCACGAGGGTGCGGAATCGATCACGGTCTTTGGTTCAGAATTGGGACAGGCGCGTTTTACCTGTCCTTTTTGATCCAGATGGTTTTGCTCAACTGCAACTTTCGGAGCGGGATCGCTACGACATGGGAAACAGCAGCGGTTCAGCAGGCGGTTCGGAAGCGATGCGGTCGAGTTCCGGATAATGCTGGCGAAGGATTTCGGGAACTTTTACTTTCGATTGCGTCAAGAGATGAACAAGCTGCAGAGCGTTCACGACGCCTTTACCCTCGAAGTGATTGTTGGCGATGACGAAGGTGGATTCTCCGCCTTGCGACACGTGCCGGATGCGCGCGGCCCAAGGTTCGAGCTCGCTTTCGGTGTACAGGTAGTTGTAACGCTCCGAGGGCGGCGTGGCCGGATCGTCGCTGAACCAGGTGTCGTAGCGGCGTCCGTGCAGGCGGACGTACGCCACGCGCGAAGTGGCGCGCTCGGTGGGTTTCATGGAGCGGCCGATCACCGGCTGATCGATGTTGCAGAAGCCCACGCCGCGTTCGTGCAGCATGGCGTAAAAGGATTTGTCATTCCAGGTGGCGTGGCGCACTTCCACCACCAGCGGATAGTCGGAAAACTTCTTCAGGAGTTTGGCGAGGTAGGCGGTGTTTTCTTCGGTACGATGGAACGAGAACGGAAACTGCAGCAACACCGCCCCTAACTTGCCCGCGCCCCGCAGCACATCGAATCCCACGCGCACGGCCTTCTCATCCTCCGGGCCGGCGGCCTCTTCATGCGTGAATTTCTGCCACAGCTTTGCGGTAAACAGAAACCGGGGATTCGCGGAGACCAGTTCGAGCCAATGGCGGCAATGATCAGGGCGCACGGGCTGGTAAAACGACGTATTAATTTCGATGGTGTCAAAAAATTCCGAGAGAAACGCGGCCTCGTGAAAGCCGGACGGCTTGCGGGCCGGATAGACAATGCCGGACCAGTCCGCATAGGACCACCCGGCTGGCCCGACCCGGATGGCACCCGCTGCTGCCTGAGGATTTTCGCGAGCGCCTGGATCTGGCAATGAAACTCTCCCTCTCTGCCCTAAAGTGATGCTACTCTGGAAGGAGTGGAATCGGGGCAGAGAATATGCCGCAGGGATCGGCATTTCTAGTGTCGCATCCGGGGTTACCCATTCGCACCTGAACTGGATTGTCCCCGCCTCGAGCGACCCAATCGGAGTAATTTTATTTTCAAGCTGCCCAACCCCAGCCGGGCCGTCAGAAAAGTTATGAGCCGCATATTTGAAGCGCTGAAACAGGCGCAAATCAATCGAGCGGGCAAGCCGGACACGCTGCAATCGAGCGTGACCGGCAAGGCGGAGCCTCCCGACCGGCGCAAGAGCCGCCGCTGGGCCCAGGACGTCGCCGTGTACGTTTACGGCTACGGTCCCGGGACCGAGCCCTTCCACGAAGAAGCCCACACGCTGAACGTCAGCGATTCCGGCGCACTACTGCTGCTGAGCGTGCCCGTTCAAAGGGGACAAATCCTGCTGCTGACCAACCAGGTGACACAGAAGGAGCAGGACTGCCGCGTGGTATTTCTGGGCACCCAGCACAGCCGGACGGTCGAAACCGGCGTGGTGTTCCCGGGAGCGAATCCGGAGTTCTGGCAGACGCACCCTCTACACGAAGAAAATCCTTCCGCGTAGTTCAGCTAAGCTTCCCTGTGTACAGCGCCATGCCGACCGCAGCGTTCATGTTCATCCGCGCGAGCGCGCGAATTTCTTTTTGGCTGCGAATTCCTCCCGCGGCGGTGATAGGGCTGCGAGTGGCGCGCCGCAAGCTGCGAAACCACTTGAGATTCGTGCCGCGCATGGTTCCTTCGGCGTCCACGTAGGTGCATAGAAATTCCGAGGCATACTTTTCGAGATCGGGAATTACTTCGTCCGGGCGCAGGCGAAGCTTATCCTGCCAGCCGCGCACCAGAATTTTTCCGCGATCCGTATCCAGTGCGACGATCACGCGCCGGCGCCCGATCTTTCCGGCCAGGCGGCTAAGAAAGCTGTCGTTAACGCGCCCATCCTTGAACGCGGCGCTGCCCACGATAATTTTCTCCGCTCCCCATCCGGCAATCCGGGCGGCCTGGGCGACGCTGCGAATTCCGCCGCCCACGCGGACGCGCATCTTGCGTTTTTTAGCCGCGGCGCACAGCTGGCGCACCAGCCTGGCGTTGCTGCCCTTGCGCATCGCGGCGTCCAGATCGATCACGTGAATGAGCGGGTGGCTGCCAAAACGCTCCAGCAATCCGAAAACGTCGTCCACCGCGAGTTTGCGCTCGCGGCCGTGGACCAACTGCACGGCTCGGCCGTCCTGCAAGTCGATGCAAGGGATCATCATGAGTTGCGGGCTCTTTCCATTTCGATTTTAATTTTGCGCTGGAACGAACCGGCGGCCAGCGCCTGGAATCGGTATGTGGCGCTCGCCTTCAGGCGAGCAGGTGCTTGCCGAGAACTGCCCGCCTGAAGGCGGGCGCTACAGCGTCACGCCGTCTGCCGGACCGGTATTCCCTGCTCGCCAAGATAACGCTTCAATTCACCAAGGCCCTGGATGCTGTCATGAAAGATCGACGCGGCCAGCGCGGCGTCCGCGCGGCCTTCGCGAAACACTTCCAGAAACGTTTCCGGAGTGTCCGCGCCGCCCGACGCAATCACCGGCACCGAAACGGCGCGCGAAATCGCCGCGGTCAACGGACAATCGAATCCAGAACGCGTGCCGTCCTTGTCCATCGAGGTGATCAGAATTTCTCCGGCGCCCGCATCCACTCCCCGGTGGGCCCACTCCACGGCATCGATGCCGGTGGGCACGCTGCCACCGCGAACGAACGCTTCCCAACGATCGCCGACACGCTTGGCATCAATCGCGAGGACCACTGCTTGCGATCCGAATTCCGCGGCCAGCTCTGTCAGCAAAGAAGGATTGCGGATTGCAGCAGTGTTCACCGTCAGCTTGTCGGCCCCGGCGCGCAGGATGGCGCGGCCTTCGTCAACATTGGCGACGCCGCCGCCGGCGGTCAGCGGGATGGCGAGTTCGGCGGCCACGCGGCGAATGGTCTCAAGAAACGTGGGGCGATGATCGCGCGAGGCGGCGATGTCCAGGACTACGAGTTCATCGGCTCCCTCGATGTTGTAGCGCGCCGCGAGTGCCGCTGGATCGCCGGCATCGCGCAAATTCACAAAGTTCACGCCCTTGACGACGCGCTCGCCGTCCGTGTCCAGGCAAGGAATGATGCGGCGGGCGAGGCTCATTTCTCGCCGCCTGCATATCGCACAAAATTGGAGAGGATTTGCGCGCCGACGGGTCCCGATTTTTCGGGGTGAAACTGCGTCGCGAAGACATTTTCACGTTCCAGCACGGCGACAAACGGAGCGCAGTGGTCGCAGTACGCGACGCCCGCATCACCGGCATCGAGCGCGGCATAAGAGTGCGCAAAATAAAAATAGGCGTCTTCGGGAACGCCCTCCAGCAATTTGCTGGGCCGCGTGCGGCGCAACTGGTTCCATCCCATGTGCGGCAGGCGATCCGCCGGCGGCAGCGCGGAAACTTTTTGCGGGAAAAGGGCGAGGCCCACGTCTCCCGGTGCTTCGTCGCTGGTGGCGAACATCGCCTGCAGCCCAAGACAGATTCCCAGGAGCGGCTTGCCCTGCGACACGGCGTCGCGCAGCGGTTCCACTAGCGAACGCTCGCCGAGCGAGCGCATTAGCGCTCCAAAGTGGCCAACGCCGGGAAGGATCAGAGCGTCGCAGCCGGCGAGAGCTTCCGGCGTGGAAACGCGGCGCGATTCGACGCCGAGCCTTCCGAGCGCTCGCTCGACCGAGGGAAGATTTCCCGCTCCGTATTCCACGAGTGCGATGTTCATAGCAGGCCTTTCGTGCTGGGAAGAACACGCTTCAGTTGCGGATCGCGCGTGGCCGCAAATCGCAGCGCGCGGGCGAAGGCCTTGAAGATGGCTTCGACCTGATGGTGCGAGGAGCGGCCGTACTTTAGTTCCAGATGCACGTTCGCGCCGGCGGCCTGGGCAAAGCCACCGAAAAAATCCTCGAGCAACTCAACCTGCAGGCCACCTACATGAGTGGCCGAAAATTTCCATTTACAGACGAGGTGCGGGCGGCCGCTGAAATCGATGGCCGCCGCGGCGAGAGTTTCGTCCATGGGCATCAGGAAAAAACCCGCGCGCAATATTCCACGCTTTGAGCCGAGCGCCTTGCGCACGGCCTCGCCCAGCACGATCCCAGTGTCTTCGACGGTGTGGTGCTGATCGACCTGGAGGTCGCCGCGCGCCGTGAGTTCCAGATCCATCGCGCCGTGCCGCGCCACCAGCGCCAACATGTGATCGAGAAACGGAATTCCGGTGGAAATTTTCGCGCGGCCCAAGCCATCGAGATTCAGGCGGATACGAATATCCGTTTCGGTGGTGGTGCGGCGCAGGTTGGCTTTTCTCATGGCCACAGTTTCTCCAGATCGCGAACGCTGTGCAGGATGTCGATCGCGCCGAGTTCACGCAGGCGCGCGGCGCGCGCGTTATGAGCGTCGCTGCCGTGCGGCAGCACGCCGACGAACGGAACCCGCGCGCGCTTGGCGGAAAGCGCGTCGTCGATGTTATCTCCGAGGTAGACGGCATCGCGCGCCAGCATGCCGTTCAAAAGCAGGCGCAAACCTTCGGGATCGGGTTTGCCTTTTTTCACGTCGTCCACGGTAATCGTGCGGCGAAAAATATTGGCCGCGTGCGTATCTTCCAGCGTGTGGCGCAGCTCCCGGCGTGTGCGCCCGGTAAACAGCGCGAGTTCGGCGCGCCGCGACCAGCGTTCCAGGCGCTTGTGCGTAATCAGCCAGCGCTCTTTCAACACATTGCCCGGCTCGGATTTGGTGCCCCAATAGAATTTCTGGAAGCGCGCTTTCACCGTCTCATACGGCACTGCCGGACCGAGGGACGCGATCCAGTCGGTGGTCAATCGCCAGTCATCGTTGTAGCCTGAGCGATTTTTCCACTGGTGAATTTCGGCATAGCTAACGCGATGCCTGGTGAAAAAGTGCACGGTATCGACGATGGACTTGTGAAACGATCCGTGCACGTCCAGCAGGACGCCGTCGACGTCAAAAATAACAAGCTTTGGCGAGAGCTTCACAGAATCCCTTCCATCGCGCGCAGAACTTTGCGCGTGTCAGCGCGCGTGCCGGCGCTAATGCGGACAAAACCTACGCGAGGAAAATCCCGGCGTCCGCGAACGAGAATTCCCTTTCGTTCGAGAGCGCGAACGAGGCGCGGCGCCGCGGAACCGAAATCCGCCAACACAAAATTGGCGCTGCTGGGATAAATGCGGGCACCCAGGCGCACGAGCCCCTTTTCCAGCAGCGCGCGGCTTTGCAGGACTTCCCGCGTGTAACTGCGCAGAAACTGCGGATCGCGTACGGCAGCTTCTGCCGCCACCAGCGCGGCTGAATTGACCGGATAGGGCGTGCACGCGCGGCGCATTGCCGACAGCATTTCCGCTTTTCCGAACAGGCAACCAACGCGCAGCGCCGCCAGGCCCGCAGATTTTGAGAACGTGCGCGCCACCAGAAGATTGGGATAGCGCCTAATCCACGGAAGGATCGTCAGCCCGGAAAAATCGAAGTAGGCTTCGTCGACCAGGACCAGAGTGTGGGCCGCCGCAGAAAGAATTCGGCGCAATTCCTCGCGCCGCACCAATGTGCCGGTAGGATTGTTAGGATTGGCGATATACAGAACCCGTGGAACCTTCTTGCGCGGACCGCGCACGGCGCGAATGACAGCCTCCACCGGAAACCGCATCTCTTCGTCGTAGCGCAGCGCAATCACGCGCGCGCCCGCGAGTTCGGAGAAGAACCGGTACATATCGAAGGTCGGCTCGACAACCAAGACCGAATCGCCATCTTCAATGAAAGTATCGGCAATCAGATGCAGGGCGTCATCGATTCCGTTCGTGAGGTGCATTTCGGCCGGGCGCACGCCGAAGAATTTCGCGAGGCGGCGGGTCGTTTGCTGATACTCCGGGTAGATCGCCATTTCCTTCGGGGTCATGCGCGAAAGAGCGCGCACAACCGCAGGCGAGCAGCCTACGGTGTTCTCATTGAAGTCGAGGCGCAGCTTCGCGGCCCGCCCTTCTTTCGGGGCGTTGTACGGCGCGAGGCCGAGGACCGCCTTGCGGATCGGAATCATGAAAAGCGCACCCGCGTGGACGAATATTTTTGGAACGGCCGCGTCACTTGCGCACCTCTACGGCGCGCGCATGCGCCTCAAGCCCTTCAGCTCGGGCCATCGCCGCAACCACCGGCGCGAGCCGCTTCAAACCGGCAGGCGAAATTTCCTGCGTGCTGCAACATTTCACAAAGTCCGCGACGCTCAAGCCGCCGCGGGCGCGCGCCCATCCCGACGTCGGTAGGACGTGGTTGGTGCCGCTGGCGTAGTCGCCGATGGGTTGCGCGCTCCACGGTCCGAGAAACACGCTGCCCGATTCAGACAATTTCTCGATCAGCGTCTTGCTTGCTTGCGGAATGCTCAAGTGCTCCGGGGCGACGCGGTTGGCAAAGCGGATCGCCTCGTCCAGCGACGGAGCGACCAGAATCGCGCTCGCGCGCTGCAGCGATTTCCACGCGGGATTCGATTCGGGCAGACGGCGTAGTTGACTCTCTACCTCCGCGGAAACAGCCGCCGCCAGCTTTGCCGACGGCGTGACCAGCAGCGCGATCGCGTCCGGATCGTGCTCGGCCTGCGCCAGAATATCCGCGGCGATGTAGCGCGCCTCGCCGCCGGTGGCGAGTATCAGTACTTCCGTCGGTCCCGCGGGCATGTCAATCGCGCAATCGTTGGAGACGATGCGCTTCGCCGCGGTTACGTAGCGATTGCCGGGCCCGCAAATTTTATCCACCCGCGGGATCGATGCTGTGCCATATGCGAATGCGCCAATCGCCTGCGCGCCGCCCATCCGGGCAATTTCCGTTACGCCCAGAATTCCGGCTGCGGCAAATAGTGCCGCGCTGGGCTTTGGGCAGGCCACGACGATCCGCTTCACGCCGGCTACTTGCGCGGGGATCGCCGTCATCAGCAGCGTTGAGAACAACGAAAATCTCCCGCCGGGAATGTAGCAACCAATCGTTCCGAGCGGAGTGACGCGCTGGCCGACGCGAACTCCGGGCTCGACCGTCACGGTCCACGAGCGCGGGCGCTGCTCTTCGGCGACACGCCGGATGTTGCGCGCGGCGTGCTCGATGGCGCGCAGGAGATCGCGCGGAATGTTGCTCTTCGCGGCGCGGATCTCGGTGCGGCTGATCCAAAGCGTGCGGCGGGTGAGCTTCAGCGCGTCCAGCCGTAAGGCCCAGCGGAACAGCGCGGCGTCGCCATGCTTGCGAACGTCAGCTACGATCCGCGCGGCGGTGCGTTCCGCCGCGGCGTCATGCGAACTCCGCCGCGCTAGAAACCGATCGGCCACCGAGTCTGTGAGTTTCAGTATGCGCATCTGGCTCTTGCTTTCGTCGCTTTCGTCTCGCGTCGCACTTTGAATCGTGCTCCGACCAAAATCCACAGGCTGGAGCCTGTGCCACTTAGAGCACGATCTTGTTCAGCGGGTACTCTACGATTCCCTGCGCGCCCGCGGCCTTCAGGCGCGGAATGATCGTGCGCACCACGTCTTCGTCGATAATTGTGTTCACGGCGATCCAATCGGGATCGCTCAAGGTGGAAATGGTCGGATTTTTAAGCGCTGGAAGCGCCGCCAGCACCGCGGCGAGATTCTCTTTGCGGACGTTCAGCATGATTCCGACCTTGGTGTACGCGGCGATCGCGCCGGACAGCAGCAGAAAAATGTTGGAAATCTTTTCGGATTTCCAGGCGTCCGCCGCGGACGCGCGATTGGCCACAAACACGGTGCGCGATTCGAGAATGGTGTCCACGATGCGCAGGTGATTGGCGCGCAGCGACGATCCCGTTTCCGTGACTTCCACGATGGCATCGGCCAGTTGCGGCACTTTCACTTCGGTCGCGCCCCAGGAGAACTCGACGCGCGCCTCGACCTTGTTGCGTTCGAGATATTGCCGGGTGAGATTTACAACTTCCGTGGCGATCACCTTCCCGGCGAGATCCTTTACGGACTGAATCGGCCCGTCTTCCGGAACCGCCAGCACCCACCGCACCGGCAAGAGGCTCTGCTTGGAATACATCAGCTCGCCGATCTCCGCGACCCTCGACCCAGTTTCAAACACCCAGTCGCGCCCGGTGATCCCGGCGTCTAGCGCTCCGGTCTCAACGTAGCGCGCCATTTCCTGCGCGCGCACCAGCATGCAGCTGATTTCGGGATCGTCGATGCCCGGAAAATAGCTGCGCGAATTGATGGAGATGCGCCAGCCGGCCTTGGCGAACAGCTGGATGGTCGCGTCCTGCAGGCTGCCCTTGGGAATTCCGAGGCGTAGTACGCTCATCCGCGCGAATCCTTTCCGTAAACCGCGTTCGGATCGAAAGTGCGTTCGGCGACGAGGCTGGTTTCGCCTGCCGCGGAAATTTGGCGGAAGAAACAGGAGCGGTAGCCTTCGTGGCAAACGCCGGGACCGAGCGCCTCCACGCGGATGAGCAGCGCGTCAACGTCGCAATCGACGCGAATGTCGCGCACTTTCAGCACGTGGCCGCTTTGCTCGCCCTTGCGCCACAGTTTATTGCGCGAGCGGCTGAAAAAGGTGACTTCCCCGCTCTGCTGCGTCGCGGCGTAGGCTTCGGCATTCATGAAACCGAGCATCAGGACCTCGCCCGTGCCGGCGTCTTGAATTACCGCGGGGACCAGCCCGTCCAGTTTTTTGAAATCCAGTTCCATCGCTCCTCCGAAGACTTCCAAGAAAATCCCGGCACGATTGCGGGTTACGTCGGCCGAAAATAAAAAACCCGCTGGCGCTTACCGCGCCAGCGGGCCGATGAGTGCGAATTTCGATGCGCTACTCAAGCCTCCGCGGGCACGGTCGTACGCCGTGATGGTGATGATGGCCGTGGTGCCTCGCGGAGTGATTCATGGCGAAAAAGAATATACAGGAGCAGCCGGATTGCGTCAAGCGAAGCGGCCGCATCGGCGCTCACGCCGAATCCGGGCGTGGTACTCTCTCGCGAGACTTCCGGAATACCGGACGACGCGCGTTTCCTCGCCAATTCGCCGGGTTTCGCGAAATTTCAGGAGAGAAATGATGCATTCCAAGATACTGACCGACATGTTTGTTCTGGCGCTCCCCGTGGCCGAAAAAATCCTGCGGCCGATTGTGGTTTATCTTTTCCTGGTGCTGGGATTGCGCCTGGCGGGCAAGCGCGAACTGGCGCAGCTCAATCCGTTTGACCTGGTGGTGCTGCTTACGCTTTCGAATACTGTGCAGAACGCCATCATCGGCGACGACAACAGCGTCACGGGCGGACTGATTGGCGCGGCGACGCTGCTGCTGCTCAATTTTCTGGTGGTGCGATTCTTGTTCCGCCACGAAAAGCTGGACCGGCTGGTCGAGGGCGAGGCTACCGTGCTGATGGATAACGGCAAGGTTCTTGAGGATCAACTGGCGAAAGAAGTTCTTACCGTCGAGGAACTGCAAACCGCGGCGCACAAACAGGGATTTGGCGATCTGCGCGAAGTGGACCGCGCGACGCTCGATCCGAGCGGCATGATCTGTTTCACCGCGAAAAAACCGGTGCCGGAGGAATCCCGCCACCGCGAAGTTCTGGAAAGGCTCGATCAACTGGCGCGCGAATTGGCCACGCTGAAGCTGCGCGCTGCTCCGCCTGCGCCGTGAGTGGGTCGCACGGCGGCTGGCTCAGTGCATCAGGTATCCGGTGACGGCCACCGCCAGTCCTGCAACGCCTGAAATCAGACCCAGGAACCAGAAGATTCGTTTTCGTGACAGCAGCGCGAGCGAGGAAATCACCAGCGCGATTTCCAGAAATACTTCTCCCAGGTCGAAGCGGTCCGCCTTTCTCTGGGCGCGGGCGGATTCCTTTTCGAAATCCTTGGCCTGCTCCTCGATCTCAGCCTGCTCCTTCGTGTAGCGATCGACCTCGGATTGATACTTCGCGCGAACCTTTTCCGCCTGCTCCTTGTCCTTGAATTCGATCAAGGCCAAGAGGTCGAGGCTCATCTGATAGTTGTGGAGACGAATGTTTTTCGCCTGGTAGTACGCCCACTGATCGGTGGCGCGATTCTGGGTCAGAAGTTCCTCGGTATGCGAGCGATGCCCCATCAGGGAAACGACGGCCACGCACACTGCGAGAATAGCCATGGTGACCGAGATTGGGGCGAGCGAAGGATTCTCGCGGGCATGCTCGGCGTTCTCGTGAAGTTCGCCCAGTTCGTCAGGCATGAATTGCGTCTCCTTGTGAAAACCGCGCCGGCATCTCACCGGCGCTTTCGAGGCCGATGTTGTAGCACAAAAAAGGCCAGCGGGACACGGGCGCCACGGATCAGACAGACCCCCTAATTCTTCAACAAGATATTCGAGCGGTTATTCAGCGAGGACTGAGAAGATTTCCCGGCAAGCCGCCAGCGTGCGCTCGATATCGGCGTCCGTGTGCGCGGCCGAAACGAATATTGCTTCAAATTGCGACGGGGCTAGAAAGATGCCGCGATCGAGCATGGCCCGGAAAAATTCCGCGAAGCGCCGAGTATCGCATTTCTTTGCGGCCGCGTAGTCGGTCACCGGCTCGCAGGAGAAAAACAGCGTTAGCAGCGACCCGGCGCGAACCGCGGTGGCCGGCGCGCCCGTTTCGGCGAGCGCCGCCGCGATACCGTCTCCCAGGCGTTTCGATCGCGCTTCGAGCGAATCGTAAAATCCGGGCGCAGCCAGCAAATCGAGCGAAGCGATGCCGGCGCTCATGGCCAGCGGATTTCCGGACAGCGTTCCCGCCTGGTAGACCGGTCCGAGCGGCGCGACGCGGTCCATCAGGTCGCGGCGGCCTCCGTACGCGGCGACCGGCAATCCGCCGCCGATAATTTTCCCGAGCGTGGTCAGGTCCGGAGTGATCCCGGACAACGTTTGCGCGCCGCCGTAGCACACGCGGAAGCCGGTGATCACTTCGTCGAAAATCAAAAGCGCTCCGTTCTGCGTACACAGATCGCGCAGGGACCGGAGGAAGCCGGGTTGCGGCGGGACCACGCCCATGTTCGCGGCGACGGGCTCGACAATGATCGCGGCGATTTTGCCACGGTGTTCGGCGAAGAGTTTTTCCACCGCCGTGGGGTTGTTGTACGGCGCGTTTAGGGTCAATTCGGCCAGCGCCTGCGGCACGCCAGGACACGCCGCGATTCCGAGCGTGGCCAGGCCCGAGCCCGCCTCAGAAAGAAAACTGTCCGAGTGCCCATGGTAGCAGCCGTCAAATTTGATGATGAGGTCGCGGCCGGTGGCGGCGCGGGCCAGGCGCACAGCGCTCATGGTGGCCTCGGTCCCCGAACTCACGAAACGAACTTTCTCGCAGGAAGGCAAAGCCTTGCGGATGCGCGCTGCCAGATCCACTTCCAGTTCGGTCGGCATGCCGTAACTCGTGCCGCGCTTGGCCTGTTCGGTGATCGCGTGCACCACTTGCGGATGCGCATGGCCCAGGATAAGCGCGCCCCACGAGCAGACGTAGTCGATGTATTCGTTTCCGTCGGCGTCCCACAAGCGCGAACCGGCTGCGCGCTCCACGACGATAGGGTCTTCGCCTACTGCGCGGAACGCGCGCACGGGGCTGTTTACGCCGCCGACCAGCACGTCCGTGGCGCGGCGGAAGATTTCCTCGGAGCGAGGCCGCTGCATTTTGACCGGTTTGGGTGAGCTCATCGTCTGTTTGTGTATTCGTGGTAGTTGCGGAGAAAACTTTCGCGTCAGCCGTTTTTCAACCAGCGCGCGGCGTCTTTCGCGTGGTAGGTGAGCACGATGCTGGCTCCCGCACGATGAATGGCCGTCAGGATTTCCAGCGCGATGCGCTTTTCCTCGATCCAGCCGTTGGCGGCCGCCGCTTTGACCATCGCGAATTCGCCGCT